>CAZIVL010000014.1:0-1772 GCA_964543035.1 uncultured Gammaproteobacteria bacterium | reverse complement strand
GTCCGCCCAAAAGCCGGGTTCACAATACTGATTATCGTCACTCCCGCCGTGATCATAAACCAGTTCACCGGCCACAACAGATGATCTTCGACTACTTTCCACAGTCTCAAAAGCTTATTTACAGTGGGTCCCTCCCTGTTTGCAAAAAACATTTCTACAAAAGTTGGGATATCGGATACTCCCCATGCCCATCTCTTTTTTTGTTCATAATCATTTACAAAAGTTTTCCAGGTATTTGTGGATTCTGCTGCATCTGCCGATGATGGCAAAAAGATTGGCTCCACCTCCACTTTTCCATGGAGTTTAAAAAAAGCTTTAAAAAATATTCGATAGTCTTCTGGGATCACGTCCGTATCCCAGTACCCTACCTCATGGATCATCTTAAGTGATGCCGAATAGTTAGAAAAGCTCACCAGTCTGTCTTTTCGAGACAAAAGTCCCATCTGCCACAGCGTAGCAAAAGTGTTTACCACGCGAGTGGCAGCAGGTAGCTTCCAGATATTGTTATAAAACACAACCGCCGGCTGCCAAAATCTTTCATATCTGTGCGGATCATCCAAAAATTTGAATGTCAGACATGCCAGATATTGTTTGTGAATAATGGCATCAGCGTCATTAGATGTGATTGTGATGTGATCTATATTCCATCCCTGTTCATCGACCAGGATTCTTTTGGCCTCTCGTGCCGCCCACGCCTCATTCGATGATTTTCCTTTTATTTCGCCTACTATATCTTTGGGGTGGACTGTGACCAGAGCAGCCCCAAATTTTTTTCCGACACCTTCCGCTATCTCTCTACAAATCTTGGTATTTTCCGGAAATCTTTCTTCTGTGGCCATAACGAGTGCTATTTGTGAGAGCGGCAGAGTTTGGTGCGAGAGAGCTTCGATGGTTCGCTCATATGTGTCCCTTGGTTCGTTGGCGACCAATAGGATGATCATGTGTTTTACTTCTTTCCAGTCCTTAAATCCTTCCACCTCTTTCATCCAGTCCAGATGCTCGTACGCCTTCATTTTATAATGCGAAGATACGATAGCTACCGTCCCCACAAATCCCTTGTATACCCAGTAGACATTGAAAGCCAGGATAAAGTAAGCGGTGAGTGTGGGGAAAAAGTATCCCCCCCACACCAAAAATAGGATCATATTCCACGCAATGAATCCCGGCAGTATCTCCAATATTCTTCTTTGTCTTCTAGTCATAGTCCAAAAAGCCGTCTAGCGTTCTCTGTTGTGATTCTATCAATTTCATCAACCGAAATGCCACGGGCAAGTGCCAGTACCTCTGCCACATGTTTCACATTCGCGGGTGTGTTTTTCTGTCCCCGCACCGGCTCCGGTGCCAGATATGGGCTATCAGTCTCGATAAGTAGTCTGTCCTCAGGCACATTTTTTGCGACGCTTCTCAGATCAAGAGATTTCTTAAAAGTCAGTATTCCCCCGAAGCTTATGTACCACCTTCTCCTCACACATTCCTCCATCTCATCCATTGTTCCCGTAAAGCAGTGCATTTGCACGCGGTCGTAATCGAGCACCTCAAACACTTTTTCAAATTGGTTGCGACAATGAACAACTAAAGGCAACTTAGTCTCCTTCGCCAGCTCAATATTTTGTTTAAACAAGGCTACTTCTTCGTCGCTATCAGTATCCAGCCCACATTCTCCAATCGCCACCACCTTAGGCTCCCGTGTCATCTCTCGCAATATGTCCCATGTCATCCCGAGCGCAGTCGAGGGATCCCTTTCTTCGGGATGAACTCCTACTGTCGCATAA
>CAZIVL010000013.1:0-2807 GCA_964543035.1 uncultured Gammaproteobacteria bacterium | reverse complement strand
CCCGAGCGCAGTCGAGGGATCCCTTTCTTCGGGATGAACTCCTACTGTCGCATAAGCTTCTGGATACTTTTGAGCCAGTTCAATCGCTTTTCTACTACTCTCCATCCCGGCTCCATTACATATTATCGCCGTCCCTCCTGCACCTTTGAACCTCTGTACCTCTGTCTCTATATTCTCCAGTTCATACAAATGGCAATGTGCGTCAATCATCCACCAATTTTACCTGAGTTACTTGATCACTGCAGGGATAGAGGATCATTTATGACCCGATATTCTGGGAAACATTGGTTCGCCCGCTTTTATACTCGGCCCTTCAAACTGTTTCAAAATCTTTTCAGCAGTTGAGGGCAAAAATGGTTGTAGATTGATAGCAATTTTGCACAGCTCTGGTACCAGGCCATCGAGCACTTCATTTAGCTTATCTGTTTCTAACGCCCAAGGTTTCTTTTCTTCGATCTCACGGTCAAGTGTCGCAATCCAAGCCCATATAGTTCTCAAGGCCTCATCAAATCTAAATTCGTCTAGATATTTTTTCACTTCAGGATCCAAGTAGTCCCTGCCTCCCACATTGTGAAATTCAATATTTGTCCTCTCACACAGTTTCGCAATTCTAGATACCAGATTTCCGAGTCCATTTGCCAGATTGGCATTGTAGATCTCCTTAAATCTCTCATTAGTAAAATCGCCATCTTCCGAAGTTGGAATTTGTGACAACATAAAGTATCTGACCGCTTCCAGTCCAAACTCATCCGCCAGATCTTTAGGGTGAATACCGTTACCAATCGACTTACTAATTTTCAGTCCTCCCACAATCACAAAGCTGTGGACGAACACACATTTAGGTAGTGGTATTCCAGCAGACAAAAGCATTGCCGGCCAATACACGGTGTGAAACCGGTTGATGTCTTTGCCTATTACGTGCACATCAGCAGGCCACCATTTTTTCCATTTTTCTTCATCCCAACCAAACCCAATTCCGGTCATGTAAATATTGAGCGCATCAAACCAGACGTAAATTACTTGGTTTGGGTCGTTTGGGACCGGGACTCCCACGCCGCGTGCTCTTTTTACAGATCTCGATACACTAAAGTCCTCGAGACCAGATTTTATAAATGACAACATCTCTGACTTCTTATTTTCTGGAGTGACTAACAATTCTCCACTTTCAATCAGATCAACCAGTTTTTGTTGGTGTTTACTGAGTTTAAAAAAGTAGTTCTCTTCATCTACCAGTTCCGGTTTCTTTTGGTGCTCGGGACAGACTCCATCTACCAATTCTTTTTCAGTCTTAAAGCTTTCGCACCCTACACAGTAATGTCCTTTATAAGTCTTCTTATATATATCTCCATTTTCAAAACACAAATTCCACAATTTTTGTACTCCTGGCCAGTGTTTCTCTTGGTCAGACCCACGTTGAAACACATCAAGTGGTACACCCAGGTCCTCGTAAATGTCATGCCAGATCTTGGAATATTTATCTAGATATTCTTGAGTTGGTAGTCCTTCTTTTTCCGCCGCCTGGACATTTTTCAATGCGTTCTCATCCGCCCCCGAAAGGAGCAATGTCTCTTCACCCAGTAACTGGTGATACCTGCGAATAGTATCGGCCTGAAAATATTCCAAGCTATGTCCTACGTGGGGTTTCCCGTTCACATATGGGATTGCAGTGGTGATATAGAATTTTTTAGCCATGATTGAGTTCAGTAATAACTTGTCCCAATTTTAACCCAAAATAATCTTTCGCGCTTCCCAGGTTCACTGCAATCTCTTGAGTGTCACTACTTCCCGCCAATACCAGGGGTGTTCCAGGTGGCACATCCGAAAAAGTTTTGACGACAGGCAGTCCAAAACTGTTTTGTCCCCACACTTTTGCATTCCCATACTTATCTATATGTAGTACCTGCCCTTCTTCAAAGCTTAGTTTCACAATTTGACTTATAGCCAACGACTGACGACTAAAGACATCTTTTCCTTGAGCCAGATACACCGCCTGTTTGATAAACACATCTCTGCCATGAAATGTAGTTGCTACTTGTCCAAATAGCGACTCATCTATCCGCCATATATTTTCTATTCCATCCTCGTTAGCAGCCGGCCAAAGTAGTCCATTGTCTGGTCCCACAAACCAGAAGTTTTTAGTCTTGATGACTATTCCTGCTCTTTCACTTCCCACCCCGGGGTCCACGACTCCAATATGTACAGTCCCCGGAGGACAGTATTTAGTCAGTTGCCATACTCCATATGCTCCTTCCAGGATTTCATAGTCAGACACATCATGATTTTCGAAGAGCTGTCCCTCATATCCCAAAGAGGCCACCACGGCTCTTAGTTGCGCCGTGGCAAAGCCGTCTCCTAGATCTGTAGTTGCCGTAATAATTGGTGTTTTCATAGCTTGCTACAAATGTAGCGAGATATATGAAAGGATCCACAAGCGTCAGCGAGTGGTAGGTATCCTTTCATATAGAATAAAAAAACCCCGCTTAGCGGGGTATTGCAAAACAGCAAAAACACCCGCTACGCGGAAGTCATTGCCATCATCATGTAACTTTTATTTGTCATATACTGATTATACTACTAATCCGTTTTGGGTCCAAATTTAAACATCTGTTTAATTTTGTCCTCAGCAAAAGTTGCCCATTCCTCTGCCATCACTTTTTTAAGCGCCAGTTTCCACCCTTCACTTTTGAGTCCCTGTTGCACGACCGCGACAGTGGCCGAAGACACTTTTAGATTTTGTTTTATATTTTCATAACTTCTTTTTTTAGTCAGCCAGTATCCCACTGCCAGTCTTTTAGATATTGCGGACA
>CAZIVL010000012.1:0-2824 GCA_964543035.1 uncultured Gammaproteobacteria bacterium | reverse complement strand
TATCCATCTGACTTCCCAACTCTTTGCCTTCGTCAGTGAGAAAATATTTTCCACCTTCTTTTTTCACCAATCCTTCTTCAATAAGACGGTTAATGTGAAACGTAAAATGATCATTAGTAGCATCTACCTTCTTTAGATCTCGAAACCTCGCTCCCGGCTTAAACAACAGTTCTCGCAAGATCGATATCTGAAAGTCGTGAATCTTCAGTTCCATGTCCCTATTTTTACCATGCCCACAGTCCAAATCTAGTAAACCCAACTTCACTAATCGAAAATGCTAAAATCCCACCATGGATCCGAAAGACTATTGGGTCAAAAAACACACAAAATACTCCTCAGAAGACTGGATTTCCAAACCCACTCTTTTCGCAACCCAAATAGTTTCATATCTTCCAAAGTCAGGCACGATTCTTGATCTAGGTGCCGGCCAAGGTCAGGACTCAAAATACCTTGCCAGCTTAGGGTACCAAGTGACAGCCACCGATTTATCTCAGTTTGCCTTAGACAAGATCGTCGAACCGACAATCCACAAACTTCAAATCGACTTCTCAAACCCCCTTCCCTTCGAGCCAGCCAGTTTTGACGTAGTCTACAACCATCTAGGCACAGGCTACTTCGATCACTCACGAACAAAGGATTTGTTTAATGAGATAAAAACCATTCTCAAACCAGGGGGAATATTAGCTGCTTTGTTTAACTCCACAGACGATCCTGAGACCCAAACAGGGGAGAGGATAGAGGAAGATTATTATCTCGTCGACGGTATCAAAAAAAGATTTTTATCGATAGAAACAGCAAGAGATCTAGTTCCCAGTTTTGAGATCCTACTTCTAGACAACCAAGGCACAACTTACAAAGACGAAGCCAAGGGTGTCCATAATCTCATCCGCCTAGTAGCCAAAAAACCTCTTACTTAATCCCCAAAATCGGACCGGGATTCACAGTTCTGCCAGCTTCTCGTACTTCAAAGTGCAAATGGGGTCCAGTAGAGCGGCCTGTTGATCCCACGAGCCCCAAGACTGTATCCATAGTCACAGGCTGTCCTTCAGTCACCATGATGGCAGACATGTGAGCATACAGAGTTTCATACCCATTAGTGTGAGTCACGATCACGTTGTTTCCATATCCATACCAGCCTTTTTCGACAGTAGTGACCTTTCCGACCATAGCCGGATAGATCTCAGTCCCCACAGGAGCAGCCATATCCACCCCAGAGTGGAAAGACCAGTATTTCTGAGTCAGTCTAAAGTCCTTTACCGGCAGCTGTACCGACTGATCCGTCACCAAGTGGATTTCTCCCTCAGGAGCGACAGCTATAGCGTAGCTTCCTCCGGTATCCTCAGCAAAGCTGGGGAGGGGAGACACAAAGGCAGATCCCAAGACCAAAATGGCAATGTTTATACCGAGGATCGTGCGTAGCTTAGTGTGCGTAGCCAGAGGTCGCAAGGCAAAGGAGAAGGGGTTACTCTTTCCACACAGCACGGCAAATCGAATCGCGTGCCAAGCAATTTCCTTCAAGAGTAGGGGAGTATGGACTCGCTTGATCCACCCCTCGGCTCTCTCAAAAACGACTCTTTTCCAATTATTCATATGTACTTCCAAGAAGGCGTATGCCCGCTTGGATATATATACGAATAAAAAAATCTGCTCACGCAGATAACTGCTCGCAGTATAGCCCAGAAGGGGACTTTTGTCAATGCGAACCGAAGGGTACCCGAAACAGGGGATTAAGAGCTAATTAAAGCCCATAATATAAAAATAGTCAGATGATATAGTTTGATACTGGTTGGGGATAACTTTTCACCAAAATGATAAGATTCTTTCCACGAGATACAGAAAAAAGCCGTACTATAGCCAAAATTTGAGGCCAGAGCGGGAATCGAACCCGCGCATCGAGGTTTTGCAGACCCCTGCGTTTCCACTTCGCCATCCGGCCAAACTAGATTCAAATTATACCCTACTAAACATTGAACATTAGGCATTAAACATTTAATATGAGGACTGTGTTTAGTAAAAAAGTTATCTCGTTTGTTTTGATCGTCATCGGCGTACTCATTATCGTGGGCTTTTCCCTCTTCAACTACCTGAAGAGTCGCGAGCCTGAGGCTGGCCTCAAGATCGAGACCAACGTTCCAGCCATCGTCTTTATAGACAAAAACCAAGTCGGTAGGACTCCCCTAGACAAGATTTTTACCCAAGGTGAGGTAACCATCAAGCTCATCCCAGACTCCACCTCATCTGCTTTAGCCTCATACCAGACCAAGGTCAATCTGACGAATAAGACCTATACCATTATTCACCGGGACTTTGCCGCCACCGAATCCGATTCCGAGGGTGATGTCGTAAGTGTCCACGAGTCAGAAGACAAAAAAACTAGCCTCACGGTCCTCAGTAGCTATCCCGACCGCGCCTCAGTCACAGTCGACGGCCAGCCCCAAGGCAATACTCCCCTAGTCATCCCCCAGATAGCCACCGGCGATCATACTATCGTAGTTTCATCTCCCGGCTTCAAGCCCCGCACAGTCACGGCCAAAGCCGTCGAAGGCTACCGGCTCCAAGTAGCCGTCAAGCTGGCTTCCGATACCGCAAATACTCCTACCCCATCCGTTCCTGCCACCATTTCCGGAACTCCAGTAGTCGGATCTCCGACCCCTACAAAAAAACCAACAACTAACAACCCACAACCGACAACCACTGTCCCCACTCCCACCATTCAGACTCCACCCAAACCATATGTAAAGATAGGCTCCACCCCCACAGGATTCCTGCGAGTCAGATCCAAGCCATCTTCAGCAGGAAGCGAGCTTGGTCAGGTCTCCCCCGG
>CAZIVL010000011.1:0-3787 GCA_964543035.1 uncultured Gammaproteobacteria bacterium | reverse complement strand
TGCATCTGGTATATATGCAGTTGGCAATATATGACAAAGAGTGATAACAACACCGTTGCAAATATTCATCCCACTGCAGGCTTTCTGTTTATAGAGCCAGAGGAGCAACAGACCCAGACTGCATCTGGTATCTATCTTCCCGATTCCGCCAAAGGTGACAAGCCTCAGCAAGGCACCGTGGTAGCAGCCGGCGATGACGAAGTGACCACGACCGGTACCAAGAAGTCTCCCGCCAAAAAAGGCGACAAAGTGTTGTACAAAAAATGGGGCGGCAACGAAGTCAAAATCGATCGCAAAGAATATTTATTTGTAAAGTTCGAAGATATTCTGGCTGTTATTAATTAATTATTTAGGATTTAGAAATTAGTATTTAGAATTTCAAAAATATGGCCAAACAACTTAAATTTTCAGACGATGCTAGACAAGCGCTTGTAAAAGGCGTCAATGTCTTGGCCAAAGCCGTTACTACCACTCTTGGACCAAAGGGGCGAAATGTAGCCTTAGACAAAAAATGGGGCGGACCTTCAGTCGTCCACGATGGCGTGTCGGTAGCCAAAGAGATCGAGCTTGCCGATCCGTTTGAAAACATGGGCGCCCAGCTGGTCAAGCAGGCAGCTAGCAAAACCAACGATGCCGCAGGTGATGGCACGACCACTTCCACGGCCTTAGCAGCATCTATTGTCAATCAAGGCATGCGCCATGTCACAGCTGGAGCCAACCCCATGCAGATCAAGCGCGGTATCGACGCCGGTGTCGAAGCTGTTGTCGCCGAGATCAAAAAAATGAGCAAACCCATCAAAGGTCGCGAAGAGATCGCCCAAGTCGCCACTATTTCAGCCGGCGACACTGAGATCGGAGCCAAGATTGCCGAAGCGCTCGACAAAGTCGGCCGCGATGGTGTGGTGACAGTCGAAGAGGGCAAGAGCCTGACAATTGATATCGAATATACAGATGGCATGGAGTTCGACAAGGGTTATGCCTCAGCTTACTTCGTGACTGACCCCGCCAAGATGGAGGCCGAGATCGAAAATCCGTATATTTTGATAACCGACAAAAAGATTTCCGCCATCGAAGATCTCCTTCCTTTCCTGGAAAAATTCATCAAAGTTAGTAAAAGCCTGGTGATCATAGCCGACGATGTGGATGGCCAAGCCCTCGCGACGTTAGTCGTCAACAAGCTTCGTGGCTCATTCAATGTTTTGGCCGTCAAAGCTCCCGGTTTTGGCGACAGGCGCAAGGCCATGCTCGAGGACATCGCCATTTTGACCGGCGGCCAAGTCATCTCCGAAGACACTGGTCGGACTTTTGAAAATATTGAAGTCACAGACTTGGGTCAAGCCGCCAAGGTTTGGTCTAGTAAGGATGCAACCAGGATTGTCAGTGGCAAAGGCACAAAGAAAGCTGTTCTTGCCAGAATTGACCAGCTCAAAAGTGAGATTGCCAATACCAAATCCGACTTTGATCGTGAGAAGGCCGAAGAGAGACTGGCCAAGCTCGCAGGTGGAGTGGCAGTCATAAATGTAGGAGCCGCCACCGAAGTCGAGATGAACGATCGCAAAGAGCGTGTCAAAGATGCTGTGGGCGCCACCAAAGCCGCCGTAGAAGAAGGTATCGTCCCCGGAGGCGAGGTTACTCTTCTTCGAGCTTCTCGTGTTCTGGACACTCTCAAGCTGACCGGTGATGAAAAAGTTGGATTGGATATTTTGAAGGCCGCCCTCGCCGAGCCATTTGGACTCTTGCTCTCAAACTCCGGCTACGACCGCGGTTACTACCTGAAGATCATTTCTGATTCCAAGGATGCCGATTTCGGTATGAACGTCCTAACCGGCGAGACCGGCTCCATGTTGAAGTTTGGTATCGTCGATCCCGCCAAGGTAAGTAGAGTAGCTCTCCAAAACGCCGCCTCCGCCGCCACCATGATCTTGACTACCGAATGTCTAATTACAGATGAAAAAACCGAAGATAGCAAGCAAACCTCTGCTCCTTCGGGCGCGGGAATGGAAGGCTACTAATAATCCAGTGAAATAGGTTTGGTATAGGGAGCTATATTGCGATGAAGGATATTTTCCCTAACACGTTTCAAAGCCGACACTTTCTCTTTGTGTTTTACAAATTTTTGGATATTACAGCAAAAAATCCACAGCGATCTCTTCTTGATTATATCTATCCTCCACATATCCTTGTTGTTCTTCACTCCTCGCTTGTCCACCACACCAGCCCTTTTTGATATATGAGGGCCGTAGTTTTCAACAGAAAGCATATTAAGCTTATGGGATAGGGCGTGGATAATCCCTAGCTGTTGAGACTGAATAGTAAAGTACGCTGTTTTGACCCCCTTGAACTTTTTTGGTTTCTTAAACGTAAAACTACCTTCTGCATCCGAGTAACCTGCAAAGAAAGCCCAAAAAAATGAATCATTTTCCATTACCCATTCAGGGACTTCATCCTCTTTGGGAACAAGAAAACCAAACGATTTATTAAGCAGGCAAACAATCTCTGTAGTTCCACGCTTTGCCATCCACGAGTGGGGAGTTGTGTAGGAATTAAACATGGCACGAATAAGTTTAATCTGAGCGGAGTGTGTGGAGGAGCACCGAATCTGAATAATGTTTTTTAGATCATACACATTTAAATCACCAAGCCTAAAGCCCAGCAGATATGCTTTTTCTACTAAGTCACCCGAGAAATCATTCTTAGCATATTTACATGCTCTCTCGGAAACACTCCGAGAAACTAGTCCATACTCAATAAATTTTCTCGTAACTCCGCCTTCACTCCGATGCAATATTTTCGCAATCTTGTCCAAAGACAATCTTTTACTATGATAAAAATATTCTAAAGTATCTTTACTTATTTTCATGGCTGGGATCAAGCCTAGGTGTCCACGTGATTTAATTCCCAACTTCTTAAATTTGTATACTATTGCGGAATGAGTACAACCAAGTTTATGAGCTATTTCAGACATCGAAAGCTTAACTTTCCAGTACCATTCGATCAATTGTTTCTTAGTAGCGTGCACCTTCGTAGTTGCGTCGCTCAAGCTTCTGGAGGAAATGCCGTAGTCTCGTAAATTGCGATGTACGACACTTGCATCACAGTTGTAAATCCTCCCGATTTTAGCCATAGACAACCCGTCCTGGGTATACAATCTCCTTAACTCCTCACAGTCCAACACTCTCTTGTTCCAAGGGGTCACTCATCTAGAATATACGAAGAAAAACCGAAAATCAATAAACGGCATGGGCGAAGACTACTAATATTCCTCCACCACTTCTCTTCGCTCTTCGTATACCAGCCCATCAGCCATCACTGCTCTCTCCATAGTCTCAAAGCTCGCAAACGCATGCGGCAGCTTGCGGTATTCCTCTTCACCCATCCAAAAGTTCTCCCCCTCTTCCGTTTTTCGAAGCAGCTTCCCCTTTAGGTTATCTACACGATATATCCAAAAATATTTATCTTCCAAAAACTTCCCCTCTTTGTTATATACATGAAAATGCACAATTTGTTTCAAGTGGGGGACACCCGTCAGGCCAGTTTCTTCCGCCAGTTCTCTCTTCGCACATTCCAGAGGCGTCTCGCCCCAGCGGATCTTTCCACTGGGCGATCCAGACCAACCTATATAAGGGCTCTTTGATCTTCTGTGGATCAGATATTCGATCTTACCGTTTCTGACTCGCACCGGATGCAGCGCCACATGCACTTTTGCCTGTTTCTCCAATTTTAGAGAGCTCGTATCCATCTGACTTCCCAACTCTTTGCCTTCGTCAGTGAGAAAATATTTTCCACC
>CAZIVL010000010.1:0-4480 GCA_964543035.1 uncultured Gammaproteobacteria bacterium | reverse complement strand
ATCTCTGCGATCTCAGGCATCCCTTCCACGGCCCACTTGGCCCCAGCGGCCATCAGAGCCTCAGCCGATGCATAATCAGACACTAGTCCCACCACTTGGCACCCAGCAGAAGCTCCCGACTCCACCCCAGCGAGCGAGTCTTCGACCACCAGACAGTTCTCCGGATCCACTCCGAGTTTTTGTGAGGTGAGAAGATATATCTCCGGATCAGGCTTGAGAGCCAGCACTTCGTCTCCCGTGGTTGTCACTTCAAACGCTACATGCAGTCCCAGCTCCTCCAGTTCATTTTCTATGACATCCCAGTAGCTAGAGGTGGCCAGTGCCGTAGATAGTCCCAGCTCCCGGCATTTTTCTATTAGGTCTCCAAATCCATCCGAGATTTTTAGCCCCTGACCAAAATTGGTTTTGTAATACTCCCGCACCTGAATACTCAATCTTTCTACTAGTTCATCCGTAGGGCTGGCTAAGATTCTTTTCCAGTTAGCAGGCAATCCCACTCCCGGCACATGGATATTTTCCTGATCCATGATTTCTTGATTGACCTCAGCTCCACTTTTTCTCAGCACATCCACAAACGCCTCTTCCCACACATCCTCGTTATCCAGTACCGTCCCATCCAGATCAAATATTACTGCTGTTATCATCCGACCATTTTAACAAACTCTGGTAAAATCAAACTATGGGCGAAGAACCAACCCCAAATGAAGTAGTAATCGTAAGTACAGCCACAGAAGTTGGGGCTACTCATTCTGTAACATTAGCTGATCTGCGAAGAGACCTAGATTACAGTAGAGACGTTGATCCCGAAACCAGAGCTAAAGCAAAAGAAGAATGGGCAAAAACATGTTTGGAAGTTGCCCAAATGACCAGACACCCTGACGAAGAACAGAAAATAAAGCTCATGTTCAAAGGAGTAAATCCTAGCTGGCTAAATCCCGATCAAGATCGTGGAGCAATAACTCCCCAAGGCTACTTTACTGAACCAGAATTAGTCAACACTTTTTCTCGCAATTTTGCTGAACTTGTTGAAAGCACAGCAAAAAAAGTACCAAAACCCAACACTACAGCAGGCAGTCCTGTAGGAAGACAGGCCCTAGATAGAGCTCGAGAAAATGCGGAAGGAATGGAGCTTGCTTTCAAAACAAACGCCTACGGCAAATTTGAACTTGAAAACCCAATTCATTCCAGTAGGGTGCAAATTATTGAACTTCAAAGAGGTGTGACCGGCTTAAGAGAGGATCTCCTTCAAGCAAGTGGATGGATCGAAGCAGAGAATGCCGGTTAGTTTTCCGTCACAATCCGTAGTCTCCCGGAGCTAAATATTGAAGTATCAGCGGTTAAGCTCTTGGCCTGGACTTTGATCAGGTTCTTCCCACTCCAGAAGTTTATTTTGCCCGAAGCGACCAGTGTATCCGACTGACTAGTCGTCTGGATCTCACTCCCCTGGACTCCCACTCCATTTGTGACATCAAACAACCGAGTATAGGCAGACCCGTTGCCATTAAACAGTTTCATGGTCGCCTCATAATATATTTCGACTAGTCCTGGATAATCCCTCGTATCAAAATAAAATCCCGTGCTCTCAATCGACTGCCAGTCATTACTCGTGCTATACCCACTCCCAGGTATCGTCACATACGTCACCGTTCTCACCCGGGCCCTCGTCGGCGCCACATACACTGGCTTCACTGTTGGACTTGACTGAGAAACTGGAGTACTGGCCAACTGACCAACTTTGTTATCAATATATTTCTGACACTCACTGCCACACTGATCCACATACTCAAACGTCTTGTCATCCCGAGCGAAGTCGAGGGATCCCTTTGCCACCATATCTGAAATCTTCGAGTCAGAGACCTGTGTTTTATATATCAAAAAAATTATTCCCACATTGACCAGTACCAAATCAAATACCAAAAACCCAATCAGTAATTTTTTCATAAAAAGCATCTCCCTCCATACATGATACATGATACAAAATACTAGATACTCGTAATCTTTTTGTACCTCGTCCCCGTCGGAGTATCGAGGACCGCCCACCCCAGCTTCTCAAGCTCCATGCGCAAGTTGTCCGCTTCCACAAATTTGCCATCCCGACGCAACACTTCCCGGTCCACACCCAACTTGTGGATTTCTTCCGGGACAACGACAGCCCCAATATTTGTCAGATTCAGTCCGAGTATCTGATCCCAGTCCAGTAGTAGATCCAGCTTGTCATAATCGGATATATTGCTTTTGAGCATTTCCCACAAGACGGCCAGAGCCGCAGGGACCGCCAGATCATCCCCAACCGCCGCCAAAAATCGCGCTCTATACTGATCAATCTTTTTCAGCTTCTCTTTACTCAGTTCGGTCCTTTGTCCCTCTGTACCTTTGCTCCTTTGCACCTTTACAAACTCCACCAGTTTGTCATAAGCCGTCTGTGCCCCCGACAGGCTAGACCAAGTAAAGTTGAGTGGACTTCGGTAGTGTGCCGTCAGATACAGATATCTAAGAGCCAGCGGGTTATATCCTTTTTCTTCCACATCCTCGACTCGGTAAAAATTGTCCAAAGACTTGCTCATCTTTGCCCCATCTACTGTGAGAAAAGCATAGTGCAACCAATATTTTGCAAAGGGTTTTCCTGTCACGGCCTCCGACTGGGCAATCTCATTGGGGTGATGGACTGGGATATGATCTTCTCCTCCGGTATGGATATCAAACGACTCTCCCAGATATTTCATACTCATAGCCGAGCACTCGATGTGCCATCCGGGAAATCCATCCCCCCAGGGACTCTCCCAGTGCATCTGGTGATCTGCAAATCTCCCGACTCTCTTAAACCACAAGGCAAAATCAGCCGGATTTCTCTTGTGCTCACCTGTCTGCACGGTTTCTCGTACGGCCGTCTGTTTGTCTTCTAGCGCTTGTCTGCCAAACAGATTCGCATATCTAGGAAATCTGGCGACATCAAAATACACTGCCTCCGGCGTATCATATCCAAAGCCTTTTTCCACCAGTTTTTGAACTAAGGCAATTTGTTCTGGGATGTGTTGTGTCGCTCGGCTCGAAGTCGTGGGTCTCAATATATTTAGCTTGTCCATGGACACAAAATGGGCCTCAGTAAAAAAGTCGGCCACCTCGATTGCGGTCTTGCCGGCTTTTCTGGCTCCCTTTTCTAGCTTATCCTCTCCTTCATCCGCGTCAGACACCAGGTGTCCCACATCGGTAATATTTTGCACATGATTGACTTCCAGCCCCTGGTACAAAAAAATCCTTCGCAGCAGGTCGTCATAAGTGTACTTGCGCCCATGCCCTATGTGGTCATAGTCATATACCGTCGGTCCACAGGTATACATCCCCACCTTTCCTTTTTTGAGCGGCACAAATTCTTCAATTTGCCTACTTAATGAATTGTATACACGCATAAATGTCTAATATTTAATGTTTAATGTCTAATTTCTTTTTATGAATAATTGAAGCGATTATTTTTATCAATTCTTCACACTCTTGCATTAGAAGTTTACCACTAGATTGAAGCTGAACATAGCTTTCACAAATTAAATCAAGCCAGTATGCAGTTTCTCTTGCTTCCTTTTTTACCACAGATAATTTGTAAACAAGATCTCTAGTTGTTTCTGTTTGAGTTGCTTCTTCAAAATTAGCACCAATTGAGGTAGTCGATCTCAAATACTGATTTACGAAAACTCGGCCCACTTCGTCTTTTGGTATTTCCTTGGCTAATTTTATTGAATCCAAAACAAACTTCTTAATCCTCAATCTCAAACCATCGATACTTCCCATGACTAGTCAACAATTATTAAACACTAAACATTAGACATTAAACATTTGGGGATCTTATCTGGATCCCCTCCGCATACCGATAAAACTTCTCGAGTTCAGTTTGATACCTTTATTAAATCCACTACCCGGTCCCCGGAAAAAATCTGGCTTTCCTCCCACTGGGACTCCCCCTGCAGGTTCAGGTAGTTTGACCGGCTGATTTGATTTGTTTTTATCCTTCGCCATATCTAAATCTTAGCACGTCTAACCGCCGCCGCGCATATTTGATTCCCGAGATCCCTGCTTGCCCTTGAGCATTTTCTTCCAGATTGGGTCATTATCTTTCTTTTGTTCTTCGTACTTTTTCTTTTGCACTTCTTGCTGCTTTTGCTTTGTCGCCTCTGCGTATTTCCTTTCTCTTTCTTCCCGCGCCCTTTTTATCTTGGCATTTAATTCCTCTAGTCTGTTTCTAGTTTCAGAAAGCAGTTTCTCAGATTTTTGGTCTTCTTGAACTTTAGTAGCCTGATGATCAGACTTCGTCTGCTGGGCAGATGGTTGCGACTGAGACTGATTGGTCTCAATCCCCAAATCGCCTTTTACATCAGCCACCACCGCTTTTACAGTATCTGATACAGCTTTTTTGACCGGCTTCGCCGCCGACTTGGCAATCCCCTCAATGGTCTCATACGGATTCTGAATAATTTGTCTCACCGCCATA
>CAZIVL010000009.1:2155-4966 GCA_964543035.1 uncultured Gammaproteobacteria bacterium | reverse complement strand
TATAGCTCCCGACGGCCTTCTAGTGCCCTCGAAAGCGTCCCCTCGTCGGCATATTCTATGTCCGCTCCCATGGGTAATCCCTGCCCCAGACGCGTGATTTTTAGGTTTAGTTCCTCGGATTTAGAATTTCGGATTTGCCGCGCAATATACAGCGCGGTCGCTTCCCCTTCCATATTCGGATTCAAGGCCAATATCACTTCCATAATTCCAGATTCATTATTCGAAATTCTTCGCATCAGGGAACTGATGCGGATTTCATCCGGCCCAATATTGTGCAAGGGATCTATCGTCCCATGCAGCACGTGGTACAGCCCGCGATAGCCTCCCCCTCGCTCAAAAGCCAGGACATCCAGCGGTTGCTCCACCACACAGATGACCGAAGTGTCCCGAGCCTGGTCCGAGCACAGGTCACACGGATCAGTTTCTGCAATGTTGTGGCACTGCGAGCACTCCACGACATCAGTCTTGAGAGCCTTCAGGGAGTCCGAAAAACGATTAATCTGGCCTTCCGGCACATGTAGCAAATAGTAGGTCAGTCGGGCCGCGGTCTTAGGTCCAATACCTGGCAGTCGTTCAAAAGATTCGATCAGATTTGAGACGGCTTTAGCGACACGCATAGGCACTCATTGTAGATGAATTCCTTTGACTTTCCCACGTCTTATAGTAAAATATCGGAATGCCATTTTGTACTGCATTTCAAATTGAGTGTCCTACAGAAACCGAATGTAGGAGAATTAGAAATTGCGCTCGTCTTGCTCAAGCAGACGCACCAAATCACGTCACGTCCAAACCCACTGAAGAAGGTGGGGCCGCGGATTCTCAAAGAGAAACTCGATATCCACGAACTGGTACTGAAAAACCCTCCAGAAGAGAAGTTCGCTAATTTCCCCCCATTTGTCCTCCGGACACATTCATCAATTCTTTTGCAGCCAGTTCCTGACTCTTTCGGATCGCTTTGTTTATCACATCATTTAGCACTTGGTTACTCATTCCCTGGATCTCGATCTTGAGAATCTTTTGATCTCCTGTGATCTCGACTAATACTCCATTCTCTTCAACTGTGATCACTTGGGCCTGCAAAGCCTTTTGCATGGCCATCGCCTGCTGTCGCAGTTTATTCATATCACCCAACTTACCAAAAGCATCACCAATAGACATAAAAGGAATTTTATATTAATTTTCCCACTTGTCAAAACATTTTAGGATTTAGGATTTAGAGTTTAGAGTTTAGATCGCATCAACCTTAAATATTTCAGATGCCGCAGCAACGATATCTTCACTGATATTCGCCCCCGACACATCCGATCCCTTGATGATCTTTTCCCCCATTTTCAGCTGCAGTTTTATCTTCGGCCCTGGCAACACCGAAGACACAGCTGCTTCCACAATTTGTCTGCACTTCTCCGATTCCAGCTTGTCTTTGTGAAATTTATAAAACACTTCGAGTGTCAATCTTTCGCCATCAAAGTCCACCGGTCTTGTGGACCTGAGCAAGGCTTCCACAGAATGATTGATAGGCTTGATCACTCGCATTACCTCAGCCCATCTACCTAGTACATCATCTAGTCCGTAATCACTTCGAGGGATTATCACCGGCCCAGACGAAACCTCCGTAACCTCTTCTTTAATTTCTACTACTATTTCCTCTTTATTTTCCTCTTTGGGATTTAGGATTTGGGATTTAGGATTTGTCGAAATCTTTGTGTTCTCAATCACAAAGATTTCGAGGGGCAGCTGTTCTACGGCCGTATTTTTTGTCTTCACATACACTTCCTCCAGCTTTTCGATCATCCCAATCACATCTTCTCCAGATAGCATCTTGTGTCTCAAATAGCTTATACATCTCTCCACAAATCCCCGGATACTTACTCCCGAGTCTACCAGCTTGGCTACAAACTCCACGCTCATGTTAGAGAAAAATTCTTCCGGTCCCAACCCTTCTACCATCCCAAGAACCGTCTTTACGTCTCCCCCTGCCATTATGACTTGTTCCAGTATCTTTATCGCATCTCTAAAGCTACCCTTGGCAGCCGCAACGACCATCCCTAATTCATCATTCTTAATTCCTAATTTTTCGTTCTTTGCCACCTTCTCCAGTCGTGACAGCATCTCTTCTTGGGTCGGCTTGTTAAATTTCACCACCGTACACCTACTCACGACCGTCTCAGGCAGACTAGCAGGCTCCGTCGTACACAGTACGAACACTACGTGAGCTGGTGGCTCTTCCAGAGTTTTGAGGAGTGCATTGGCCGCCTCAGTAGTCAGCATGTGCACCTCGTCTATGATGTAGACCTTGTATTTAGACGTCATGGGGGCCAGAGCCACTCCTTCTTTTAGGATTCTGATTTCATCTATTCCTCGGTTTGACGCCGCATCGATTTCGATGACATCAGATGAACTCCCAGCGGCTATTTGCACACACTGCTCACATTCTCCACAAGCGTCTTTACCTCCGGCTTTACAGTTGAGCACTTTGGCCAGTATCCTGGCGGCCGAGGTTTTCCCCAAGCCCCGGGGTCCACAAAATAGCCATGCATGTGGAAGTTGCTTTGAGTTGAGTGCAGCAGCCAAAGATGTCCGGACAGCTACCAAATCCAGGTCTTCAATCTTTTGTGGGCGATACTTCAGATATAGCGTCATGCGACAGTTATACTCATTGACCACACAACTAGCAACAGTTCACGTCCCTTATCCATCACCTCACATTTACCCCATAGATAGGGCCAAATGTTAAAAAATTTTATTTCCTGTTTATTCCCCGCAACGTATCAATAATCCCGTCATTAAGACACAAACTTACTCGTGATGCTG
>CAZIVL010000009.1:0-2055 GCA_964543035.1 uncultured Gammaproteobacteria bacterium | reverse complement strand
GCCACTAACTTCCCATCCGCTCGCCCCCTAAATCTCTGTGACACCACTCTCATCACCTGGCTAAATTCCGTTAACCCCTTGATCTCTTCTATCGTTTCAAGTTCTTTTAGAATCTCTTCCTCAGTCATCTGGACCGGCAGATACTTTTGCAGTATTTCCAATTCTTTTTGCTCAGACTCTGCTTGTTCAGTTCGACCTCCGGCCGTATACGAATCGATGGCTTCCCGTCTCTTCTTGGCTTCTTTGAGGAGTACTCCGACTACATCTTCTTCCGTCAGCTCTCGTTGGACATCAATCTTTTTGTAATTAAATTCAGACAACAGCATTCTCAGAACCGACGTAGTCAGCCCATCTTGAGCTTTCATGGCGACCACCAAATCAGTCTTAATTTGATCTATCAGCATAGTCTAATTATACACAAGCGCGTAGTAGGGTACTTTGAAAGCAGCCTTCGCAGCCCGCAGGCGAGAATGCAGATAACGCCTGTGGCGATTATCGGTGCGACTCAAAGTATCCTACAAGCGCTTGGTTCTAATACACACGTCTCTTGCCGCGTTTGCGCTCCTTGAGCTTCTCCTGCTTGACGACCGATGGCTTGCGATAGAACTCCCGCTTTTTGGCCTCAATCACAATCTCATCGTTCATGACTTTCTTACGAAAGTCAGCAATAAGCTTGTCATCAGATTGGCCTGGTTTTTTACGTACAATTGTTGCCATAAATAAATTACTCGCCTCCTCTCGTCAGCTTACCTAGTAAATGGTAATGCAAGTGGGGTACATCTTGGAGATTGCCTCCATTGACGACCAGTTTATAACTATCTTTGATACCCAAATCTGCAATGAGTTTCGAGATCAAAATCTGAGCTTTCCCCAGTAGTTGTGAGTCTGCTTCAGTTACCTCGTCTAGACTCCCGATATGCTTTTTGGGCACTATTAGGACATGTACAGGGGCCTGGGGAGCGATATCGTTAAAGACCGCAAAATCATCATCTGGTCTTACTACATCTGCAGGCACCGTCCCCGCCACAATTCCACAAAAAACACACGACATATCCCCTGTATTGTAACCCAAAAGGTCCAATATTTACAGACCGGCGGCCTCTTGACTTAGTTCCACAAACTCAGCTTCAGTAGCCAGGTCTGAGGTATCTGCTCCCAAGACTGTTAGATCTGAGGGGGTAATCGTCCCCCGAGAATTATTGCCCACACTTGTCATGATGACAAACGCAGCCACGATAATGACAGCCACGGCAGCAGTCAAAGTCAAAAAGTCGTTATTGGCTTTTTTCATTTGTTTTATTTGCCCCAACTAACTCTCTTAGTGCTTTTTTGGCGAGAACAATCTTTTCTTGGGCCGCCTTCCATTGTTCAGATACGTTCTTTATCGAGGCTCTCACGTCTTTTCCTACCGCCGAGTCAGTGGCTGTTGTTATCTGGACTCCACAATCTTCAGAAGAAAGAGCTTCCACAGCCGTCTTGGCCTCGGCAATAGCCGTCTTGGCAGCAGACACCTTAGTTGCATCCACTCCCTCGCGGGCTTCCAGTTTGGCAAGTAGCTTGTTTAGCATCACGATCTGATTTGTCATCCCAGTCGTCCTGTTTTTTCGGATCTCACATAGCCTTGCATCAATCTTCTTTACCAGTTCCTGTTTTTTCTCATTGCGAATCTTTTGCACATTTTGTTGGTTTTTCTCCCGCAAAGCTTTCATTCTTGCAGCAGCTCCACCATCGACAGCCAAGGCAGGAGTCACAGCCACCAGTGTAAACAAAGAAGCAATCAGAAGTTTCCTCACGTATTTAGTACATCATAACTACTCGTACCCTGTCAATGCCGTATATAATTCGCATATGTTTGAATTCACAGTTACTGGAAAGTTACCAGGGGCAGGTAGAACCGGAGTCCTCAAGACTCCGCATGGGGAGATCCAGACTCCCGTCTTCATGCCAGTGGGCACTGGAGCTACTGTAAAGTCACTTTTGCCAGAAGATCTAGAGGCGCTAGGTGCCCAAATAATTTTGGCCAACAATTACCATCTCTATCTTCGCCCTGGATCC
>CAZIVL010000008.1:3477-5055 GCA_964543035.1 uncultured Gammaproteobacteria bacterium | reverse complement strand
TATGATGCAAAAAAAGCGCAAAATCAGAGTACCGAGAAACTGTCAGTTCTGCAAAGAAAAGACAGTACCCACATACAAAGACGTAGGAGTACTTTCTAAGTATATGAGTGATCGGGGAAGAATTATTGGAAGGGATAGGAGTGGGGTGTGTGCCAAGCACCAAAGGACTTTGACCACTGAGGTCAAGAGAGCCAGGCACTTGGCGATCTTGCCGTTTGTGGCTGGTCTGTAAAGAGTTTTCCAGTCTTTCAGTTGCACAGTTTCTCAGTTAAGTTAACTAGTTTCACTTTTTTTACTAGACTGGTAAACTGGGTTACTGATTTACTGATAAACTATATAAATGATTAAGCCGAGAAATCTGTTGTTAGTGGGACTTCTTGTGATCCTGTCTGGATGGATCGGGATCTGGATCGGGGAGAGAAAACTGGAGATCTCATACCGAAACTGGAAACCGGCGGTCGTATATAACAAAAATGCTCCGGGGACATCGGTGGCCGCTGATGTAGATTTTGCCCTATTTTGGAAAGCTTGGGACACTCTGTCGCAAAACTATGTAGATAAATCGGCTTTGGATAGCAAAAAAATGCTGGATGGAGCGATCTCTGGGATGGTATCGGCCCTGGGGGATCCATACACTTCGTACTTTTCTGTACAGCAAAATAAAGACGCCAAGGAAGATCTGGGAGGAGCATTTTCGGGAGTGGGGATCCAACTGGGGTACAAGGACGGAATCTTGGCAGTCATGTCTCCAATTGACGGATCGCCAGCAAAAAAAGCCGGAGTGCAGGCGGCTGATCTGATTCTTCGAATCCAGGATGCCAAGAACAAAATAGATAAAGCAACCGACGGAATCACAATCCCTGAGGCCGTAAAACTCATTCGGGGAGAAAGCGGATCCAAAGTAACACTGACCTTGGCTCGAGAAGGAAAAGACAAACCATTTGATGTGGAGCTGACGCGAGAAACGATCGTCATCAAAAGTGCCTCCGTCGAGTTCAAGGAGAAGGATGGCAAAAAAATCGCTTGGCTCAAGCTCACCCGATTTGGGGATCGCACCGAAGAGGAATGGACTACTGCAGTGGATGAGATTCTGAAAGAAGAAAATAATATCAAGGGAATAGTACTGGATGTGCGAGATAATCCGGGTGGGTATCTGGAAGGATCGGTGTGGATTGCGGGGGAATTCCTGTCTGGTGGCAAGACAGTGGTGACTCAAAGATACGGAGATGGATCGCAACTGGACAACAAAGTGAATAGAAATGGCAGACTCCTCAAGACTCCGGTGGTGGTGCTTGTCAACAAAGGGAGTGCGTCGGCATCTGAGATCCTGGCTGGGGCCTTGCAAGATCACAGACGAGCCAAGATCGTGGGTGAAGTCACATTTGGTAAAGGTAGCGTGCAGCAACCTGAAGATTTTGCCGATGGATCGGGGATCCATATTACTGTGGCCAAGTGGTTGCGGCCTAATGGTGAATGGATTGATAAAGTAGGAATCACACCTGACGTACTAGTGGAATATGTAGAAGACGAGGCAGACACGACCAAGGATAATCAACTCGAAAAGGCTATTGAGGAGCT
>CAZIVL010000008.1:0-3377 GCA_964543035.1 uncultured Gammaproteobacteria bacterium | reverse complement strand
TTGTAAAATAATTTCTTATGAACAAGTTTGTAGTCGGATTTGCACTGGGAATACTAGTTGTGGGAGCGGCGGTGACGGGAGCTGTGGGACAAAAAATGTGGGGATGGGTAGACAACTATTTGCCCAGTGGGGTACAGAGGTCCATAGGGGCAGAGGTGCAAAGAGTGTTGCATGAGGAAAATGTGGTGATAGATGTGGCGGACCGAGTGAGTCCGTCGGTGGTGACAATCGGGATCAAGACTACCAGGCTATATAGACAATCCCTGTTTGGCCAGATCTCTGAGCGGGAAGTAGAGCAGGATATAGGATCGGGATTTGTGATCTCCAAAGATGGTCTGATTGCAACCAATAAACATGTGGTGGGAGACACAGAGGCTACTTACCGGGTAATTACTAATGATGAAAAGACATACGATGTACAAAAAATTTACCGAGATCCGGTGAATGATCTGGCCATTCTCAAAATAGATACCAAAGACCTGAAGGCTGTGGAAATGGGCGATTCGACTAAACTCAAAGTAGGTCAGTTTGTGATAGCCATTGGCACCGCCTTGGGCGAATTTCGCCATACGGTAACGACTGGAGTGGTGTCGGGACTCGGGCGAGGAATAACGGCGGGAAATCCGTTTGAGGGCTCGGAGCAGCTGGATAATGTTATCCAGACCGATGCTGCCATCAATCCTGGGAACTCGGGTGGACCACTCCTGAACTCGGCCGGGCAGGTCGTGGGAATAAATACGGCGGTGGCCTCGGGGGCTCAGAACATCGGATTTGCGATCCCCATCAATGTCATCAAAGAAGCGATCGAGAACTTTAATAAAACCGGGCAGTTTAGTAGACCCTACTTGGGCATCCAATACAGACTAATCGGTAAACAAACGGCTCTGCTCAATGATGTCCCGCAGGGGGCATATATCCAGGCGGTGGTGCCTGATTCACCGGCTGAAAAAGCCGGAATTCAAGAGGATGATATCGTGACTAAAATAGATGGTAAGAAGCTGGAAGAGGAAGGTAGTGTGGCAGCCATTATTGCCAGCCACAAAGTGGGAGATACGGTGGAGATTGAGTACTGGAGAGACGGCGAAACCAAGACCGTGAAGGCCAGGCTAGAGGAAGCAGAGTAGTTTTGATATAATAGGGGCTGTGAAAGCAACTGGACACCCAAAATACTATGACGCGACCGTGACTTGTGCGTGTGGAAACACGTTTACTGTCGGATCTACCCACCAGGCAATCAGAGTCGATATCTGCTCCAAATGCCATCCATTTTTTACAGGTGAAATGAGATTTGTGGATACCCTAGGACGAGTCGAGAGATTCCAGCAAAAACAACAGGCAATGACTGGGTCGGCCTATATGTCCAAGAAGGCCAAGCTAGCTGCTAAGAAAAAGGCCGAAGCCGACGCCGAGGCGGCCAGGCCAAAGAGCTTGAAAGAGATGTTTGACCGGGTAAAAGCGCAGGCGTAACGAGTATCACGTATACAGTATCATGTATCATGTATGGATTACCTCGAGAGTGAAATAAAAAGATTAGAAGAAGAGATTGAACGTACTCGGGCGTTGGTGCCGGAGCTGGGGGAAGAAGCAGAACAAGAAATCAAAAAGTTGGAAGAACAGAAAGCTGCCTTAATGAAGGCCATGAATGATGATGGTCAAAGTGACACAGGTGCAGAGGAACCACATGAAGAAGATTTTAATAGCATTATCCTGGAAATTCGGGGTGGAGTGGGTGGAGATGAGGGAAAAATCTGGGGAGAAGATCTGGGACGAATGTACAGCCGCTGGGCGGAGATGAACAGTTTCTCAGTTTCTCAGTTGGACAGTGGAGTGATGAAAATTAAGGGTAAAGGAATATTTAATAAACTCAAATATGAAACCGGGGTGCACCGGGTGCAACGAGTACCAGAGACAGAGGCTCAGGGAAGAATCCATACATCGACGGCGTCTGTCGTGGTGCTGCCTGAAGTGCCGGAAAAACTAATTGAGATAAAAGACGATGAACTGCACTGGGATTTTGTGCGCGGCGGCGGGCATGGAGGCCAAAATGTAAACAAAGTGGCAACGACGGCTAGACTCACTCATATCCCAACTGGAATTGTGGTCAAGGCCTCCCAAGAAAGATTTCAGGAACAAAATAGAAAGATTGCTCTCTCCATGCTTCGCGCTCAACTGTGGGAAATAGAGCAAGAGAAGAAGCGCTCAGTGCTTAGTGATCAGCGATTGGCGATTGGGAGAAATATGAGGTCAGAAAAAATCAGGACATATAACTATCCGCAAAACCGAGTAACCGACCACCGGATTGGCAAGTCGTGGCATAAATTGGACAAAATTCTGGAGGGGGATTTGGAGGATGTGATTGCTTCAATGTCATCCTGAGTGTAACGAAGGATCCAGAAAAAGCCTGGATCTTTCACTGCGGTTCAAGATGACATTCAAGTGTAAAATATGTACATGGATTTCAACTGGATCGATTGGATCATCGTAATAGTAGTCCTCTATAACGTATACGAGGGGTTTGAGGAGGGAATCACTAAGCTGGGAACAGACCTACTGTCTTTTTTGGGGGCACTGTGGCTGACTATCAGGTATCACTCAGTAGTCGGATCCTTTATCGAACAAAAATTTGGAATATCATCTCTGTGGACGAATGTCTTGGGATATATAGTTGTGGGATTTCTGGCCGAGCTGGTACTCGCTCAACTGTTGCACAAACTGGTGCGGCTAATTCCCGGAAACTGGGAGAGATCACGAGTAGATAGGGGACTGGGAGCCATATTTTCGGCTCTCAAGGCCTTAATCATCATTACCTTTGTGCTGCTTTTGATACTGGCACTGCCTCTACGGGGAACGGTGAAGACTGATATCCGGGAATCGGTAATCGGAGGCAAGCTCATAAAGCTGCCGGGTAAATATGTGGATGATCTAAACAATACTCTGGACAAACAAGTGACGGCCGCACTGAAATTTGTCACAGTCAAACCAAAATCAACTGAGACGATCCCGCTTACAGAACTGCCAAAAAACTGTGAATATAAAATAGACCGAGAAGCGGAGATGGAAATGCTGGAACTGGTCAACATGGAAAGGATACTGGAGGGAAAAGAGGCCTTGGTGTGGGATGAAGACGTCGCGGTCGTTGCCCGCAGGCACAGCTTGGACATGTTTGAGAGACGCTACTTTGCCCACCAAAGTCCGGAAGGGGCAGATGTGGGGACGAGACTACAGGAGGCTGAGATTGACTATAGCTTTGCCGGAGAAAATCTGGCTTTTGCCCCAGATGTGGCGGTCGCTCATGATGGGCTGATGAATAGTCCGGGGCATAAGGACAATATATTGGAAGAGAAGTTTGAAAGAGTAGGGATTGGGGTCTATGACGG
>CAZIVL010000007.1:0-5064 GCA_964543035.1 uncultured Gammaproteobacteria bacterium | reverse complement strand
TATCCATCTGACTTCCCAACTCTTTGCCTTCGTCAGTGAGAAAATATTTTCCACCCTCTTTTTTCACCAATCCCTCTTCGATTAGACGATTTATATGAAAAGTGAAGTGATCATTAGTAGCATCTACCTTCTTTAGATCTCGAAACCTCGCCCCCGGCTTAAACAACAGTTCTCGCAAGATCGATATCTGAAAGTCATGAATCTTAAGTTCCATGTCCCTATTTTTACCACGCCCACAGTCCAAATCTAGTAAACCCAACTTAACCAAAAATCAGAATGCTAAAATCCTCTCGTGCCCATCACTAAAGCATCTAGAGATCAAATTAAGCTTTCGTTAGCCTCAATCGCTTTAGATTTAAACCGTGTTTCCATGGGACTACATCGTGGCTCCATTGCCATGTCAGACCGCTTCGCCAAAGAAGCCCTATCCCGAAAATCAGAGCTAGATGGAGCAAGTCTTCCCAATTACATTAAAAAATTGTTAAACAATCTCGATTCAGCCGTCAAAGATCCAGACGCGGCTCTCATGACGAGCATCCTGCTCCAAAACCACGCCCAAACGATCAATTAGTGTAAAATCCACCCATGTCTCTTCCTAAAGCAGCAGAGCCAGAACAAGTTGTTTACAAAGGACTAATAGTTGAAGTGGTTCAGCAAAAGATGCAGGAAGGGGAGAAGATAAAGACGTACGAATTTGCTCGCAGATCTCCTGGTACCAGATTAATAATCATAAATGAGGGCAAAGTATTACTCACCAAAGAATATCGTCCAGAGCTAAAGGCATGGGATTACCTCCTTCCAGGAGGCAAAGTCTTTGACTCTCTTACCCAGTACAATGAATTTCTATCTACGGGTCAAGACATTTTGGTGCCTGCCAAAGCCGGCGCCATTCTCGAAGCTGAGGAAGAGGTGGGAGTAAAAGCGAGCGATGTTAAACATTTTGCTACCTCTCCTTGCGGAGCGACTATGCGCTGGGACTTGTTCTACTTTGTAATTGACAAATTTGATGCAAATTCTGATCAGAAGTTGGGGCAGGGAGAAAATATAGAAACCAACTGGTTTACCTTCGAAGAAGCCAAAGAAATGGCTCTCACGGGCCAAATGTCCGAAGACAGATCCGCAGCCGTTTTGCTAAGATATTTACACCAGTCAGTTCAAAAATGACCACAGAAAACACCACTCCTCCCGAAGCACAGAGAAATGGATTCAACCACGAAAGCTTATTTCAACAAGCGTTCGCTGCAATTATGGAGAAAATCAGAATAAGAGTTTGGGCTGGTCCTCCCAGAGATGCAACAGTTATGGTCAAAGGTACAGACGCAAACGGTAATCAATTGGGTCATCAGCAATCATAGTGTTATGAATTTTCTACTTCTCCATGGCACCGGCGAGGGCCCAGACATGTGGCTCCCTTGGTTGAAAACAGAGTTAGAAAAGCTCGGCCATTCAGTCGCCATGCCCACTCTTCCAGATCCCGAAAACCCTATTCTTACTGATCAGATGAATTTTTTAGTCGAAAACAAACTTGTTACAGAAAACACCATAATAGTTGGCCACTCGGCAGCTTGCCCTCTCACACTAAGCTGTCTCGAAAAATTTCCAGCTCGCAAAGCCGTTTTTGTCGCCGGTTACTTTCCCATGTCCGGTCAGTCAGAGCCCATCTGGCAAGAAGGCTATGACTTCAAAGCCATCAAGGCTAATTGCCAAGATTTCATATTCGTAACTTCCGATGACGACCCTTGGGGTTGTAACGATTGCTTAAGTAGGCCATATTTTGACCAGCTTGGTGGTACGTTTGTAGTCGTGAAGGGTGGGGGACACTTCGGCTCAAATTATTTCAAAAAACCACTTTACGAATTCCCTTTATTACTCAAGCTCTTGTTATAAGATAAACAGACTCATGAATAAAAATCTTACCCCACCTCAAATGTTAGGTCTCGCAGTCTTATTATTCTTTCTAGGCTTTCTGCCTCTCGGATCTGAGATTACATCCAACATCTTCTATTTAGCCGGTCTGATCCTCATCGTTTGTGCAATTGTCGGCCTCGTCTCTGATCGCCTAAAAAAGAAATAAGGTTACTTCAATCCCAAAATCGGACCGGGATTCACAGTTCTGCCAGCTTCTCGTACTTCAAAGTGCAAATGGGGTCCAGTAGAGCGGCCTGTTGATCCCACGAGCCCCAAGACTGTATCCATAGTCACAGGCTGTCCTTCAGTCACCATGATGGCAGACATGTGAGCATACAGAGTTTCATACCCATTAGTGTGAGTCACGATCACGTTGTTTCCATATCCATACCAGCCTTTTTCGACAGTAGTGACCTTTCCGACCATAGCCGGATAGATCTCAGTCCCCACAGGAGCAGCCATATCCACCCCAGAGTGGAAAGACCAGTATTTCTGAGTCAGTCTAAAGTCCTTTACCGGCAGCTGTACCGACTGATCCGTCACCAAGTGGATTTCTCCCTCAGGAGCGACAGCTATAGCGTAGCTTCCTCCGGTATCCTCAGCAAAGCTGGGGAGGGGAGACACAAAGGCAGATCCCAAGACCAAAATGGCAATGTTTATACCGAGGATCGTGCGTAGCTTAGTGTGCGTAGCCAGAGGTCGCAAGGCAAAGGAGAAGGGGTTACTCTTTCCACACAGCACGGCAAATCGAATCGCGTGCCAAGCAATTTCCTTCAAGAGTAGGGGAGTATGGACTCGCTTGATCCACCCCTCGGCTCTCTCAAAAACGACTCTTTTCCAATTATTCATATGTACTTCCAAGAAGGCGTATGCCCGCTTGGATATATATACGAATAAAAAAATCTGCTCACGCAGATAACTGCTCGCAGTATAGCCCAAAAGGGGACTTTTGTCAATAAGAACCGAAGGGTACCCGAAACAGGGGATTAAGGGCTAATTTAGGCCTATAAAATAAAAAAAGTCAGATGATATAGTTTGATACGGGTTGGGGATAACTTTTCACCAAAATGATAAGATTCTTTTCACGAGATACAGAAAAAAGCCGCACTATAGCCAAAATTTGAGACCGGAGCGGGAATCGAACCCGCGCATGGAGGTTTTGCAGACCCCAGCGTTTCCACTTCGCCATCCGGTCGACTTAGGTTCAAATTATACCCTACTAAACATTGAACATTAGGCATAAAACATTTAAGATGAGGACTGTGTTTAGTAAAAAAGTTATCTCGTTTGTTTTGATCGTCATCGGCGTACTCATTATCGTGGGCTTTTCCCTCTTCAACTACCTGAAGAGTCGCGAGCCTGAGGCTGGCCTCAAGATCGAGACCAACGTTCCAGCCATCGTCTTTATAGACAAAAACCAAGTCGGTAGGACTCCCCTAGACAAGATTTTTACCCAAGGTGAGGTAACCATCAAGCTCATCCCAGACTCCACCTCATCTGCTTTAGCCTCATACCAGACCAAGGTCAATCTGACGAATAAGACCTATACCATTATTCACCGGGACTTTGCCGCCACCGAATCCGATTCCGAGGGTGATGTCGTAAGTGTCCACGAGTCAGAAGACAAAAAAACTAGCCTCACGGTCCTCAGTAGCTATCCCGACCGCGCCTCAGTCACAGTCGACGGCCAGCCCCAAGGCAATACTCCCCTAGTCATCCCCCAGATAGCCACCGGCGATCATACTATCGTAGTTTCATCTCCCGGCTTCAAGCCCCGCACAGTCACGGCCAAAGCCGTCGAGGGCTACCGACTCCAAGTAGCAGTCAAGCTCGCCTCGGATACGGCTAGCACCCCTACTCCTACGGCTACTGCCTCAGCCTCAGTTTCTGGCACCCCCGCACCTACTACCAAAACATCTCCTACTCCCACTACTCAAAACACACAACCCACTCCTCCTCAAAAGCCATATGTAAAGATAGGCTCCACCCCCACCGGATTCCTGAGAGTCAGATCCAAGCCATCTTCAGCAGGAAGCGAGCTTGGTCAGGTCTCCCCCGGTGAGATGTTCCCCCTTCTTGATTCCGAGGCTGGTTGGTATCTAATAGACGTGGACCTAGACGCCACTTCCTCCGGCTGGATCTCCTCCCAATACGCCACCAAGTACGAATAGCCTGTACTATAGGTTTACTTATGTACACTTTCCGTCTATACTTGCTTCATGTCTGAAGTAGTTTTGGGGTCAAAGCCATACATGGAAATGGAAGCTTCCAATCCTTTAAATCCAACGAACAAAACCGACTACCACAATCTTCCCGAAAATGCGCTTTGCCGCGATTGCGTTTTTTTTGAAGGATTAATCGCCATAGGATCGCTAGAAGAAGGTGTTAAAGAATTAAATGTTATTTGTGGATCTACAGAGGAATCTAGAAAAACGACAGTCATAATCGTCCCTGATGGTTCAAGCGGGATAGTATATAGAGGCAGATGTTTTAACCAAAACGGCTATTTAGGCAAGGGGGTTAATTGGAACGAAACTAATGGATTGTCCAAAAAAACCATCGTTACTGCAATCCAAGATTAGTGCGTCACGTACAGCACAAAGAGTACAATTATTCCCCAGAGCCCGACCGAGATCAGAAGTGGTCTATCCGAAAACAGTATTCTCTCAGGACTCTCTGCTCGGTGACCCTCATAGATGATCCGGATGTACCGCATGATTCCAAATATCACGACCGGGATGGTGGCCATCAGCCACTTGTTCACAGTCAGTGTGCGCGAGATCAGAGATAGCGAAGTAGGAGCCACCGCCTGAAACTCTTCATAAAAGTTAAACGTGTACAGAGCCCAAGATAGAAAGGCGGCCGTGGAAAACATAGCCAGATATGAGTCTAGGATATTGGCCGAGTATTTTCCCATCACGCGCCTGTGTGTGATGGCTGCATCGTGTTCAGTCAGAATCGATAGTTCCGCCCGCCTCTTTCCGACGGCCAAAAAGAGCGACGTGGATATGACACACAAAAGAAACCAGATGGACAGATGTGCGTTGATAACAATGGCCCCTGCCACCACTCGGAGGAAAAATCCGGCCGCGATGATAAATACATCCATGACTTCCACATGCTTGAGCCACAGTGAGTAGGCCACCATCATGACAA
>CAZIVL010000006.1:8671-14618 GCA_964543035.1 uncultured Gammaproteobacteria bacterium | reverse complement strand
AGGTTGTCAAAGTCCAAATGGAAAAAGTTAGTAGCGGCTGCGTTGGCCACAGCCACAATCTCCGGCACAGGATACTTCGTACTCAATCAAAAAAGCAAAAATCAGACGGTGCCTGCATATACAGTTGCTCGAGTCATCGATGGCGACACTTTTGAAACCACAGAAAAGCAGCTCGTTCGTCTGGCCAATTTATTGGCACCGGAGCTTGAGTATTGTGGAGGACCAGAGGCCAAAGTCCAGCTAGAAAAGTTAATTTTAGGCAAGCCAGTTTATTTTAAAGTTTTATTTAGAGATCAGTATCAGAGGCTAGATAGTCTGGTTTACACCCCAGATGGTTTCATAAACGAGCAGATGGTCGCAGTGGGAGCGGCAAGTTTCAGACTTACCGGCAAGAGTTCTCCCGAATCAGACAAAATGCAAATTGCTAGTGACCAGGCAAAGGAAGAATTGATTGGTATCCATTCTGATAAATGTACCCAGTCAAAAAATAAGCAAAATCCTAAATGTGTTATTAAGGGCAATGTTCGAGAGCAAAAAAAGTATTACCATTACCCAGGTTGCCCACAGTACGACAATACGACAGTCCAGCTTTACTTGGGCGATCAGTGGTTTTGTACCGAGGCAGAAGCTCAAAAAAAGGGTTTTATAAAGGCAGATCTTTGCCATTAACATGCTAAACTCATCTCATGTTCCCTGCCCTATCTACAGCCGTTGCCAGTTTTTTGTTTCACGAATTCTTTACTCACCCAAAGAGACTTCTTAGGAAAAAACTTCCCGTTCTTCGCATCTGGCGACTGGAGTTTTTCCCTTGTGTCCGCTTTCATGGCCGGTCCCGCACCCTTCACATCCACCACTGGATTTATTTATCCATAGTTCTTGTCATCTCCATCCCTCTAGACTTTAGTTTTCTTGACTCGTCGATTACTAGAAGTTTTTTGGCAGGCGGCGCTCTCCAAGGTTTTTTGATAAACAAAAAAGCCAGACGGGTTATATATTCCAATCCTCTCGAAATCTCCGACGAATACCGATAATTCAATTCGCTTCTAACCTCGTCACTCTCTTTTCTACTCATCATGTTCCTCCCTGGTCGGTGTATCATCTTCCAGATAAGCAGTTACCAACTTTGTCTATTCTGCTATTGGTTTTCTTAAATTCCTGCTTTACCTCCAGTCTAAACTTTTCCATTTTGTCTTCCAACTTATCGATTCTACCTACCAGCTCCTGCTTTAAAGCCGTTTGTCCATTGATTATCGCCTTCAGCATTTTCTGTGTGTCATCCATACACTCAGTATAATCTCCATTGTTCAATCTCTGTCAAACCGGTTATACTTTTCTCACTTCATGAATAAAGTATTGCTACTTATATTGACCTTGGGCATAGCAGTTAGATTTATAAATTTTTCCGAATCCATATATTTTGGTTACGACGAAGCCCGCGATGCTTTTATATCGCAAGATATATATCTCAAAGGCGAGCTGAAGTTAGTTGGCCCCACTGCTTCTGCTATTGCAGGAGTAAATCACGGTCCTCTTTATTACTACATTTTGGGCCCGCTATTTTTACTAAATAATGGCGATCCATATCTTGCATCTATTTTTTTCCGCCTTCTTAACGCGGCAGGAATAATCGGTGTGTATTTTATTGGCAAATGGCTTTTGGATAGATCAGTGGGACTTATCTCAGCATTTATTTATGCTGTGTCGTATGAACAGTTTATTTATGCCATCTTTACAGGTAACCCAGCAGTTTCCAATGTAGCCTGGATAATTTCATTTTTGGGAGTAGCAATAGTTTACAAATTTGATTCAAAAAAAGTTCTGGGTCTTACTCTTATGTTTCTAGGAGCCGCCACTGCTGCCCAATTTGATATGGTATCAGGGATTTTGTACATTCCAGTCCTTTTGATTTTACTTGCTTTAAAAAACCGTCTATCTGGTATCAAACTCTCAGACTGGGCAAAGATATTAATTTTTGGCAATTTACCATTAATCACATATTTGGTTGCGGAAATAAAATTTGGATTCAATGCTACAAAGACTTTACTGCAGACTATTGCTAGCGGCGATTCAATAGTTCGCGCAGGAGAGAGTGTCTGGAGTATTTTTACAAACAACTTGTTGGGACTCTTTAGAGACAATATCCTAGATCTATCACTTAGCGACACGAGAATAGGTTTGCTCATGGGAGGAGCTTTGCTGTACTTACTGTTTAAATCAAAAAAAGATGTTAAGTATTCATTTTTTGTTATCTGGGTCTTGAGCATGTCAGCACTCATGTTGACTCGTGGCTTTATGCCCATGTATTCATACGCCGGAGTTGGAATTGGCTTGATAATTGGCGTCTCTATTTTATTAAGAGACATAAGCAAAAAGATATTTCCCCTGACACTTTTTATCCTCGCAGTTGTCACATTTAGCAACATCTACCAGATTATTCCTCAATCAAAAAAATCATTAGTGGTTGAAATAAAGGCTCAGCCAGATATGCGTCTTGTTGACGAAATTGCTCTCGTTCAAGAGACTTATTCACATGCAAAAGATCAGGGATTTACGATTAGAACCACCTCAATGCCCTACCGTATTCAAACTGTATGGGCGTATCTGTATCAGCAATATGGGTATAAAGAGTATGGCTATCTTCCCTATTTTGAAAACCGCAATGTCGCAGGTTATCCAGGCCTTTTGCCAGAACCCCAAAAAGGTACTACTTGTGTCAGGTATCTTATTCGTGAGCCAGTTCGAGGAATTCCAGAGAATTTGATACAAAAAGACGAAATAGAAGAAAACTACTTTTCAGATCTGCTCTCAGAAAAAAAGTTCGGCCAGATCATACTTCAGACTCGGTTGGCCAAAGACCCCCTTTGTCACGGCACAAAACCATAAGTCAGTTCTTCTTCGAAAACAAATACTGATCGTTATGACCTTTCTTTAGTTCGTAGTCAGGATGACTCAAATAAAAATCCTTTATCGCGACAGCAATGTCATAAGTAGCCGGATAGTAACTGTTAGGATTTTGACCCGGCGTCAGATTAAGTATCACATAATCCGGGTTTAGATATTCATACTCTTTTCTAAGCAGTCTCACATCAGGTCCATGCGTAAGCCTCGCCCCCAAATCATTTTGGGTAAGCACAAGCCCTTCTTTGGGAAACATAGCCACAAACTCATCTTGATATTTTACATGCTTTCTTTGTTCATAAAACGCCCTGTTATAAAACAAATCTATTGGCCCATGATATATAAATCTGCTATAGATCAATACCCAAGCAATGGTCAAAACAGATATAGTACTGACTACTTTTCCAGAAACTCGCTTTTTCATAAATTCCAAGGTATTCAGTGACGACATAAACAATATAGGAACAATGATCGCATTGTAATGAAATCCTAGGTCTATTCTCGTCCCCGCCGTGGATAGCACAAATCGCTCTAGATAATGTTCTGCAATCAGTGCCCATGATGCAATATCAAAAATTGGCAAAAAACCAAAAGTTGAAAAGGTGTAAAACAGAGTATCTCTTTTTGTCTGGGTAGAAAAATATCGGGACAACATTTGTATGAGATTCTCTCCCTCAAGATGCGTTGGTGTATATGCATACACTCCCTGATTCATAAATGGAATTACATACATGGTGACTAGAGCCCCCCACACCAGGCCAATTATTATGGCAAAAAGCCCCTTCCTGACGTGAGTCTTTCTATATCTAAATATTATGTAGAGACCAATTCCCACAGCCACCCCCGCCAGATTTTCCTTAAATGAAAGTAACAAAATTAAAAAAACAAAAAAGTGTTTCCATTTGTTTTTTTCAATAGCCCAAAACACCAGCATCAAAGGAAGTACTGCATAAGTAATCTCATGAATATCAGTAATCAATGCATTTTGTGTTCCGACAAATCCCAAAAAAGAAACAATGAGAGAAAACAAAGCAATCTTGTTACCGATACGTGTTTTTGCAATTAGATAACCCACCCAGGCAGCGAGCGAAACAGCCAACACCTGGAGCACAAACATGACTTCTCGACTATCAGTAAACCAATAAACAGGAGAAAGCAGGTACATCCCAGGAGTAAAATGATCCGCCAGATTGATTCTCCCGTTTTCTCCCTTGTCTACAATAGGAACTCTAAATCTCGAGGCTTTCCAAATTGCTTCATCATATATTCCAAAATCCAAATAGTTAGTCTGATATTGCCAGTATCTATTTACCGAGATGACTGAAAAGACTATGAAGTAAATAAAGATTACTCCAAAAATAAATTTATCAAAATTCTTCACCCCTCAAGTATAGTTCAGACATGTATAATTTTCATAGATGAAATTTGTGCTTGTAATTCTAGCAATTACTGTAGGTTGGATCCTCTTCACTCCCCAAAAAACCGAGCTACTCACAACTCACAACCTGCCTGCCGGCAGGCAGGACCCACAACCTTCACTTACTCCAGCTCCCACCAAAGCGCCAATTCGCACAATCAAAAACACTGTCCCCTTCATTCCCCAAGCCCCTTTTGGCAACTGGGACGATTTGCGCCAACAAGAAGCCTGCGAAGAATCTTCAGCTCTCATGGCCATGCGTTGGGTGCATGGCATAGAAAGTATTGACAGAGACGATGGGCTAGAAGAAATTCTTGCCATCTCAGGTTATCAAGAAACTAATTTTGGCCTTTATCACGATACTTCGGCGGCAGATACTATCACCCGAATTTTCAAAGATTACTACAACTATTACAATGTTGAGCTAAAAAATGACGTCAGTCTGCCAGAAGTAATTTCAGAAGTTTTAGCCGGTCACCTAGTTATTGCTCCTACCAACGGTCAAGCTCTATTCAATCCCAACTACACTCCCCCCGGCCCCGAAAGACATATGCTAGTCATCACCGGTTACGATGCAGATACTCACGAGTTCATTACCAATGATCCGGGCACCAGAGTCGGTCACAACTATCGTTATGACGAGCTTGTCTTCTGGCGCGCCATTCGCGACTATCCCACCGGTTACAATCTCCCCATCACCACTTCACCCAAAAACATAATTGTCATCAAAAAGTAGTTTATTCGCTTCCCACTACCACCACCACACTGGCTGCTGAGCTATCATATTTGCTCATTATTTCAGAATTCACTTTGTATTCTGCTTCCAGGTCCTTTGCCACTTGACGGCCCAGCTCAGAATTGTCTCCATTTACATACACTTCAGACGGGCCAGTTACATCCTCAGTCGCGTTCCCAGTTCGCTGGATTTTGTAACCCAATGCTTCCAAATATGTAGCCATCTTAGAAGCAGCTCCCGTCTTGCCACTTCCGTTCAAAACAGCCACAGAAATTTGGGCCCTCTCCAGGGGTTTTGTAGTAGGTGTCGGAGCGACAGTTGCAGTAGGAGTCGGTGTCTCTTGCTTCACAGCCACTTCACCAGCTGCACCTTTACTTTCGTATAGCTTCATTCCAGCCGCTCCCACGACTGCTCCTACCAAAAAGGCTGCCAAGACTCCAATAATTAGTCCCAAGTTTGCAAATGGGTTCGACTTGGCATCGATATCTAGCATCATAGGCACCTTCGGTTCTTCTGGTGGCACAGGAATTTCCACAGGTGCTTCTACTTTCTCCTCAGGGGCTACTACTTCTTCTACTACCCATGCGGGCTTTTCCTCACTTTTTTTTGACCGGGCAGGCATACATTTAGTGTAACATACTTGTCATCTCTTGAGCAGTTTTACAATCCATTAGTCTAGCCCTCAGTTCAGATGCTCCATCAAAATCCCGCACATACATCTTCACAAACTTTTTCATGACGGCAAAGTTCTTTCTATCCCCCCAAGTTGTTTCCCACAACCCCAAGTGTATTTTCAGCAGGTCCAGTCGCTCTTGTTGACTACCTACTTTTTCCGTAAAAACCCAAGGGTTTTGAAAAACCCCCCTGCCAATCATCACCCCATCCACTCCAAATTC
>CAZIVL010000006.1:0-8571 GCA_964543035.1 uncultured Gammaproteobacteria bacterium | reverse complement strand
GCAAAAGACAGCCTATGCATAGCTGGATTTTGCATGTCATCCCGACCAAGCATAGCGCGTGGAGGGATCCCTCGACTCCCGTCGGTCGCTCGGGATGACAAAAAGTGGCATATCGCATCCACATTTGTGAATTCTGTAAAAAATACATCCGGACGTCCCACACCCGCTATAATCTGTCTAAATACAGTGTCCGTGACATCCTCCATGGGCGCCAACACAGTAAAAACTTTAGGTAACTTTTTCCAAAACATAGGCTAATTATACTTAGTGCGCTACAATATCCATATGGATATTCAAAAAACTCTTGATTCTTTGTCAAAAAACGGCATCACAGCCGAGCTTGCTCCTGATCGGGAAGCGGCCATTGTCAGAGTTCAAGGATTAATTCCCGAAGCTTCCGAAGTCATGACTATGACGAGCGTAACGCTAGATACACTTGGTCTATCTACTTTACTCAACGATTCTGGAAAATATGTCTCCCTCAGAAACAAGCTATCTTCGATGGATAGTAAGACCCAGGGCAAACAAAAAAGACAGATTGCCGCCGCCCCCGATTTCTCAGTCGGTTCCGTCCATGCAGTCTCAGAAGACGGATCTCTCTTTATAGCCTCAAATACTGGCTCCCAGCTCCCCGCCCATGTCTATGCCGCCGAAAAAGTGATTTTTGTCGTTGGTACCCAAAAGATAGTCCCAGACCAAGATGCCGCTTTCAAAAGGATATATGAGCACGTCTTACCACTAGAGTCAGAAAGAGCAAATGCAGCTTACAACATTACGACTGGCAGCTTCGTCTCCAAGCTTCTGATCATAAACCGTGAGATCAAGCCCGGTCGCATCCACGTCATCTTCATCCCCGAAGCCATAGGTTTCTAAAAACTTGTATCAAGTATAAAGTATCATGTATTACGTATTTTAGTGACTGAAGTTTTTAATAGCCCATTGATTAGTTTATGCACTACAACGGTCAATTCGGCAACAATTTTGAATTGTTCCTTCGCCAGGTATTCCAAATCTCGAGCTACCATTAATTGATTTTGTATTTCTGTTAGTGAGCCCAATGCCACATAATAAAACTGATTTTTATCTTTCGCTGTATTTCTCGAAAATCCCTCCGCGATCCCAGATGTGACAGAGACAGCTGCTCTTCTCAATTGATCAGACAAACCATACATTTCTTCCTTTGGAAATGTCTTCGTTAACGAATATATTTTCAATACTAATTTATGACCCTCTCTCCAAGCGTTTAACTCAGTAAAACTCCGTATTGCCATACATGATACATAATACTTGATACGTTATACGATTAAGGATTCACCAATTCCTGAATGATTTTCTTTCGTAGGCCCAATTGGTTGAGTAGCACCGTAAAGTCAGGGCGGAAGGAGAACAGCTCAGATGGACCCGCTCCTCCTCCAGTCCTCCCCAGAGTCACCCCCTGCATACCAACCACCGTTCCGTTTACGGTCAGTACATTTGAGTTGACACCAGTATCAAAAACACCATTTGTGAAATAGATTCCTTGAAGCGCCGTCACATTTGGCTGAACAGTAATTCCTCCTTGTGTCAGAATAAATCCAAATCCAGCCGCACTAAAAGTCAAGTTGTCTCCCAAGGTTGTTGTTCCCGCCCCATCCACCATCAGGATAACTTTGCGACCACTGTTTGTCAGTCCTTGGACGGTTACAGGTGCATTTGCCCTATACAGATAATACGTCTGCCCACCTATTACTACCGTAGCTTTTGTTCCATCGTCATCCCCTCCACTCCACATTTGAATAGGTGACGCAGCCATAGATGGGTTACCCAAAAGTAGTAATCTGTCGCGCATATATGTGTAGGTATTCTCAGGCTTGGTGAGCATTGCTCCCCAATCATGCCCAGTCAGATCCACCCACCAGTCATAAGTATTGATATTTGTACTTCCATCCAGACTCCCTCCCAGACTCTCAGCAAACGCCATCCCCGGCCGGCCAGTAGCCAACGGATCAATCAGCATTTCACCCCCGGGCAATGGCGACTGGAGCTGTCCTGTGGCAGCTATCGCCTCCCCACCCACGGCCTGCCACCATGGACCAGATATATTATCAAAACATCTTGAGTTACTAGGTGCGCTATCAAATGCCCCATTGTTGGCCACTACAGTCCAACAGTACCGAAGTCCTGGAGCTACCGCAAATGTCGTCGAGGTAGAGGTAGCAGCCACAGTTGTACTGGGCGTACCAGTGCAAGACGTGGCATTACAGGTAAAGTTAGGCGCAGGTGAAGGTGCAGCATTATTTGGATATCCCGAGTATCCAGCCGCTTCCTGACTAAAGTAGACCTCATATGTATTATTAGGATTACAAGACACTCCCCACAAAGCAGGCGGTGACCAGTTTAATGTCACTTGGTTGCCTCCAACAGGATTACCATCTGCAGTCGGACTATCAGGAGCAGAAGGCACCACCCTTATATCAACCGTATAACTGTTTCCTGGAGCCAGTTCAGGCAGTAGTCCCCGATTCCATTGGGCATTCCATACGGCCGGCGTAAAATCCTGACCAAACGAGACATCTGGATCAGCCGGAGTAATAGCAGTTGGTTCATACGAATTTCCCGAAGCATCTTTCATCCCCACCCAGATTACATCTGTGGCAGATGGGCTCGTGATATCCATAGCGTGGTCTCCAGCTGCCAATCCGTCCTGAGTGTATACCGGAGATCCCAGAGGTCCTACATAGTTAAACATTCGCAGTGGTGTGGTAATTGCTCCCCCAGTAGAACAATAAGGTGAAGTAACAATGTTCCAGTCCAAAGACGTGGCACTAGTGGGAGTTGGTGTCGCAACGCTTACTGTAACAGTAGAAGTATCCGTTCCTCGAGGCGTTCCAGTACTTCCTACCAGGTAGCAAGTCGCAGTCACAACCGACGATCCAGTGCTCACCCCAGTCGCAGTAGTTTGATACAAGGAGGATGTGTCAGAAGCAGGCGACACCGTCACATCAGCTAGTACCGAAGAAGAGAATGTGACTCTGTCTACTACTCCCACTACATTACTAAGAGTCGCAGTCAAAGTCGTAGTCCCCCCTACATTGATAGAAGGGGCAGCAGGTGCCAGTGACACGTCACATGCGGGAGTCGGAGTGGCCGTAGGTCCTGTCACCACAGTTACCGTCGTCGAGTCACTACACCTAATCGTTGTCGTATTCCCGTTCATATAGGCATTGGCAGTCACTGTGGCAGTTCCCAGACTTGCAGTAGTCGTCAAGGTACTCGAAAAAGCCGGTGTCGTATCAGGTGAGGTGACTGTTACTCGCGAAGTGTTAGAGGAGATAAATACCACTCTGTCTACCGTCCCATTAGTTTGACCCGTGACTGTCACCCCGAGCATTCCGCTAGAGCTAGTACTCATCGAGATATCAGACGGGGTCGTAATCGTACAGCTAGGGACTGGCGTCGGCGTGGGAGTCGCAGTAGGCGTCGGAGTGGCCGTAGGTGTGGGTGTAGAGGTGGGTCCATTCACTGTGACATCGGTGTCTGATGTCCCACTTGACTGACAAGTTCTCCCATCAGACAGGGTGGCCGTCGCCCACACCGCCGTATTCCCAGCCCCCACACCTGTGACATTTGTCGTATATACAGAGGTCAAATCTGTAGCCGGAGATACAGTGGCCACACCGGTGTCATACGATCCAAAAGCCATACTAGTCACCGTGGCCGCCCCCAATCCCGAGGTTACACTGGCTGTCACGGCTCCAGTTCCTCCACCTACCACCCGAGTCATAAAGGCAGGACTCGTGGTCACTCCACACGGAGCCACGACCGTGATATCACTGCCTCTGGGCGTCGAGACACTCCCCTGTAGGTAACAAGTAGCCGTGATATTTGCTGTTCCTCCAGCGACAGCCGTGACCGTAGTCGTATATTGAGATGTGCTATCAGCAGCCGGAGATACAGTAGCCACTCCTCCGTTAGATGAGACAAATGTCACTCTATCCACAATTCCCACCAGATTTGAGATCACAGCAGTCAATACAGTATTTCCTCCTATGGCAATGTTGGCCGTAGCAGGCATTGTCACATCACAGTTTGGTGGCTCGACAATTGGCGTGGGGGTAGGAGGAGGACAATTGACCGTGGCCTGCCAGTTTCCCCAGCAGCCCTGGATACTTCCATTCACCGACTGCACACTATTTTGATAATTGGTCCCAGCGGTAATCGTTCTCACGCTGCTGTTTGTCACCGTGTTTACAAATTGATCTCCCGCCCCACTATTAAACCAGTCCGGATACGGGTCTCTATTTATTCGCAAGCTATATCCAGTCGCCCCGGACACCGCATTCCATGTATAAGACGCTTGAGTCCCTCCATTTTGACAAGACACAGAAAGGCCAGTTGGTGTACCCGGGATAAAGAAAGATGAGTTCGTCCCCGTACCCAGATTTCCACAAGTATTAGCCCCATGCACCCACCAGTTATAGTTCACCCCCGCCGTAAAGTTACCAGTATAACTATTGGTCCCTAGTCCATCTATACAAGTATCCCCTGAATTGGGACTAGTGCAACTTCCGTTCCAACCGTTAGTCGTATTATCTATGCGTATTGAATAAGAGTTCGCTCCCGCAAGCGCATTCCAAGACAGAGACACGTTGTTCATCACATTCCCAGTACATATCTGAGGCGAAGGAATATTTATGGCCAGGCCAGTTGGAGCCCCAGGCGCAGGTGCGCACGTAGGAGTCTGACAAGGAGCACCATATATAGTACAGCTTTGTCCATTTCCACTACACGTTCCTCCACATGATCCTCCACATGCCGGAGGGCAACTTCCTCCTCCCACACATGTAACACATCCGGCCGGAGTTGGAATCGGAGTATTTGTGGGCGCAGGAGAATTCACCCAACACGAACCGGATTGAGTACTCTTCACCCGATCACAGTTCGCCCCACCATTTGTTATATTACAACCTGTCCAACATTGATCCCAATCACATGATGGCGCCGCCCCAACCCTCATACTACAAGACCCCGCATCTCCAGTCACTGCACAATTCGTACCCGACCCAGACAAAGTGCAATTATAGCTACCATTACAGGCCCAAATGCCCACAGGATCACACACCCACAAAGCCCCCGACCTCTCACAATTCCATGAATTTACATTAATCGTAGCTTGATACCCCTGACCAATACCACAAAATCCCTGAGCTGATACATAATCAACCGGCCACAAAAAAAACATCAATACAATTGAAAATACCGTAGAAAATATCAAATTCTTACTCATTTACCTTTATTTTTATCTCGTCAACATGCAATTTAATTCCTTGTCTGGGATTCGGAAAATTATCTCCTGTTAACACCGAACTCTTTAGCTTTTCATAGAATTCCATATCCTCAGAATTGATCCCACCATCCCCCCAGTTTCTATCATCACCTCTATAAACTATATCGATAATGGCTATCTTAGAATTTAGTTTTGGTACTAACTCAAAAGCATTTATAAAAGAACAACTGTCCGCTTCTTCTCTTGTCTCACAAATAGCTACCTTAACATCTTCTCCTTGTTTGTCCTTTCCTCCCGCAACTGCCTCATACAGATGACCTCTGTTTTTTTTGTCAACGAGCACCATCTTAAAGCTTACAGTGTTCGTCGTTACATCAAAAAATGGTTCATCAGAAGTTAAACATACTTGCAAATTTAATTCGGATACTACTCTATCCTTAAAAGTACCTGGACGAAATGCAGTGCATGTATCAATTTTATTTCTATTATTTATCAAAAACACAGATAACACACCCAAAACAAGAACAATTACTATTGTAAGAAGTGTCCAAAATTTTTTATCCATCACCTTCTAATGTAGGCCACCACATCGAAAGTGTCAAATATACGATCTTATCTAAGCGCCTCTAACCTATCACCAACCAGATTAACTGTTAAATCAGGAAATTCAGCAATTCCAGACATCGCATCAATGAACTGAGCAGAATTGGGATCCTCTGGATTAACTCTAATATACAAAGCAACTTGGCGCGTCTTTGAACCTATAATTGAAGAAAACATATTAAACGCATCCATTGGTTTCAGCAAACTAAGATGAAGCACATCAGGACCAGGTGAGCCAAATTCGACAATTCCACCATACTTCTCATCTCCCAAATCAACATTGAAATTATGCTCACCGTTATTTTTATCGAAAGCAGTCACATTCAAAATCACGCCAAGACCATTGGATTCCTTTATCTTAACCGAACCCGGGCACACGACAACAGGCATAACTAAATGGCCCATGTAATCAATAATTGAATTTCCCCTTCTTCCGGTGGGCAAATTTAAACCATCCTTAGATCTCCACAATATTTCATCTCCGCACACTCTCTTATACACCTCATTCATATCAGGCTTGGGTGTTGGCTCTTGTGTCTCAGTAGCTGTTGGAGTTGGTGTACGAGTAACTGTTACCTCTGGCGTAACAGTAGATACTTCCTTCGTAGGTTCTGGGGTTGAAGTCTCAGCTGCCTGCCCATACGCAGGGTTTGCGCCCAAATCCAAGAAAGCTTCTACTAGAGATCCTCTGTCCTGATTACTTCCAGCTGCATCGAAGAAAATATCTGCAGATTGCACCTGACCATCCCTACTCCAGATCTCAGCAGCCACCACAACTTCTCCAGAAGCAGTTAAAACAGGTTTGATCAAATCCGTACCATCCACCCGCTTCAACAACCATCCCTCCGTAAGAGTGCTGCCGTCTTCAGCTACTCCTACATCAGCAAGACTCAAAAAGAAAGTCTCTCCGTCTATTCCGTTCCAAGTCTTAGGAGTTACCCCCCACACCTCATGGGTTACTCCATTCTCTTCTGACAACTGAATTTTACTAATACGCGTGCTTTGCGCAGTCAGAGAACCTGAGATTGGCAAACTTTCCGAAACCTCAATCACGTTAGCATTCCCTGCTCTTACGCCATTGATTTCAAAAACAAGACCAGCTAGCTGCTTCTCGATTGCCGCCTCATAAGCAGTCTGGTACTGCTGCTCAGAAAAGTTCTGACCTCCCTGTTCGCCCTCCTGCTCTCCCACTTTCCCAGCAGGCTGAGCGCACGCGGCCAAAGAAAAGGCCAGAAGAACACGCAACGAATTTAGCGTAAAATCTATTCCCCGTGGTTGTGGGTCACCCCTCATACTTTTTGGGCAAGATTTCGATTTGGACCACCCAAAAAAGTGCTCCAAAGCTAACTTTTCGTATTATAGGCTCAAATATATCCCATAGCAATACACACTGGTTGCACACCCCCAAATCTGCTAATCTTGATATAATTCGCTCATGAAAGGCTATTTTGGCCAAACCGCAGACAATTACCACCTTACTCCTGCCAACCTCGAGATCCTCCTACCCGCCATTGAAAACGCTATAAAACCGGCTTCAGATGGCGAGGCTTTAGACGTGGGGTGTGGCAAAGGCGACTATCTCTCCCTCATACTCAAAAAAGGTTATGCTTACACGGGCCTTGACGTCTCAGAGGACATGATCGGCTATGCCAAAGCACTTCATCCCGAGGCAAATTTCATAATCGGATCGGCCACAGACATGGCTCACCTGTTTGACCACAAGTTTGACCTCATACTCATCAACATGCTTCTTTTACATTGTGAAACCAAAGAAGAAATTTGTAAGATCCTCTCCGAAGCAGCTCAACTTTTATCCAAAGACGGCTCCATCGTCGTAGGTATCCCCCATCCTTGTTTTGACAGTTACATGAGAGGCAGCTTGTTCAACCAATTTGATGTATCCGAAAAGTTTGTCGGTTACTTTGCCTCCGGCCAAAAATACATAGTCAACAAGCATCTAGAGACAGGCCCTATCATATTCGAAAACGTGCACTGGACCCTCACCGACTACATGGAATGTCTAAAAAGTGCAGGTCTCATTCTGACTCACATCGACGAATGTCAGCCAACTCATCCCACAGATGAGATCGACAAAGAGTATAATATCAAGCGTAGAGACTATCCTACCTACTTAGTCTCAGTAGCAAAGAAAACTACATGAACGTCTATTTCACCGCATCCGTCTCCCAAAGAGACTCCTACGGAAAAGAGTATCAAAGTATCGTCACCCTCCTCAAAAAATTAGGCCACAAAGTCACTCACGAGCACGTGACGTCCTCATCCTTAAGCGAAGTCTACAAATCCACTCACGAAGACAACGAAAAATATTATCACCAGGTCCAAAAATGGATTTCTGAGGCGGATATCGTCATCGCCGAGATCTCATATCCCTCTACTCTAAACATAGGACACGAAGTGACTCTTGCTTTGGACAAGAGCAAGCCAGTTATTGGTCTGTACCGAGCTGGCAAAGGCTCTGTCTTTTTTGAAGGCATCAAGTCCGAAAAATTTATTTACGAAGAGTACACTCCCCAGACACTCGAAAAAGTTCTTGAGGACGCCGTCCGCTTTGCCTCAGAATCAGCAGATACTAGATTCAACTTTCTGATCCCCAGTAGACTTCTGGATTATCTAGATTGGGTAGCCAAGCACCAAAACACTCCTCGCTCAGTATATCTTCGCAATCTCATCGAGGGAGATCT
>CAZIVL010000005.1:7053-28522 GCA_964543035.1 uncultured Gammaproteobacteria bacterium | reverse complement strand
AGGACAATATATTGGAAGAGAAGTTTGAAAGAGTAGGGATTGGGGTCTATGACGGGGGAACTTGTGGAATGATGTTTACACAAAACTTTGTAGATTAAATTAACCAATGTCATTCTGAGCGAGCGTATGCGAGTCGAAGAATCACTTAGTTAGAATGGGATCCTTCGGCAGGCTCAGGATGACATCAGCGACGTTTCTTTTCTACCAGTATCACTCCAACTGCGATGATGATGGCGCCGATTATGAAGGGCAGGGTGATGGGCTCTCTTAGCCAAAAATAAGCCAAGGGGGTACCAAAGAGGGGCTGGAGATACACAAAAGTATCGGCTTCGGAGACTTCGATACTCTTTTGGGCTTTTCTATATAGATAGTAGGCGAGGGCGCCTGAGAGGATAGCCATGTAGAGAACACCAATATGGGCGGATAAGTTGGAGGTGGTGAGTTGTGAGATAAGTTGTGAGGGTGAGGACTTAAGGAAAAGAATAAAAGTAACTGCGATTAAGCCTAGGAAAAAGGACATGGTGGTTTGGAGTAAGGGGGACAGATTGTGACGAAGAAGTTTTTTGCCCATGACAACGTTTGCCACCCAACAGAGATTGCCGGCCATGATAAGAAGATTTCCAAGAGACGTGCCAGAAAATAGTTGGCCAGATTCAAATAAAGTTTGACTGACGACGACAAGAGTGCCAATAAAGGCAATAGCCATGCCAATTTTTTCCCGGCGAGTGACTCGCTCATGAAGTAATGTCGCTCCGGCGATGGCGACTAAAATAGGAGAAGTGGAAGATAGCAAAGTGCCGTCTATGGCAGTAGTGAGACTGAAGCCGTAAAAGAGTAAAACCAGTTGTCCTGCTGTTCCTAATAGACCTGACACTATCAAGATCAGCCAGTCGGAATGAGACAATTGGGTAAGAGTGCGAAATGATTTGGGTTCGGTAAGAAGTAAAACTGGAATCAGAAAAACAGAGGTGAGGAAAAAACGGTATGTAAGAAAGACTAGGGGGTCAAAAGTCCCAAGCGTAAACTTGATGATGGGGCCTGCGAAACCCCAGATAGCTACTGCAAGCAATAAATATATGTAGGCTTTGGTTCTCGAGGTCACCTGTCTAGTCTACATGTCATTCTGAACGAAGTGAAGAATCCAGTAAAATCTGAACTGGATCCTTCGGTGCGCCTCAGGATGACAATAACTTAATGAGGTCGGAGGAAGTAAGAACTTGTTGCTCTCCTGTCGTCATGTTTTTAACTTTGACTTCATTTTTAGTAACTTCCTCAGGACCAATAATCGCGACGTAAGGGATGCCTTTGGTAGAAGCATACTTGAGCTGGCGGTCGAGCTTGGTCTCAGTATCTGGATAGATCTCGGTGGCTACACCTGCCTTTCGAAGCGATGTACTTAGCTCAAGAGATTTATCTAGTAGATCGGGAGAAAAAATGGTGACTAGGACTTGTGTAGAGAGTGATTTTTGGGTGGGTAGCAAGTTCCACGACTCTAAAAATAATTTGGTAGTTTCGTCCCCGGGGGCAAAGCCAGTGGCAGGGAAAGACGACCCGCCGAAGATGCTAGCCAAGCCGTTGTAACGGCCGCCGCCGAACATGGATCTGAGATTTTGAGGATTGTTATCAAAAACTTCAAACACCATGCCATCATAGTAATCAAAACCTCTTATCACGTTGGGCTTGAACTTGACCCACTCGCCGTACCCTAGTTTTTCTAAGCGAGACATGAGCTCCACACATTCAAGATATCCGGGATTATTTTTTAGACTAGGGATATTTTTTATGAGTTGGGTGGCGGAGCTACTGTTTATGAAATTTATTAACAAGTCTTTTTGACTCGAAGATAAGTCTAATAGGTCTAATTGAGCTGATAGGTCGGTGGGGGAAAGCTTTTCGGCTTTATCAAGAAGCCTGACTATATCTGTTTTGTTTGAGGTCTGAGGTAGAACAGCGTCGATTAATTTGCGATTGTTTATAAATAAAGTAAATGAGTCTTTGGGAGGGGAAAAGGACAGCATAATTTCGAGAGCGAGCTGGAGAATCTCCAGATCGGCGACAGTAGATTCCACGCCAAAAATGTCACAATTGAGCTGCCAGAACTCACGATTGCGGCCACGCTGGGGGCGCTCATTTCTGTAAAAATTGGCTATCGAGAACAATCGAATTGGTTTGACCGTTCCTTCGTAAATCCGACTGACCATGCGAGTGACGGATGGAGTCATCTCAGGCCTAATTGCTAGCTCCCGGTCGCCGCGGTCCATAAAAGTAGTCAGCTCAGTGCCGCCAATATCTGCTCCAGACTTGGCCCTGTAAATATCTGCTGATTCGACAAGCGGTGTCAGATACTCTTCGTAGCCAAAAGACCTACAAACCTTGCGCCAGGTGTCAAAAATATACTTGCGCACGGCAAACTCTCCTGGCAACCAGTCATATGTACCTTTGGGTGGGAGATTTGATAGTTTTTGTGTGGTCATATATTTATTTAACCATAGAAAAAGCACCTTTCGGTGCTCTACATTATCGATTGTGCCTGATTTTTACACTTTGGCTTGTGCCCCACATTTGATGGGGTCCTCCTGTCGCGTGACTGACAGTAATAACGGATTTGCAAGTTGTACCTATAGTATATCGGGCGCCCTGGTGAGAGTCAAATTTGGCTAGCGTTTGTTGAGGGATGGCAAGTACATGAGATCAATATATTTTTGCACGACTTTTTGCATATCAAAACTATCTAGTATCATTTTGCGCGACGAAATCATGTGGGAGATCCAAGTAGGACGGTCTTGGTACATAGGGAGGATGCGCTCTCGGAGCTGACTTATGAGATCCTGTGAAGTCTGAGTAGAGTCTAGGACCCAGCCTGAACCATAGAGATCCACCTCGTCCACCCAGCCGTCGCGAGTGGAGACTGGCAGAACTCCATTGAGGGCGGCTTTCATGCCACTCGTACCACAAGCCTCGAAACCTACTGTGGGTGTATTGAGCCAGATATCACAGCCTGCGGTCAGAAGCTGGGCGACATTGAGATCGTAGCCGGGAAGAAAAACGAGGATATCTCTTAACTCGTTTTGGGAGAGATTTTGGATCTGCTCCAGATACTTGTGACTCTCGGAGTCGTGCTCCGGAATCTTGCCAGAAAAAACTATGCGAATAGGAGTATCACTTCTGGCAAGAGTCAGTAGTGACTGGATATCTTCGAGAGCCGTCAGTGGCCTTTTGTAACTCACCAGACGTCTGGCCCAGCCGGCCAGTAAGACATCTGGGCTCCAGGTGACTCCGGTAATTTTTTGGATATGATCCAAAAGTAATTGTTTGTTTTTTTGATGCTGGGACCAAATCTCTTTGGGATCTTCGGTGTGCAGCTTGTCCCAGCGGGGGATGTAGATACCGTTCGTAATCTGGATCATGGGATGCTCGGTCCAAGTCTCCTTGGCTTTGGTGGCGTGAAGCCGGGAAACGGCGTTGGCAGTACAAGACATCCTAAGACATAACATGGTCAGAGAAAACAGACTACTGTCTTTTATGAGGCCTAGGGCCACCAGATCTGTGACGGGGATTTGGGTGTCTTGGGAGTATTTTGTGAGCAGAGTAGACACTAGGTCGTTACTGAAGACCTCGTCACCTGCGGGGACTAGTGTGTGATTGGTAAAAACTAATCTCCTTTGGGCCATTTTGACGGCTGTTTGAAAATCGATCTGGTGGTGCTCCATCTCGTGGGCAATGAGCTCAAAAGCCAGGAGGCCTGAATGGCCCTCATTTGCATGATACAGGGCCGGGTGGATGCCAAGTGCGTGTAGAAACCTAGTCCCTCCAATGCCCAGAACCATCTCTTGTTTCAGCCTCACTTCTTTGTCCGGGGCGTAAAGGGCCTCAGTAATCTTCTGGTCCGAAATTTGATTCAGTGAAATATTGGTATCGAGAAAATAAATCGGGATACTGCCGACTTGTTTTTTCCAGGCGGTCACAAACACATTGTGATCCTGGATGGGGACGGTGACGACGATGGGCTCTCCTTGGGCGCTTGTAACTGGAGTAAGACCTTCTGTAGGCGCAGAACTGCCATAATGGAGACCGACACATATTAGAGGAAATTGGGTGTCTGAGGCTGCATTTACAAAATCGCCGGCGAGGACGCCAAGACCCCCGGCGTAAGCTGGACCTGGATCTGAAAGGGCGTATTCGGCGCTAAAGTAAGCAACTGGGCTTCCCACAAAAGATATAATACATTTTTTGCTACAATCAGACCATGATTAAGTGGGCGATCGTATTGCATTTTTATCAACCTCCGACGCAAGACAAGACTGTAACTCGAGCCGTATTTGAACAGTGTTATAACCCATTGGTTGAACTACTACTCACTCAACCTAGAGCTCGGGTGACAATAAATGTCAGTGGGTCTTTGGTCCAAGAAGAGTTTGTGAGCAAGCTTGCACCTTTGGTACAAAACGGTCAGGTGGAAGTAGTGCTCTCTGCCAGCACTCATCCATTGCTGCCTTTGACCTCTGAGAGAGTGGGAAGCGAATTGTTTGATAAACATCGATATGAGCTGGGGCTCATATTTCCAAACTTGGCCAGTCAGGGCGTATATCCGCCGGAACTGGCAGTAAGTCCTGAGACAGTAGAGCAAATTAGTGCTCACGGAAATTATATATTGGTGGATGAGTCGTCGGTAAATCCTGACTTTGATTTCAAAAAGATTACTAGACCTGGATATGTGTGGAAGGAGAGGAAACTGCTTTCTTCGAGCAGAATCGTGACTGAAATCGTCCGATCGTATCCTACTGAACTATCGGCTGATAAATTTGTCCAATATCTGAAAAACACGGCCGACCCTGATCAGTATCTGGTGTCTGTAAATGATGCGGAGCTATTTGGACATCATTACCGAGAGAGATTGTACTTTTTGCAGCAATTGTTTGAGCGATCTGACATCGAATTTTTGACTTGTTTTGAAATGATGCAAAGAAAAGATTTTGAGTGGAAGGAGATTTCAGAACTCTCTTCTTCATCCTGGCAGACTGCCAAAGAAGATCTTGCTCAAAAAAATTATTGGCCTTTGTGGTCTGATCAGGCTAACCAATTGCAGGTAAAATTTTTGGAGCTGACTAGACTAGCATTTAGTCTGGTTGAGCCGTTTTGGGACACACTGGATGACCCTGGGATGGCGCTGACTTCTGCTCGGAAGCATCTGTATATTGGCGCTTCATCTTGTCATCTGTACTGGCTGTCACACAAGCCGTGGTGGCATCCAGATCTAGTTGAGATTGGCGCCTCACACCTGATGCGGTGTATCCGAAGTCTGCCGGTACGAGCAGATCTCAAGATCGAGGCTGAGATACTACATAAGCAGTTTGTCACAGATCTGTGGCAATACCACTGGTCGGGAGAAGTGGAAAAACAATATGCAGCCTATGATGAGGTGAGGAGAGAATTACTCTCCAGACTTCCGGTACTCTAGTGTATGGACAAAATTGCAGTCATTACCCCATGTTTTAATGGAGAAAAATTCATAAAAGAGTGTGTGGAATCTGTGGCCAAGAGTGTAACCCTGGGAGAGTTTGAGGTGGAGCATATCTTGGTAGACGATGCGTCGAGTGATGATACACAAGTAATCCTTTCGAGTCTAAAAAATTCGAATATCAAATACATGTCGAGAACAGAGAATGGAGGGGCGACTGTGGCACGAAATGAAGGATTGGCAAATACAGACGCCAAATATGTATTTTTTTTGGATCAGGATGACTTGTTGTTTGCGAATTCTTTGAGGTATTTGTATCACCAAATAGAAAAGACTAACAAAACCTGGGTGTATGGGGATTTTTTGAGAGGAGACGCTGAAGGAAGATATATGATAGGCCAAGATTATTTTGGATGGGGATTTGAAAATGCGGCTGCTGTTTTGGCCTCGATGTATTCTGGGCAACATTTTTTTCAGCAGAATAGCCTGTTTGCCATGAGCGTGATTGAAAAAGTGGGTGGATTTAGACCGGGGGCTGGAGTAGTGGACGATTTTGATCTGTGTACTAGGATATTACTTAACAACCATGTCCCCGAATATCTATCTGGGCCGTTATACATGCACCGCTTTCATGAGAACAACCAATCGGCTGTCGTCACGGCAGATCCAAACGAACACCGTTTAAACGTGAGAAATTTGTTTGATATGTATAAAGTAGATTTGGAGAAATCGCTGAGTGAGGACCAGATGAAGGGGATCTATGAATTTTTGGGGAGATGATCTGAGGCGAGGCGGTAAAGCTCGATATACTTTTTGGCTGAATTGACCCAGGAAAAGTCCTGATTCATGGCCCTTTGGACAATCTTTTTCCAAGCACCCTGATTTCTGTATGTCTCAAGGGCACGCACCACTGCGACCAGAAAGCTCATGCCGGAATAAGTCTTGAAAGAAAAGCCGGTACCGTGATTTTGGGACGGATCATAATCGGTGACTGAGTCAGCCAGGCCGCCGGTGGCGCGAACAATAGGGACACAACCGTAGCGGAGAGCCTCAAGCGCGACAATACCTCCTGGCTCGTACCGACTGGGGACCAAAAGCATGTCTGCTCCGGAAATAATCTTTCGGGGTAGAGTCTGGCTAAACATCAAGTGGGTGCCAACTTGGCCTGGATACTTTTTTTCTAGGCCGGAAAAGAAGCTAAGATACCGATCGTCGCCAGTGCCTAAGACAACTAACTGAACTTTGCACTCACTTAAGATAAAATCTAGAGTCTCTTTTAAAAGATCGATACCTTTTTGTTCTTCTAGTCTGCCATAAATAGCCAGTAAGGGGATGTGAGGATCTACTGTCAATGAAAATTCTTTTTGGAGGGCTGTCTTGTTTTCTGCTCTGGCTGCCAGGTTTGAAGATGAGTATCTTCTTTTTATGATTTTGTCGGTTTTGGGATTGAAGCTCTGATTGTCTAGGCCATTTAGGACTCCATGCAATTTGTTTCTTAGCTCTTTGAAGACGTTTGAAAGACGGCCGGCGTATTGCTCGGTCAGGATTTCTCTCGAATAGGTCTCGGAAACGGTGTTTATGATATCGGCGTTGATCATGCCGCGCTTGAGGGCATTTTGCTTGAAAAACCTTTCGCTATAGAGAGAGTCTAGGGGTCCACTGCCGTCGTCAAAGTCGAGCTCGGGGGCATGATCAAAGTCATACATGCCTTGATATAAATTGTGAATAGAAAGGACAGTGGAAATATCCTTGAGCTTGGGATGTGAGGAGTACTCGGTCTTCAAGAGATTGGTAATGTAGCCGGTGTGCCAATCATTGACGTGAATGACGTCGGGGACAAAATCTGATTCTTTTATGAATTCGAGAGCGGCCCTACTAAGTAAGCCAAAACGAATGTGATCATCTGAATAGCTGTAGACGTTTGCTCGTTGCTCGTAATATTCCATGTTTTCCAAAAAATAAACTTGGGGGTCTGACTTGAGAGGGTGCTTGAGGGTGGCGATATTGCAGATAAGCTCTGTGGGGTGCTGACTGCCTTCTTTTTCACCTGTCGGGACATGGAGATCGGTAAGACCATGAGTCATGGGATACTTGGTCTGATTGATGACACCGTACTTGGGAGTAAATATGCGGACATCGACACCAAGCTTAAGCAAAGCCTTGGGGAGAAAATGAGAAACATGGGCTAAACCTCCGACTGAAGAATATGGAAGTAATTCCGCCGTGACAAAAAGAATTTTGAGCCCCATCTGTTGTGTATTTTACTACATTATTTCCGATTACTGTGATGCGGGAAAGAGATGAACGAATTTTGCTGTGATAGCAAGGTCTGTCGTACTGGTGCCGAGTACTACAACTTGGCTGCCAACTTTGATGTCTGAGGATTTGTTTTTACCATTGTATTTGACTGCTGACGAAAGTTTGACTGTCCAATCTTTGGTATCTGCCGTCTGAACTGTCAGAGCAGTTGTGGTGACTTTGGTCACTTTTCCAAAAATGGTTTTGCGATTTTCCACTGTGGGCTTGGGGACAATCAGGAGACGGACTGCGGTCATGACACCGGCGCCATCGACATTGCCCATGACGAGAACGTAATCGTTGGTCTTGAGGTCGGCAATCGTGCCCTCCTTGCCGCCGGTAAGCCTAATAGTCGTGTCTGTCGTGACAATGACGGTCTTTGTCTGGCCCATATGCGAAGTCAAAGTAATGCCAGTGTCAGTCTTGGTGGCAATTGTACCTAAGAAGGCCTTTTTGCTGACTGCTTGTTTGATCTGATTTAATTCTTCTGCGACTTGTTGCTTGATATTGTCGCGCACTGATGTGCCTGTGGGAGAAGGGGATTGAGCATGGACGGGTGTGATAAAGACTAAAGACGAAATACTAAGGACCAAATAAATTCTAAAAACTAAGGATTTTAAACTCATATTTTGGCTGTGGTGTAGGTAACTAACAATTGCTTAGTCGCTGATTTGCCAGTGCTATCAAAAGCAGTCACGATAATCTGATTATACCCAGACTCCAAAGCGACTTCCGAGCTAAACTTGCCGCTGGTATCTGCTTGAAGCAAGGTTTCGCCGGTCTCGTGAGTAATAGAAACCACGGCCGAGGCCACTGTGGTACCAGAAATAGTCACAGAATTGGTGCTGGACAAAAACTCATCTTCGGGAGAAGTAATCGTGAGTTGTAAGTTGTTAGTTGTAGGTTGTGAGTCGGCTGGTGTAGGAACGGGAGAAGTCTCTGCCGAAACGATGGTGGGAGTGGGGACGGCGCCATTTTTTGGTAAGTTCTTGAGACTCTTGTTTGCCGTCCAAATGCCAAGAGTAATGATAAGGCCTAAGATGAATCCGATGATGATGGCCAGAAAAAATTCCTTTTTCATAGGGATTGCCTGATATTATGGGTGACGTCTGCCCTTGTCAAGACAATACGGGTATAGTACGATCAATTTCGCTTTATGGATATTTTTGCAATTGGTCCTAGTAATTATAAAGTCAAAGGCAAGACGGCGTCTGTCACTGTCTCTTTGGACAAAGTCATTATTGAACCTGCTGGGAAGTCAACATTTACTATCTCTGAGCCCGGGGAATATGAAGTGGGGGGAGTGTCGGTCCTATCTTTTGGGACGGGGGCAAATGTAGTCGAGATAGATAATCTGAGAATAATATTTTTGGGAAGTGAGAAGCCGACTGACGAAGTAATATCAGAAGCTGGCTCAATAGATATTGCAGTCTCTATAAATGTAGATGTGGCAAAAGCGGTGGATCCTTGGATTGCTGCCACCACCACCCCAGTATCTGGAATTGAACCACTGCCTAAACTCTCGATGACATCTGACAAACTCCCACCAGATTTGCAGGTTGTGGTATTAAGCGCGAAGTGATACTGTCATTCTGAACGCTAGTGAAGAATCCAGAGAAGCCTGGATCCTTCGGTGCGCCTCAGGATGACTAAGTAAGATATGAATACGTTGAAAGTTCCACCGAATTCTGCTGTTGCTGAGCAATCAGTCCTGGGAGCATTACTTATGGACCGGGACGCCGTGATTGCTGTCGTCGAATTTTTGCGACCTGAGCATTTTTATGACGAAAAAAACAAAAGGATATATCAGGCGATAATCGATCTGTATCAGGAACGAGAGCCGGTAGACGTGGTGACAGTCAACGAGAGACTGAAGAAAGATAAAAGTGAAGAAATAGTGGGGGGATCCACATATTTGGCCTCACTAGTCGAAAAAGTACCAACGGCGGCTCATGCCGAACACTATGCTCATTTGATCCAGGATGCCTACACAAAAAGACGATTGATAACTGCGGCTTCTAAGATCACTGACTTGGCTTTTGATGAAGCAGGCGAAGTAAGACAGATATTAGATATGGCCGAACAGTCGGTTTTTTCTCTGGCCCAACAGCATCTAAAACAAGTGTTTGTGCCGGTCAAAGAAATCCTGGCTGAATCATTTGACCGACTGGACGAATTACATAAATCGGCGGGAACTCTAAGAGGAGTGCCGACGGGATTTGCTGACCTGGATGACACACTGGCCGGGATGCAAAACTCTAACTTGATAATACTCGCTGCTAGACCTGGTACGGGGAAGTGTGTAACGGGTGACACCTTAATTATTGATCCTAATACTGGATTGCGACGACAGATCAAAGATATCGTTTCAAAACAGGAGGGTGTGGTTTTGGCTCTTGATGAGAATTATAGATTGACTGACAAGAATCCATCGGCCTTTGTGGACGATGGGGAAAAACCAGTATTTGAGATAAAAACAGCCTTGGGAAATAAATTGGAAGCAACTGCTGTCCATCCGCTACTTACCATAGGTGGGTGGAAAAAAGTGGAAGAACTACAGGCTGGAGATAGAATAGCCGTCCCACGGAGACTGGATTGTTTTGGGATGAATGAGTGGGAGGATTGGAAAATAAAAAGTTTGGGATATTTCTTGGGTGATGGGGGAGTGACAGGTAGTACTCCTAAATTTACTAATAGTAACCCGGTTGTTTTGGCGGATTTTTCTGAATCGGTGGCAAAATTTGGATCAGTGAAAACTCGATTTGAGAAGCAAAGTAAATTGAGATTGAGAACTCCTACTCTGATTGTGATTAATGAAGATCAGTACAAAAAATCTTTACGAAGTATATTTTCAATGAAACTGAGGAGATGGTTGGACCATGTGGGTTGGTCACAACGACAACTTGCAGCGAGCGTAGGAGTAAGTCCCGCCTTGGTGTGTTTGTGGGCTTCGGGATCATCATTGCCCGGGCCTTCGACTTACCAAAAATTGGAGGGTGTATGGGGCGAGTTTGAGGAGATAGTGGATCGAACAAACCCAGTAACAAAATGGTTGACCGATCTGGGTGTAATGGGGAAATTGGCGATTGAGAAAGAGATTCCGTCTGAGGTGTTTGGATTGAACGCAGAGAATATCAAGCTTTTGCTCAACAGATTATATGCATGCGAAGGAAGTGTGATATTTAAAAAAGGTCGAGGTGTGGGAGCGATCAGTTTTGCTTCATCGTCTTATAAATTGGCTGAACAGGTAAAACACTTGTTACTTCGATTTGGAATATTGGCCAAACTAAGAGATAAGCGGGTAAAATATAAAGAAGGCTGGAATAAAGCATACGAGGTAGAAATAACTGGCGCTTCTGAGATTGAGGTATTTGCAAACGAAATAGGGATTTTTGGCAAAGAGTCAAAGTTACAAAAATTGGCTAAGTTGGCAGGGGGTAAGAAAACAACTAAGAATTTTACTAAGGACACACTGCCTTTGGAAGTTTGGAACCTGGTACTCAAGGAAAAGGGAAGCGTATCATGGCGCGAGGTATACCAGCGAATGGGAAGACCGATCTCACACAACATTCATGTGAACAAGAGAGAGCTGAGCCGGGAAACTCTAAAAGAAATCGCTGTGGCTCTGGGATCTGATCGATTGATAAAGCTTGCTGAAAGCGATGTGTACTGGGACAGAATTGTGGCCATAACCCCCAAGGGGAAGAAACATGTTTATGATTTGACAGTGGAGGCCCTGCACAACTTTGTGGCAGGAGACATTATAGTTCATAACACTGCCTTGGCTCTCAATATTGCTGCCAATGCGGCTTTTGGACACAAAATGCCGGTGGGATTTTTTTCACTGGAAATGAGCCGGGAGGAGCTGATGGACCGCTTGCTTGTGGCTCAAGCGGAAATTGATGCGTGGAAACTAAAAACGGGGAATCTGTCGGAAGACGAATTTTCCAAACTGTCGGATGCTATGGGTGAGCTGTATGAGACGCCACTATTTATAGATGACACGCCGGGAATGTCGATTCTGGAAATGCGTACCAAAGCCCGGAGGCTGCAGGCCGAACATGGACTGAAATTGGTCATAGTCGACTACTTGCAGCTGGCTCGAGCATCGCGGTCACATGACAGCCGGGTCCAAGAAGTGTCTGAGATCTCCCAGGGGCTCAAGAATCTGGCTCGTGAACTAAAGGTGCCAGTGATTGCTCTTTCTCAATTGTCTCGTCAGGTGGAGCAGCGTGGGGTCAAGAAACCGCAACTGGCAGATCTTCGCGAATCGGGGGCCATCGAGCAAGATGCGGACGTGGTCATGTTTCTCTGGCGGGACAACGATGAGGATCTGGAAAACATAAAACTCGATATCGCCAAACACCGAAATGGTCCACTCAGGTCAATAAATATGCGATTCAAGGGAGACAGACTGAAGTTTTATGGAATAGACCGGGGGAGGAAGACTGGTTAGTTGTGCCGGGAGAGGGAGTCGGACCCTCATGAGTTGCCTCACACGATTTTGAGTCGTGCGTGTATACCATTCCACCACCCCGGCTGGATATCTAATTATCTCACGACAGAAAACGGCTGGCTAGCTTTTGATTGCCCTGAGGCTAGATTTGGAGTAAAATTGGGATATGGCAGGAGCGTTGAGAACATGTTGCAATCACATAGTAGAAGTTGCCAGATCGGGTGCGGTAATTGACGGTCCGTTTTTTAACACTAATGTTGAGGGTAGAGGCATCGGTACAAAGCAGCCTGTTTTTCCTGCATTTTGTTTGCTCGCTGATGGCACGCCAAGAAGTGATTGCTGGGCATTGCAAGAGCATATTCGTAGGATGTCGCAGGGGAAGGAACAAGGATAAATATGGCTATGCTTGGGGTACAAGATATAAGGAACGGAACTGCTTTTCTTTTGGACGGCGCACCTTGGCTGGGGCTCAAGTATGAGCACATCAAGATGGGGCGAGGATCGGCCACGATCAAGATCAAGATGAGACATCTTCTGACTGGGGCAACTGTAGAAAAATCGTTTGTAAACTCGGCTCGAGTGGAAGAGATATCACTGCTTCGTAAACCCATGCAATATCTATATAAGGATGGGGAGGACTATGTGTTTATGGATCCCAAGACTTATGAACAGGTGAGTATGAGTGCAGAAGTACTCGCTGAAAACGCGGTGTATCTGAAGCCGGAGACTCTGGTAAACGTGCTGTTTTGGGATGAAAGAGCTCTATGGATAGAACTGCCGCCTAAGATGGAATTTGTGGTGGTCCAAACTGACCCGGGAGTAAAAGGCAACAGTGTGTCTAATCTGTATAAATCAGCAAAACTGGAAAATGGAATTGAAACTCGAGTACCCTTGTTCATAAACGAGGGAGAAAAAGTACTTGTAGATACCCGCGACGGCAGCTACGCAGAACGGGTAAAATAGTGTTTAATGTTTAGTGTTTAATGTTTAGTGACTTTGTAAAAATATTTGCAATTTCCGGTGTGGTTTTTTCTTTTGGATTTGGGCTGTGGAGGACCATGAGATCCGAATACGAATCAGAAAAGATATTGGATCTGTCTCTTAGGATATTTATCAGCTGGATATTTTGGGGACTGGCGGCGTTTTTGGTCTTAAAAAGAGCAGTGGGAATATATGAGTGGGCTGGGTTTCTGGGAGCGCTACTCACACTTAGACAAGTCACTCTCAAATACGAGTGGGATTTTTGGGAATGGCTGGACTCCATAATCCCTCGAACTGTCTTGGGACTAGGATTTGGATATCTCATCCTCAGACCTGACTGGCTGGGACTGGCCTTGTGGGGAAGTATGACTCTGATTTGGCTCATACAGCTGGCTGTATCTGTCAACTATAGAAGCTTTGCTTGGTATAAAAGTGGAAAAATGGGGCTAGTAGGACTACTGGGGATTATTGGGTGGGCGATAGTCCAAATTGCGTTTGCGGGAACTAGACTGTCTGAGATATACTGGGGTGACATTTCCGTCTCGCAGATAGTGTGCGGGTTTGTAATATCAATCACACTAGTTACTTTGTATTTGCGCAGTGGAAGAAAACTAAATACATGGCCGACCAAAAACAAATAATTAAATACCCAGCTAATGTCCTGGAGCCGGTCAAAAGATATCTGGCCGAAAGACTGGGGGGACTGGAGAAACGCAAGAAGGAGATAGTGTCGGAAGATCCTTATACAGATAAAGTCAGGAGAACTGAAAATGCGGCGATAGATGCTGAGGCTGCGGAAAAGGTGGGCCACATGCAGGTCTCGGCCATCAGAAGGAGCTTGGACCGAAGTATTATCCAAGTGAGAAAAGCCTTGTCGAGAATCAAGTTTGGGAAGTATGGTGTGTGCGAAAGCTGTGGCAAGATGATAGATACTGACCGCCTAATGGTCATGCCAGAAACAACTATCTGTATAAATTGTGAGAAACGTAGGGAGAAATAAAGTTAATTAGTGAATTAGCAATCAAGTGGAACCGGAAATAATTTTTGAGGATGATTGGATTTGTGTAGTTAACAAGCCGTGGGGTTGGGTCGTGAACGATGCGGAAACAGTGAAAGGAGAGACAGTGCAAAGTTGGTTTAAAGATCGAATTAAGGGATCCCTCGACTCGGCTCGGGATGACAAGGCGAATGAATTCGCCTCTAAGGGGGGAGTGGTGCACAGATTGGATAAGGACACGAGTGGAATCTTGGTACTGGCAAAAACAGAAGAAGCGTATGAGGGGCTTAAAAAACAATTTCTCGAACGGACTGCTGTAAAGAAATATTTGGCTCTTGTACATGGGAATCTCAAAGAACAAACAGGGGTGCTGTCGACGCCAATTGACCGGCATCCAAAAAATAGGCATAAGTTTGCAGTCACGGGAGATCTATCGAGGACATCAATTACAGAGTGGAAAGTGGCGCAAAGATTTGATGAATATGATTTGGTAGAGCTGACTCCACACACGGGGAGGACACACCAACTACGTGTGCATATGCAACACATGGGGCACCCAATTGTGTCTGATCCAATATATGGATTTCAAAAGAAAGTGAAACAAGATCTGGAGATTTGTCCAAGACTTTTTTTGCACGCTAAACAACTGACTATCACACATCCTGTAACTGGAACAACACAAACGTTTGATGCAGAATTGCCAAAGGATTTGCAAAAGGTGCTGGATTCGATAGACTGAATGACGATGGGTATTTTTGAAACCTTGGCTGTCATGTTGGGATTATGTATGGTGTTTGGCCTAGTGGCCAAACATTTTAAACAGCCCACAATAGTCGGATACTTGATGGCTGGAATGGTGTTTGCCGCATTTGGGGGAGACAAACTGGGAGACCACCATCTCATAGAAACACTAGGGAAAATGGGCGTGACCTTGCTTTTGTTTTTGGCGGGTATGGAGCTGCCAATCTCACAGCTGAAAAAAATCGGAAAGATCGCGGTCGTTCTCGGATTGTCACAGGTAATGATAGTGTCCTCGGCGGCGTTTGCACTGGCCTTGGCACTCGGGTTTTCTCAAATGACCGCTGTATATGTGGCTTTGGGACTGACTTTTGGAAGTACGATCATCGTCATCAAGCTACTTTCTGAACGAGGAGAGCTACAAAGCTTGCATGGAAAGATCGTGACCGGATATCTTTTGATCCAAGATTTTGTGGCAGTGGCGGCTCTATCTGTATTGGGTCTGTCGCAAGCGGGACAAATAAACGTGTGGGATGCAGGCTGGTTACTTATTAAAGTGGCAGTTTTGTTTGGCATTGCTGCAGTCTTGTCTCGTCGGGTGATGCCGGCTTTTTTGAAGCACTTAGCCTCTTCGACAGAACTGTTGTTTGTATCGGCTATTGGGTGGTGTCTATTGGTGGCTTCGTTTGTGGCGCTGCCTATGATTGGTTTGTCATTTGAAATCGGAGGGTTTCTGGCGGGAATTGCTCTGGCCACGGCCTCAGAGCACGCGCAAATAATTGCCAGGGTGCGACCTGTGCGAGACTTTTTTTTGACTTGGTTTTTTGTGGCTATGGGAGCTTCTTTGTCACTGTCTGGGCTTATGACGTTTTGGCCGACGGCGGCCATTTTGTCTTTGTTTGTACTAGTGGTCAGCCCATCAGTCGTCTTTGGGATCTTGCTTCTTTTGGGATACAAAAGGAGAACGGCTTTTTTGGCAGCTGTACCCATAGGCCAGGTATCGGAGTTTTCACTCATACTGGCGGCCGTCGGAGTCCGGCTGGGAGTAATAGAACCATCAGTCGTGGCTATACTTACTTTTTGTGCGGTGATTACGACCGTGTCTTCTGTATATCTAACTTCCCATGCCAAAAAGATATATTTTGCCCTGTGGAAAAATACCGGCCTTGAGAAAAAAGACGCTCACTCATCTAAAAGATCTGGCCACATAGTTATGTTTGGTCATAACCGAGTAGGTAAACTATTGCGACCAGTTTTGCAAAAAATGGGGTTTGAGGTGGTCGTAGTCGACTTTAATCCTGAGGTAGTGGAGAAGCTGGGAAGTGAAGGAGTGTATGGAGATATGGCCGATCATGAACTGTATGAAAGTCTGGATCTGGAGAAGGCAATTGCTGTCATCTCCACTGTGCCGGATGTACAAGATAGTCTGCAATTTTTGCTGGAAGTAAAGAGAAATAAGACTAAACCTCTTTTGATAGTCTCGGCCGTGGATTCTGAAGATGCAAGAGAATTGTATGCGGCGGGAGCGGATTATGTGCTGGTCCCGCATGCGGTGGGGGGCGAATTTTTGGCCCAAGTTTTTGATGAACTGGGCTCTTCTAACCTGAAATCTGGAACTATAAACTTGGGCAAGAAACACAAAGAGAGGTTGGGTCTTTTGACATTATGAAAAAAATTGTCTGGAGCATATGTGGGGTGGTACTGATGGGAATCGTACTGGTATTGGGGTGGGGAGTTTTGAAAAGAGAGTATCTGGGATGGGAAAGGTTTACCGTGATCTCCTCTGTGGGAGATGAAATTCATGTCCTTTCGGTGGATTCTGGAAAAGGAATCCGGGTCATACTGCCTGCCGACCTTCTGATTCAGACTGTACAAGGACGGGGAGAATGGAGAGTGGGAGCGCTATCCACTCTGGGGAAAAAATACGGTAGGAGCTGGGAGGCTGATTCGGTGGCCAATGCTTTGGGAATTTTTTATACTGGATGGCAAGACAACTTGGGAATCGTGGACCGGTTTGTGTGGTGGCAGAAGAGTCGGGAGACAAGCTTTTTGGAAATAAAGCTTGAGGGCTCGTCCTATGTAGATGAGATAGTCCAAGCGGATGGCATGAAAGTGTGGAAAATAAATGACGCTTGGAAAAAGAAGTCAGCAGAGTTGTTTTCAAGCGAAAGCATTGCTACATCTGACATTGAAGCGGAGGTAATAAACACCACTAAAAAGGGTGGTCTTGCGTCCCGGGCCGCAGCCCCTCTGACCTCCTCGGGAATCAGGGTCATCCGAGTAGGGGAGCAGGAAAGCGAAGTATCTGATAGATGTGTAATCCTGGGTAGTAAGTCTGAGCTGCAATCAAACTTTGGAAAATATGTAGAAAAATATATGAGATGCAAGACCGTGGCGTCTGGAGATGACGATGCAAAGATCTCGATACTCGTGGGACTGAAGTATTTTGAGTGGGCGATCGGGGATTAGTCGTCGTCTGGGAGAGGCTCGGGGGTGTTGCCCTCTAGCTCTGATTCGGGGTTGGCCATGTAGGTATCGTCTGAATCTTCGTGGGCGGCTGTGACTGGAAGATCGCGGTGGATAAGCTCAGGAGGAGTGAAAGCGGCATAAGTCAGTTTTTCAGTAGCGGGAAACGAGGGAATGGATCTAAATTTGGCGACGCGACTGATCTCTTTGATAAAGACTTTGATACTGGTGGCGTCGATGCTTCTGATCCAGGCGTTGTAGACATTTCCACCTTTTATAAAAGGCCTCAATCTGCTGGCTAGATCATCGGGAAGACGGCCCAAATAATCACCGTTTAAGGAAACAATGGTCACTGCGTGCTCGCGAGCGGCTAGATTGACCTGATCTCCGGGGTGAAGACGAGAAACGATCTTGGGATCGCCGGGGCGGACGAGGGTCAGAGTCTTGGTAATGCCTGGTTCTTCGAGAAACACGGTGGCTGCTACATGAGTAGATTTGTGACCGGAGCGATCAATTCTGGAGGTCTTGAGTAACTCTAGGTTTTTGGTGGCAATAGAGTTGAACTTATCTATGCGAAGAACTTTTTTGTAGACTTCTTCGGCCTTGGTCTTTTGACCGGTCTCAAAATACGCCCGACCCAGGCGGTTTAGGGCTTCGGTGTCCTTCGGGTTTTGTTTGAGAAGAGTCAAGTTGAGGCTGATGGCGTCTTTCCAGTTGCCAGTCAGGGCTGCTTGAATTGCTTTTTGGACCGTTTCCATACAATTTTGATACTTTAATGGGAAGAATAGGGGTTTGCAATGGGGAAAGTCGGTCCGTGGTGTACAATACAAGCGTATGTCAGGTCATTCCAAGTGGGCCACCATTCACCGGCAAAAAGAAGTCAAAGACGCCAAAAGAGGGGCCGCTTTTACTAAGCTGGCTATGGCAATAACTGTAGCAGTCAGGGCGGGCGGAGGAATTGGGGATGCGGATAAAAACTTTCGCTTAAGACTGGCAATTGATAAAGCAAGGGCTGCCAATATGCCCAAAGAAAACATCCAAAGGGCAATAGATAAAGGAACAGGTGCAGGAGGATCGGTAATACTGACTGAGGCGGTGTATGAAGGGTTTTTGCCGGGAGGGGCCGCTATTATGGTAGAGACCTTGTCTGACAATAAGCTGCGAACAGCGCAAGAGGTCAGGCTGGCTCTGGAAAAAAGTGGAGGAACTTTTGCTTCTACGGGGTCAGTAGGATACCTGTTTTCTCATCTGGGGGAGCTTAAGGTAAAAAATTTGGATGCGAAATCTCATGATGAACAGGAACTGGATTTTATTGAAGCGGGAGCAACTGACATCGAAAGCCTGGGTGATGAATGGCTGATTTTTTGTCACAAAGACGAGACCTATGAGATAAAGGACAAGCTGGAAAAAATGGGATATGTGGTGGAGACGGCGGAGCTCGTGTATAAGCCCACGACTTACACTGAAATTTCGGATGAGGAAACTTCTGAAAAAATCGGTAAGATAGTAGATGCAATAGAGGATCTGGACGATGTGGCGCACGTCTGGACCAATCTGGCTTAAGTATGCGTAAAAGACAAAAATTGGTACTCACTGCTGTGCTTTTGATGCTGGGGATGTGGGGAGTGTGGTCGGTCGGTCTGGAATGGAAGTATCCATTGATCGCTCTTTTGACACTGGTGTCATACCTCTTGTCTGGATGGGCGCTCAAAGAGGGACTGGCGGGGGTGGAGTGGCTGATGGTTCTTACCCCACCGACATTGTTTACGGCGTCTGTGGCTATGTTTTATATTTTGCTACCCCAGTCGATCTGGGTGAGACTGTTGATCGGAGCTTTGTATGGAGTCGGGCAATATGTGCTACTCCTTACTGCCAATATTTTTTCGGTTGCGGCAATTAGAACTATTGCGCTTTTTAGAGCCGCTCTGGCTGTCGGATTCGTGATGACGATTCTGACTGGATTTTTTCTTTATGACACGATACTCTCGTTTAGGCTGCCGTTTTGGGCATTGTCTTTGTGGGTGACGGTCGTTTCTTTTGGGCTTTTGATGCCGGGATTGTGGTCAGTAAACCTGGAAAAAAAGATCAGTAGAACTATCGTCAACTACACCGTCTGGCTCTCGGTCGTGATGGGGCTTCTGGCGGGGGCAGTCTCCATCTGGCCTATATCTATTGCCGTATCATCGCTGTTTTTGTGCACCATGCTCTACATAGTCCTGGGAATCTCACAACATAATTTTTCCCAAAGATTGTTCTCCAAAACTGTGTGGGAATATGTGACTGTGGGAATAGTAGTCCTCGTCACCATGTTGCTTGCATCCGGAAGGGGAGTATAATTTTGGGTATGGCAACTAAAGGTGGTAAAGAGGGGGGTCAACAATTGGGTTTTTTTGTGCCAAGACCACCTGAGTCTAATGAGGTGGATGCGGTACATAAGCCAGACCAGAATAAAGTAACTGTAAGAGAATTGCCGCCGGGGCAGAGGACAAACTTGCCTAAACCTAGAGAAACTGACGTAAAAGTGTACGGAAGAGATGATTAGATTACGATAAGATATTTTCACACGGGGAGGGGAGGGGTTTTCACAGTACTATGGGCCTATAGTAGGGTACGAACCTCATATTTAGCTTCAAATGATATAGTTTGATACACATTTTCGGCGAACTACAGGGCTTATTGCTAATTGTCTGTGTATAAATACCCAGGTAGCTCTTGCAGTGTGGAGAGAGGGGTGAGATAGGACATACAAGTCGTATAGGTTAAATAAGGCACATAAATATGAATAGAGTGTGGGGATGGAAAAGGTCCTCCCCACCGAATGAAGTCCATCTTTACTCAATTCAAACAACTGAGTATAATGTGTCTATCCCTCAGTTATTTATATTCGGAGGAGTCCTATGTCGCTCATATATTCGGTGTAAGATATGAATTAATATGACTACCCTGCCAGAACCTGATCAGAAACCGTTATTACCCTACTTTGATGAATTTCTCCTATATTTGAAAACCCAAAATTATTCCGAAGAAACTATTTATAATTATGAACGGGATCTCAAGCAGTTTTGGGACTTTCTAACAATCGAAAATATCCAGTTTGAGAAGCTTACTAAACAAGGCACCAATGAGTATAAGGCGTACTTAGTCAGCAGGGATAGAAAACAGCCGTCTACGGGGCTTGTAGCGGGTCATAAATTGGGACCACAAAGCATCAATCGCAGTCTGTCGTCGCTTCGATCATATTTTAAATATTTGATCGAAGTTGACCAAGATGTGCCATTGCCACCGGACGCAATTAAGATGGTAAAAACTGATAAAAAACATAAACAAGTGGCAGAGCTTTCGGAACTCATATCACTGATTGAAAGTCCGTCAAAACTAGAAAAAGATGAATATGTAGCGACACGGAACCGAGCCATGCTGGAAGTCCTGATGGCGTCTGGAATGCGTATATCAGAACTCGTGAGTCTAAATAAGGCCCAATTGGACGGATCTGGCCGACTTTTCATACGTGGAAAAGGGAAAAAAGAACGGTTTGTGTATCTGACACCTAGAGCCATTGAGTGGGTGGAGCGATATTTGAGCTTGAGGGAAGATACGGCTCCGGCTCTGTTTGTGCCTCTAAGAGGCGCTAATGCTGGCAAATCAATCCGAAGAATATCCACAAACTATCTCCAGTCCAAAATAAAGACCTACCGTGAAAAGTTGCGCATAAACGTGCCTACATCGGCTCATAGCCTGAGACATGGCTTTGCTACTTATCTGGCTGAGTCGGGAGCAAACCCGGCGGCCATCCAAGTACTGCTGGGTCACGAATCACTGGATACTACGACTCGGTATGTACACGCGTCAGATAAATATGCCGAAGAAACTCACAAAAAATTCCACCCGGTGAAGTAGTTAATCAGTTGTCCAGTTTCTCAGTCGATCAGTTTTTGTGATACTCCCCTATTCGAAGAAAACTTTTTGTTAAAAAAGTTATTAAACTCTTTTTAATTTTTCTTTTAGTAATTTTCTAATTAATTGTGATGATGATAATTCGTTTTTGTCGCAATATTTATCTAGTTTTTTCTTTAAC
>CAZIVL010000005.1:0-6953 GCA_964543035.1 uncultured Gammaproteobacteria bacterium | reverse complement strand
TTGTGATGATGATAATTCGTTTTTGTCGCAATATTTATCTAGTTTTTTCTTTAACACACTAGGTAATCTGAGAGTAACCACTTTTACTAAATTTGTCTTGGTCATATATCTATAATGTAATACAACGTATTACGCGTGTCAATAATATACTTTCTTATGTTTTTTTGATCGTGAAAAGTGCATTTATTGGCTTCAGATAGGCGCAAAAAAACTTGCACTATTTTGTCATAGTTCTCTATAGTTTGAGCAGTGAAAAGGTTGTCCAAGATTTGTGTAATCTATAATCTGCCCGGTACTTCTACAACTACAAATATTGAAGAAGCAGATGATGATACAAAACAATCAGCGATATCAGTGTATGACACGCTAAAAACGTGTGGATATGAATTGGATATTAAAGCATTTTCTCCTGATGAAATTGAGTCAGTAAAAGATATTATGGCCGATCTGGTATTTAATCTCGTCGAATGGTCGGGAAAAGAAACTGAATTGGGTGTGAGAGTACTAAAGATAATGGAAGAAAATAAAATGGCTTTTACTGGATCGGGATCAATAGGATATGAGCTGTCTTCTAAAAAAGTGCTGATGAAAAAAAAGTTTGAAGAGATCGGCATCCCTACGCCGAAATATCAGATTTTTGATGGGAATTATGAATCTGGAGCTTGGAATTTTGGATTCCCGGTGATCGTGAAACCGGCTATGGAGCACTGTGGAATTGGGCTTACTCAGGCAAGTGTAGTCGGTACTGAGTCGGAATTAAGAATTATGAATCATGAATTATGGGAGAGATTTAAGCAACCGATATTGAATGAAGAATATATTGATGGCAGAGAGATGCAAGTCACGGTGTTTGAAAAAAATGGGAAACCATGGGTGTTGCCCCCTGCTGAAATAGTCTTTAAAAAAATACCGGGAGTAAATAATATTTTGACTTATGATGCGAAGTGGGATGAAAAAAGTGAGGACTATACGCGATCTGATATCGGAGTGGTGAAAGTGGATGAACAGCTGCAAAAAGAAATTGAAGAGGTGTGTACTAGAGTGTATCAGGAAATGGACGGACGAGATTATCCCCGAGTTGATATGAGGATCAAAGATGGCAAAATATATGTACTGGAGATAAATAACAATCCGGGAATGGGGTTTGATACTGAAAGTGGAATAGGGTTGTCTGCCCGAGCCGTCGGATTTAATTACGCCACCATGCTCACCCACATCGTGGAAAACGCCTTCATGCGACATGCCTCCTTATAAGCTCGAATACCCGGTGTCTGTAGCTATCCTCTTTGCTGGGGGCGAGTCGGAGGATGATAAAGACTCAGTGGTAATGGCCAACAATATCTCGGATGCTCTGGAGCGCCGCGGGCATGTGGTAAGGATGTTTGAGGTAAATAGTAGAAATAGAAAGTCGGCTCTAAAAGTGCCGGGAGACGTGGTGTTTAACCTAGCTGAAGACGATTCATATGGGTGGCGACTATATATGAATCTGGCCTCGGATCTGGAAGATATTGGCCGGGGTATGGTGGGACTTAAGCGAGCGAGCTTTCCTTATGTAATCCGCAAGGCCTCTATCAAGCGAAAGTTTTATAACGAGGGCATTAGTACGCCTAACTTTAGAATATTTAATAGGCGGTCTGATGTGAGAAGTATTAAGGGCCTTGAGTACCCACTTATCGTAAAGCCCTCGATGGGACATGCGGCAATAGGAATTACTCAGGACTCGGTCGTGATTGACCAATCTGAGCTGGAAGAGCGGGTGAAATACCTGTTTGATAACATGCCAGGTGAAGTCCTGATAGAAGAGTATATCGAAGGACGTGAAATACACGTGACGGTCCTCGGGAATGGTTCGAAAGCGACAGTCCTCCCCTATGCGGAACTGGCATTTTCTGGTGAATATAGTGACAACTGGAGTGTGTATTCGTATAACGCAAAATGGAATAAATCGTCGTGGGAATACTGGAACCTACCAGTCGTGGCTGCTGAAAAAATAAGTAGAAAGCTGGACTCTAAGATTGAGAGATTGGTCTTGTCTGCATATAAGAGCTTGAACTGTTGTGATGTGGCTAGATTTGACCTGAGAATCGATGATCGGGATCATCCATACATATTGGATGCAAACATGGCGCCGTCTCTGGAAAACAATAGTGGGGATTCGACCTGGGTATCGGCCGCGAGGATCAAGTGGAGCTATGACGATCTGATCGAGACTATCGTGAGTGTTGCCTACAAGCGCCAATATGGTAAGTATCCAAAGAGACTGAGAGAGAGATCATTGATGCTGAATGCGGCATAAGGATTCTATTAATCTATCAAAAACTTTAAAATCGGTTCGTAGCTAACTAGGGCGAATGCAATGCTTGCAATATGCTCGATCATATAAACTTGTTTGTTAATTGCTCCGTCGATTTGTGTTGCACTAGGAGGAACAAGTTCATCTAAAAGTGATCTGACAGTCAATATTCTTAGTAACTCCGATTTCGAAAGAACAGATTTTGTCTGATCAAAACGATTTACAGATTCTCGGAATGCTAAGCTCGACTTGCCTCGATCTGAGAATGATCTAGATCCGTGTGTGTCGATTGGCAATGAAAAACCACAAATATTTACTACTTTATAAACTATATTTTTCCTGTCCACAAAAGCGTTAAGCATCGCGCTTCCACCAGCGCTAGTACCTACGAGAGAAACTCTGCACCCATGATCTACCAACTCATCAATTCTTTGAGTGATTTTTGTGAGATGGGGATAAAAAGGTGAACCATCTTTCCAGGAGATGGGTATTGATTCCGGTATTAAACCGTATCTTGTTGGCCATGATTTGACTAGCCTATTTATTCCGTTAATCCGTCCATCAAGGCCGGGTGCTATTAATACGTGATGTTCTTGATTCAATTGCGGAATTTTACCAAAGAATTACCGTGTTTCGTAGTAGAGAGTGACTGTGGAGGTGATATCTGTAGAACCGGCTTCGATCTGAGTGTCGCCACCTGCACCCTCGGCTTTGATAGCCAGAGAGTCATACATAAATTGCCTGGGAGCAACTGGTGAATTTTCTTGAATATCTACAACTCGACCTAGAGACATGCCGGCGAGTGAGGCTAGCTCTTGGGCTTTTTGGCGGGCTTCATCGATGGCTTTTTTGCGAGCTTCTTTTCCTAATTCTTTTCGCTTGTCTTCGTTTACACCCAAAGAAATTCCTCCGACTTGGTTTGCACCGTTGTTGGTCGCGGCATCAATAGCATCATTGATCTTGTCTAGATCGCGAACTCTGACTGAGAGATTGGCTGTAACTGAGTAACCCGTAATTCTGCGGCCTGACTGAAAATCGTACTGGGGATACACTGAGTAGTTTGAAGTCTGGATGTCCTTGGGGTCTACTCCTAATTTCTTTAGACTATCGGAGACGGAGTTGATGACACGATTGGCCTCGGTCTGGGCTTCTTTGACAGTACTCTTGTTTACCGAAATACCTGCGGAAAAGACCGCTTCGTCGGGGACGACTGTGACCTTGCCGGTGCCGGTTGCCGAAAAGAGAGTTTGCTTTTGGGAGACGACGGAACTTACTGATAATCCCGGACCAAACCTAAGAAGCGCAAAAACTAAAATAAAAACTGCCAGAAGTTTTACAGACCAGTGATTCACTATATCAGTCTAGCACTTATGTAAACACTACCGCAACTCCCCTACTCTCTTGCGGGTCGGAAATATTTTTTTCAAAGCCTGCGTTAATTGGGGAATACTCGTTTTTCGAGTTTAGAAGTCCGTTTGCGTAAGTCTGTGGTGCGGACGTTGAGGATTGCGGTTTCATCACGGAGATCTTTGATTGGCTTGGCATATCCGGTATCAATCTTTGTAAACAGTTCACTTTTCCAATCGCGAAACAATTTTTCTTGACTATCGAATCTTTTGTTGACTTCCTTAAATTTCCCATTCACATCGTCGAATTTTTTATCCACTTGATCGAATCTTTTGTCTACCGCATCAAATCGAAGGTTAATTTGTTTGACTAGACTCTTTAGTGTGATTGCGATTTCATCGAGACTGGTTTTTGGATTTTTTGCTGCCATTTGGAAATGATATCACTGGGATGTGACGTCCAGTCAATGGACATATTAGATGCTAGTTTCCGTAGGGAGATCCTTGAGGAGGGTTGACTGTTGGCTGCCATGGAGGCTCGACTGGTGGAGCAGAAGGGGGTGTAACTCTTGGTTTGGTTTCGACAGGCTGGAGATGAGAACCTGATGCCTCGACAAATTGACCAGTGTCTTTGATGTAGATGACAGTTTTATATTTTTCCTCTCGTTCTAGAAAACCCATAAGTATTTTTTACTCCTGAGAGAATTGAATGTCAAATATGGTACTGGATCCTTCACTGTCGTTCAGGATGACCGAAAAAAGCTCTATTTTGCTTCTGGTTCTTTTTCAAGATATGTCACGGCGGAGACGGAGTCGCCTTTCTTTGAAAATCTCATCAGGATTACCCCTTGGGTATCACGGCCTAACTGGGGAATATTTTTGAGAGGCAGCTTGATAATCTGGGCTTGCTTACTCGTAATTACGATCTGATCGACATTTTCGTCCACTGCAATACAAGTAATAATCTTGCCGGTTTTGTCGGTCAACTGAGCGGCTTTTACGCCCTGACCACCGCGTTTTTGGAGAGGCCAACCTTTGACTGAAGTCCTCTTGCCCAGACCATTGGCCGTCACAATAAGGACGTCCTCAAATGATTTTCTCCTGCCGTCTTTGGGGGCTTCTTTGGCAGATGGGAAGACTTCCATGCCGACGACATAATCCTTGGGTCTTAGCTCAATGCCACGAACGCCCATGGTGTCGCGAGCGGTGGGTCTGACATCTTCTTCTTTGAACCGAATAGACTTGCCTTCACCTGCGACCATCAAAACATGATCAGTACCGGTCGTGGGCTGGACCCATTTGAGACTGTCGCCTGCATCTAACTTGATGGCGATCTTGCCACTTTGGCGAATGGAGTCGAACTCGGACAACTTGGTCTTTTTGATCGTCCCCATGTCTGTGGCCATGAGTAAGAACTTGTACTGATCTTTTTTGCCGAGAGCCAGAACTGACTGAAGCTGCTCGCCTTGCTCGATATTGATGAGATTTACCACGGCTTGGCCTTTGGCTTGACGACTACCCTCTGGGAGATCAAAGGCTTTGAGCTTGAAGACACGACCTTTGTTGGTAAAGAAATACATATCGTCGTGGGTATTTGCGGCTACAATGTGAGCGATCTCGTCTTCTTCCTTTACGGCTTGGCCGGTGACGCCTTTGCCACCTCGGGCTTGAGTCCTAAAGGCACTGGGACTCTGGCGCTTAATGTAACCTGTAGATGTAATAGTCACGACTGTGTCTTCGGAGGGGATGAGATCTTCTTCGGAAAATTCGCCCACGGCATTTTTGTACACTCTAGTCCTTCGCTCATCGCCATATTTGGCTTTGATGTCCGCCAGCTCTTCTTTTATAACCCCCAAGATCTTTGCGGGATGAGCTAGAAGATCCTCGCAATAATCAATAAATTTCATGACTTCTTTGTACTCGTCTTCGATCTTTTTTCTTTCGAGGGCAGCTAGCCTTCTTAGCTGCATGTCGAGGATGGCTGTCGCCTGAATCTCGGAGAGGCCAAAGCGCTCCATCAAATTTTTCTTGGCTTCATCGGAATCGCGAGACTCACGAATGGTCTTGATGACGGCATCTAGATGATCGAGGGCAATCTTGAGACCTTCTAAGATATGAGCTCTGGCTCGGGCTTGCTTGAGATCAAACTCGGTCCTTCGAGTCACCACCGACTGGCGATGCTTGACGTACTCGGTCAAAATCTGAGGCAAGGAGAGGGTGTGGGGAGTGCCATCGACCAGGGCCACAAAATTGGCTGGAAAAGATGTCTGGAGAGCCGTGTGTTTGTAAAGATTGTTGAGAAGACTCTTGGGCTTGGCATCGCGCTTGAGCTCGACTACTACGCGAATTCCATGACGATCGGATTCGTCGCGCAGATCTGAGATACCGTCGATCTTTTTTTCGTGCACCAAGTTGGCGATCTTGGCCACCATTTCGGCTTTGTTGACCTGATATGGAACCTCGGAAATGATGATCTGGGTTTTTCCAGACTTGCCCTCTTCGATCTCGGCCTTGCCGCGAACGACTATGCGGCCACGACCAGTGGTGTAGACTTCGGCAATAGCTTTGGCATCATAGATGGCTCCGTAGGTTGGGAAATCGGGACCTTTTATAAATTGCATCAGATCTGCAACTGTGGCTTCGGGGTTGTCGATCTGATATGAGACGGCATCGATGACCTCACCTAAATTGTGAGGGGGAATCTTGGTAGCCATACCGACGGCAATACCGTCTGAGCCCATAAGAAGTAAGTTGGGAAGCTTGGCTGGGAGATAATCTGGCTCTTTGTGAGTGCCGTCAAAGTTTGGACTCATGTTCACAGTATCTTTCTCAATATCTGCGAGCATCTCTTCGGCAATGCGACTCATCTTGGCCTCGGTGTAACGCATGGCAGCGGGAGAGTCGCCGTCTATGGAGCCAAAGTTTCCCTGGCCATCGACTAGTGGATAGCGCATGGAAAAATCTTGGGCGAGACGCACCAAGGCGTCGTAAACTGGGACGTCACCGTGGGGATGGTACTTGCCTAGGACTTCTCCGACGACTGTCGCTGATTTTTTGTGTTTTCCTGAAGCCCGCAGACCTACGTCGTGCATGGCAAAAAGAATGCGTCTGTGGACTGGTTTGAGACCGTCTCTGACATCAGGAAGGGCGCGGGCGACGATGACGCTCATGGCGTAATCGAGGAAGTTTTTTTGCATCTCGGTGGTGATTTCCACCTCTTTTAGAGTCCCAATGTTGTTTGTAGTGTCCATACAAAAAGAAGCTCAGTAGAGCGAAATGATATTACCTATTTTGCGGCCTCAAAGCAAGGGTAA
>CAZIVL010000004.1:0-32095 GCA_964543035.1 uncultured Gammaproteobacteria bacterium | reverse complement strand
TTGGGTTACAAAAATTCTCTCAACTACGTCCGCGAGTTTTGGTCCGCCAACCCCACCCCAGTGACTTTTGCAAATATCAAAGAGCTTTCCAAGCTTCTTGGAGTCCAGACCGGTTCCCAACCCGAAGTCGAGACTCTCCTCACCTATTTACAGACCGGCCAGATGCATCCGGTTATCCAAGCAGCTATTGCCCAAGTCAGTTTTTATCCCAGTAGGCTTGCCCACCTCACCTCTCTTATGTTTTTGGCCCGTTACGGCTACGATCTGCGAGGCTATTTGGCAACAGAAGACTTCTGGGCGGCCGATAAAGACAATTACTTGAGCCAGATCCAAAAAGCGAGTAGTTCAGAAAACGTCACCGCCTGGCTAGAATACTTTTGTGAAGCCATCGTCAATCAAATGACCAAAGTAAAGGCATCCATCGGCTCAACAGTTACTTTAATAGATCAAAAGGTTACAAAGCATCTAACAGTGCGTCAGAAAGCCATTCTCGCCAACCTAGAAAAGCCCGGCAGTGTCATCACCAATCGCATAGTCCAAGCCCTCTTCAACGTCTCCCAGGTTACGGCCTCCCGCGATCTAGCTCGTCTTAGTACCAGCGGCTTCCTCATCTCCCACGGCCATGGTAGATCTACTTCGTATACCAAGATATAATACATTGTGTCCCAGCCGGGATACTCAAGCGGTCAACGAGGTTAGACTGTAAATCTAATGCTTTACGGCTTCCTAGGTTCGAATCCTAGTCCCGGCACATTGCCTGGTTAGTTCAGTGGCAGAACGCATTCTTGGTAAGAATGAGGTCCTGAGTCCGATTCTCAGACCAGGCTCCCGATTGCAGCTTGAAGCTCACTCAGGTAAAATAGCCACATATGGCAAAGAAAGGCGCCCGCACTACTACCCTACTTGTTTGCTCAGTCTGCAAAGCCCAAAACTATCTAGCAGAGCGAAACAAGATCAATACTCCCGAAAAGATGGAGTATGACAAGTATTGCAGCCGCTGCAAAAAGCACACTCTCCACAAAGAATCCTCAAAGCTCAAGTAGTTCCGGGCCACGAAGCTCCCCACACCAACGCAGCCTCAGCCTGGTTAATATCGTCTATTTCAACACCCCCATCAGTTCCAATGACTACATATTTTCCATCTGGCTTGGCCACAACTCTTTTAACACCATCTTGGCCCAGCACTGGAAAATCTACCTCCCCCTCCCCCAGCTTAATTTGTTTTTGAAAAAGTGATAACCATTTATTTCCAGGTTCAACAGCCATCGTCTAATCAGGTTTACTCCTTTGTGAAAACCTTGTCAATCATTCAGCCTTCTGTTCCATGTCCTCCACCCCCCTCAAATCCAAATCATTGCCTCTTAGATCCTGAATCTTCTTGTCAGGCGTCACTACTGCTTCCACACCACTATGTGCCACAACCCAAAGGGCATACTCAGGTGTATCTTTTTCGGGATGTTCTTCAGTTCTTTCCCCAGGCACTTCCATAAACCGATTATATAGCTATCTGCTAAAATTCACTCACACAGGGGCGTCGTTCAATGGTAGGACAGTGGTCTCCAAAACCGCTAATGATGGTCCGATTCCATCCGCCCCTGCTAAATAATTTTTAAGTCTATTTGTTTCGAATTGCTCGTCTTCTGTCCAAATCACAAATCCACTTCCCTCTGCTGTCACGGACTTTGTTGCCACAAGCCTCGCAAATAGGATCAAAATTATGTTCTCCTGATTGCGGATCATAATCAGGAATGATTCTCGCCCTCCCCTCCCGATAAGCCAGTACAACTGCAAGCTTAGCCCAAAAATAGCGCCGGGTGTTAAATCTTGGATATTTTAACTCGCGAGTCCCATCGAATCTTTCTCTCTGCATTGCAGGCAAAAAAACATCTCTAATTTCAGCCTCTTCTTCGCCCCGTGGCACACCAGGATATAAGTCAAAATAATAGTCTATGCTCCGAGCATGATGCTCCAACACGTCTAGTCTACAAGACATGCCTCTATTTTACTCTTCCCGACCCTAGACTCCATCACCGAGACCATTTTGAAAGATTTTTAGCAAAACAACACTGCTATACTTTCTATATGTCCCTCATTCTCACCACTCTTCTCGCTTGGGCGGTACACGCCTATTTGGTGGGTCTTTACTTCCCCTTCTTCACAGATGCCCACAGCCTGGCGTTTAGGCTCACCCATGTCACCGAGATCGGTCTGGTTATGTTTGTCGCCTTCAGGCTCCATCTGCGCTTCTTCAAGCGCGTCTCATACCCCAAAGCCTTACTAATGGTCTTGGGTACTCTGGCCGCCATTGACTTCGTCTTTTTTAGACTCGCCAATCCCGACTTTACTGCCTTTGACATCTGGCACTTTGTCGCCGCCTTCACAACAGTGGCCATAGCCCTCAAGCTTGCTCACAGAAAGACTTAGTATGAAATTTTTAGTTGGTATCTCCCCTACATTATCAATCCGTGGCATTATTGCATCACAAGATATCAAATCCGGAGAAATTATTGAAAAATGTCCCGTAATTCTGGTGCCAAAAAAAGAGTGGCCCGCCCTTATGAATACTGTTCTCAAAAAATATTATTACGAGTGGAACTCTACTCATCACGCCATAGTCTTAGGCTACGGCAGCCTCATCAATCATTCATATGAACCCAATGCCAAATATGTCTTTGACTTCAAAAACAAATTTCTCGTCTACAAAGCGATCAAAGCAATCGCCTCAGGCGAAGAGATCACAGTCAACTACAACTGGGACCCCAATTCCAAAACTCCCCTAGATTCATTTCTTACCGACTTCACTGAAGGTACTATTAAATAATAAAAGGACCTCCACAACTATCGCTTGCGATATACACCTTACAAATCGAAACTAAATTTGTAAGGCGTGACGAGCATCGTCCTCAATAAGTAGCCATCTGCTCTTTCATCCTGGCTAGGTCAAACACTCTTCCAAAATCTTTCTGCTCACACGCCCGGTAGAGCTGTTCTTTTACTTTTTCCGGGGTGTCAAAGCCATGTATCACCAGCTCTTGCCCCACCTCAGATATCACCGGAGTGGCAAAACTACTCGCCTGAGACAATCCCAAAGCCTTCAGATCATCATAGGTCACATATATATCAGCGCCGCGAGCCAGGGGCCCTTTAAATGTATACTCTCTCCCCTCCACTCCCACAACCAAGATATTATCCGACCACAATCCTTGCTCTTCCAATTGTTTTTTTGCGACAGAAATATCCGGCACTACCCATCCTCTGTCATCCACAAAGCTAGGATTCCCAGCAGCGACTACAAACAACTTCTCAGGAAATTTTCTCGCCAATCTTCCCATTTTCGCCAAGTTATCTACCTTGTCTGGTCCAATATATCCATCAACAAAATCGATTCTGCGCTCCTCGACTGGCAACAATATAGGCTCTCTCTCCTCTTCTAATCGGGCTATCTCTCTATATCTTTGTTCAGACACCTCATTTCCTTGGGCATCAAAGTGTTTTTTATCTCCACCCACTATCCCCTGATTAGACACGACCCTGTCAGGCGCTTCCGGATATTTGTCTCTCTCGCCCATAAATCTATATCGTGCTTCTCCACCAAATTCAAAGCTCATATTCACAACACCCGCGTGTGTACCAGAAACCAATTCAGCGACACCTACTTCATCAAGTGTCAGTTTCATTCTGATATTTCCCAAGCGGTCTCGCTTCACCTCACCACTTGATAACTTCTGCCCAATTGATACCTTATCTACATTCGTCCCACCTGTGTGACCCAAGTATTCTCGGGTTTTCAAAACTCCTCCAACTACTTGCTCACCATGTCCTTGTCTATCATGCACAAACAGACCCATTATTGCCACCTTGGCATCCTCATCGTCTTTATGGACTCGTCGCTTTATCTCCTCCTCTGTTGCACCAGACTTCAATCCAAAAAAATCGATTACAACCACTTGAGACTTCAATTCTTTTTCAGGACTTGTACCAATTTCTGGGTTCAAAACTGTCGCGGCCGCAGCAAAAGCTGCGTCCTTCAAAAACTCTCTCCTAGACATTAGCTCTCTATTTTTCAAATCGTCCATTCCCATATTGTACATCTGAAGTATTTCTCATCTATACTATTTCTGTGAAACTGCCCAAGATTCATTTTCATCTCCTCCCCGCGATTCCCATCCTCGCCTTAAGCTTCTTTATATATGACTTCTATATAAAACTTCAGTCCTCCCAAAAACAAAATACTCAGCTATCAGAAACCATCGCTTCCCAATCAGCCCAAGCCAGTGTCCTCCAAGATCAAATCACCACTCTCGAATCCGAAGATCAAAGAGCAAAAAACAAAGAGCTATCAGACACTATCAATCAGATCAAGTCTACCTACAAAAAATCCATAAGCGTCTACGACGACCTGGTCGATCTAAAAATTCTCTCAAAATCCACCACCAAGTTTGATATTACCTACGCTAGTATTATCGATCTACTATCACGGGAAAGCTACGCCTCAGCCAGTGCCATGCTCGACCAGCTCACAAAAGACCTTGCCACCGAAAAAGGCAAAGTCACCGCAGCAGTAGCCCCAGTTGTGGCAAATGTGCCAGCAAACAACACTCCACCAGGCTCAGGCTACAGTCGTCAAACCGTTTCCTCTGACGCTGGCAACTTTGTAGTGAGTATCGTCTCGGCCGATTTAGGCAGTACCAAAGTCATCGTAGATACCGCCTCCGACAGCACCTGTGGCAACAACTGCCCCGTCCTTCCTCTTGCCACTTATGTTTCCAGAAGTGGCGCATTTGCCGGCATCAACGGCTCATATTTCTGTCCATCCACCTACCCCGACTGTGCCAGTAAGACCAATTCTTTTGATTTATTGGTTATGAACAAAAACAAAGTCTATTTCAACTCAGACAACAATGTCTATAGTAGTAACCCCGGCGTCATCTTTGGCAGTGGCTACGTTCGCTTTGTCACCGCTGTCTCTCAGTGGGGCCGAGACACAGGTATCGACGGCATGCTGTCCAACTATCCTCTCTTAGTCTTCAATTCCAATGTCAATTTCGGTGGCAATTCCGACCCCAAGCAAGGGTCCAAAGGCAATCGGAGTTTTGTAGGCAACAAAGGAAACACTGTCTACATAGGCGTCGTCCACTCGGCAACCACCGCCGAATCAGCCCGAGTGCTTAAAGCCATGGGTATGGAAAATGCTCTCAATCTGGATGACGGCGGCTCCACTGCTCTATATAGTGGCGGCTACAAGCTCGGCCCCGGCCGCGATCTCCCCAATGCCATCTTATTTGTCAGGAAATAACAATTCCCCCGCCTTGGCAATTTTCAACCTCATCTGCGACTACTCTCACAAGCGAAATGACACCAAGTCCTAAAACAATATTCGTCACATCGTGCCAAGGACTCATATTTACACCTAATTCACTCCTCAATATCCGTAGAGCAAGATCAATTTCAAACACACCAACAAGCGAAGCAACAGATACTCCAACCGCCATAGCTTGCACAAGTCTATTTGGACCATATCTATTTACAGTATCAGGAGAGATCTCAATCGGATCAACACGATCACCATCTCCCATTGTCCAATCGAAAAGCTTGTCAGTCATTACTCGTTAATTATACTATAGGATATAGTAAACAACAACTGTATGTTAAAATTGAGCCAGTTATGGTCACTGTTATCACCCTCGTCCACCGCTATGGCAAAAAGCCGGCGTTGGGCCTTATCACAGAACTTTCTTCATAATCGGGAGCTAGTAAATCAGCTCATCCGAGCCTCCTCTGTTACTCCCCACGACCACGTCCTCGAAATCGGTCCTGGCACAGGCATCATCACCCGTCCTCTCCTATCTCAGGCAAAAGCCGTCACCGCAATCGAGATTGATCCCCAGCTGAGTCTTCCCCCTCACCCCAAGCTCACCCTTGTTCACAAAAACTTTTTAGACTTCGATCTTCCCAAGTCTTCTTACAAAGTCTTTTCAAATATTCCCTTCAATATCACGGGTGAAATCATCAAAAAATTGCTGCTCGCAGCCAATCCTCCCGAAGATGCAAATCTTGTTGTGCAAAACGAAGCCGCGGCCAAATTCCAGATATCACCTCACCAAAACACCATGCTCGCCACTCTCTTCTATCCCTGGTTTTCTCTCAAAATCATCCATCATTTTTCCCCTACCGATTTTTACCCAATTCCCAAAGTTCGCTCCTGTTTATTGCATATTCACAGGCTCCAAAATCCTCTAATCCCCCTCAAGTTACAAACCTCATACCGTGACTTTATAGTCTGGCACTATATCCACAATCCCCTAGCCAAGTTCACCCCACCCCACGTCTGGCTCAGGTTATTTAATGCTCGTCGCAAAGACTACCCCGGGTCTTATTCTTCTTGGCTTGCTTCCCAAAGCAAGCTCCAAAAAATCCACCGCACCCGAACTGACAAATTTTGGAAGAGATTACCCCGTTCTTCGCGCTAACCTATCCCTATCGATCAACGCCCGTATATATTCAGACTTATTCATCTCTTCTTTTTTAGATATCTCGTCCAAATATTGAGTCTGAGATTCAGACAAAAACAAATTAAACCTTTCCTTCAGCATATCTTTCTGAGCCAGGGCAATAAATTCTTCAATGATCCCATCAATCGTCAGCTCACTGTATTTCGCCCCATGGAAGTATCTGTTATTGATCTTTTTCGAAAAATCCTCGTAAATAGATAATGCCAATACGTGTTTTTTGGCCTGAATGGCCAGCGTCGCTTCATGTCCAAGCTGAAAATCCTCATGTGATATTTCGATCACCACTGCATCGGCCCACATGATTCCCCTCCTTATTGCCTCATAATGGATTTTACGATCTGTTCCCAATCTCTCGATGTCACCCGGATTCAGTAAATCTTTGTAATTACCTTTTTCTGGGGATACCAGGTCCACATTACTTTCCTCCAAGACTGATCTGACCAGATCAAAATATTTTTGATAATCCTTTTTTCCAGAATAAGCGGCGGTGTAGAAAACTTTCATACATACATATGTATATCAGAAGGTTGAATACGAGGCAATATTCTTGTATCTTCAGTCTCATATACATATGGAAATACTTAGTGGTCTGGACCCAAAGATCCAAAGAGATCTATTAGCCTATCGCCTAGAGCAGCTCATCCCCTATGGTCTTGCCAAAATCGAATTGGGCATAATAGACCCTACTTCGATATTTGAAGCCCACAGAATTTCTGACGAAGCCCAACGTGAACAATATCTCCAAAACAAAATTGCTTCACTAGTAAACACGGGCATAATAAGCCCCCTCGCTCAACGAGAAACGCTAGCCAGACAGTGGTGTCATCTAGACCCAGAGCAGATGCGCAAACAGACTCACGAATACGAGCTAGGTCTTCGCAGAAAACGAGGCGAAAGGTGCTAATATCTCCCCACATGTCAAAAAAGGATTTTGACCCAGGCTTCATGTACGCTCAAATCTATGAGTTCAAAAAGTTCATGCGAAAAAGAGCTATCTTCGGCCTCACTCGCGGCGAAGTCCTCCTCTTTGGCAGCGTCGCGGGCTTCGCGGGCGTTGCACTCTTGAATATGTTCTCAAAGTAACATATAATCCTTGACAAGGAGTCGCAAGACTCTTTCTTTTTTTTCATAGGGTATAATCAAAAAATGAACCTAGTAGGATATCTCAAAGATACTGTAACCGAGCTCAAAGCAGTCCGCTGGCCCACTCGCGGGGCAACTATTCAGCTCACAGTTATCGTCCTGGGGATTTCCCTTCTAGTTGGACTCTATGTAGGTTTAGTAGACGTTACATTTACCAAATTGTTATCCCTAATCATAAAATAAATGACTGATACCAATCTATCTTCAATCTCAGAGCGCGGTTTGGGTGGCAAGTCCATCCCCGGCCACATGGTCATCAATACCGATCCATCAGATAAAGCTCGCTGGTACGTCGTCCACACCTATTCCGGCCACGAAGCCCGTGTCGCCGAGACTCTCCGCCAAAGAGTAGCAACGCTTGGTCAAACCGACAAAGTCTTTGAGCTTTTGATCCCCACCCAAGACAAGATCCACATCAAACATGGCAAAAAGTACTCTCTTAAAGAAAAGATTTTCCCCGGATATCTTCTCATCAAGATGGTCGTCGATGACGACTCATGGCTAGTCGTCCGAACTACTCAGGGCATCACCGGATTCGTAGGTGTAGGCAACAAGCCCACTCCTCTGACTCTTCCCGAAGTCGAAGCCATCATGCAGTTTGCCCAGCTAGGCGCTCCCAAGTTCAAGACCAATTTCTCAGTCGGAGAGGCAGTCAAGATCACCGACGGTCCTTTCTCAGACTTTTTGGGCAGTATCGAGACCATCGACGAGGCTCATGGTAAACTCAAAGTCCTGGTATCCATCTTCGGCCGGGAAACCCCCGTCGAACTCGATTTTCTACAAGTTAAAAAAATATAATTATTTATTAAACACTAAACATTAAATATTAGACATTAAGTATGGCCCCTAAGAAGATAAAAGTCGTATTAAAATTGAATCTCCCCGCAGGATCGGCTACACCCGCTCCTCCAGTAGGCCCAGCCCTAGGTCAGCACGGTATCCCCATTATGGACTTTGTAAAGCAGTACAACGACCGTACGAAGGACCAAAAAGGTGACATCATCCCAGCCGTCATCACAGTTTACGAGGATCGCTCGTTTACGTTTGTCACCAAGCTTCCTCCCGTCTCAGCCATGATCAAAAAGACTTTGGGACTGGAACTAGCCTCAAAAAAGCCCGGCCGCGAGCCCGCAGGCACTCTGACAAAAGATCAAGTCAAAGCAATCGCCGAAAAGAAGCTCGGAGATCTAAATACAGACAACCTCGAATCAGCCATGAACTCCGTCACCGGCACCGCCCGCTCCATGGGTATCAAAGTAGCCTAGATCCACCTTCACCAAACACCAGATCTTCCGGTTTTTTATTTTCCGGATCAAATATCCCACTTCGCTCAATATCTTCTTTGGTAACAGGTAGTATTACAACCGTATCTCCCTCGGTAGAACTAGATGGAACGGCTCTATCTCCCTTACCTTTCAAAACATCAGCACCGCTCCTAATACCTCTCTTATTTTCATTAAACAACAAATGAGACACCTCATCAATTTCTTTTACCTCAATAGGCAAGGTAATAATCTCATCTATAGGCGAACTTCTTCCAACAAGACGTGTTCTGAAAAGATTATCAAAAACCCTTCCAAATTCCCCAAATTTTGATAAAAAACCAGCTAAAACCATATGTGTTTCGTCAATTATAACCGATTAGGGCAAGGTTAGAATCACACCTGGCCATTTTAACCCTGGCATGACCATAAAATATGAGTTGTCAGCAGATGGCCGTCCACCCAAATCATTAAGCCAAACTTGCTCACCAGCCTCATTCACCCCAAACCCCCAGATTTCATTGTAGTCAGCCAATTCCTCTATCTTCGGCTTTGGAGTAGGTGTGAGTTGTTCTCCAAGCTTTCCAACTTGATTACAAAGCTCCTGATAACTTCCACCCATTCTTTTCAAAGCTTTTTGATAGAGCAGTCTCAGACCAGTCAAAACACCCAAATATTCTCCCGTATGCTCTGGAGACAACAACTTTCCAAATTGAGATTTCCCTAATCTCATTTCTTCTAACACCCTGTATAATTTTTCAGATCCTCCTGTCAAAAAATGAGCAGTAGCTGGACCAGCCTTTTCTATCATCATTCTTACCACAGCATTTTCCGTTCCAGCAGCATCTTTCCATTTAACCAAGTCTGTGAGCAACATAGTGGTGCGCGATTGACCGACACTCAGCAGGAAATCATCAAGTTGGTCCATGGGAATGGTAAATAGGGCATGTAAGCTTTCTCCCGCACCTGATGGACCCGGACCTTTTGCAATAGCTTGCATAGTAACCCCCAGCATTCCCGGTCTTCCAGCTTCCAGCGCCGCAGCCGCAGCTCCTAAAATCACTACCATTAATGCTAATCTGTGTCCAACACCCTTCTCTTTTCCAGCCTTACAGGCAGATATTTCAGTCTTTCCTTTGTCTCCCATGTGGTACAACATATTCCCAATCAGTTCATTACTACCCACAAGTCTTTTCAACCCTTCAATACTGCCCAACAGTACTCCAGCTGCCACCACACCATCTTTTCCTTCACCAAAATAGCTCTTCAAAATATCCACAGCTTCTGGATCTTGATCCAGATCTTCAGTACCCACTGGAATGACTTCCATTTCAGGATCTTTCAAGAGAGGGTCAAAAAATTCACGAACTAACTGATAGTTTTGATCAGTCTCTGCACTCTCAACCTGCATAACCTGAAAAGCCCTTGTCTCCCCATACTTCCCATTCGGAACAAAAGTGGTAGATTCCACGGCATATCCATTTGCTTTCAACCAATCCCCCACATTTTGTTCTCCGTTGCTTCCTATTTCTACTCGGGGACTAGCACCTTGCTCTGCACAAGCTCCAAGAGCCAAACCAGCCAAACTCAAACCAAAATATTCACTGAGCCTCAAAAAGTCCCTCCTACTCAATTTTGGGGTTACTAAATCGGTTTTCGGCGCCATATTCAATTATATACACAACCAATACATACAGTCAAGCCCATAGTATATTATGCCTCCCCTTCTTTAGATTCTCTTTCTTCTCTCTCCCTTATCAGATCTTCGGGCGTTTTCTTCGTTTCTGGAGACCAATCATCCAAACCCCGACTTGCTTGATCCTCAGTAATTCGCTTCACTCTTGATCCTGAATGTCGAGTATTCACAACCCCACCAGTACCCAAAACATCTCTTCCTTGATTATTTGTAAGTCTTCTTACCGGCATAGTTGATTATTTTCCTCCACTATAAGCCTTGTCAAGAGTCAATTTTCATTCTAAACTGCGACCATGATCGAAAAACCAACTTACAGAGGCAGGGTGGTCACTAATTCAGATGAGCTGGCGTCAGTTTTGAGCCAGCTGGAACGTCTTGTTCAAGGAGGCGGACACTGGTTACCAGGTCAAGTCGATATCAATGGCAATCCCATAGCTGACGGTCCAGCTGACTGGATCAACAACGAGATTGGCGACATATTTGAGGCTGTCGAAAATCTTGTAGACGATACTTACTACAATTAAAAATTGTCTATCCCTTTTCGGCCACCAACCCCACAATCTCATCCCCAATCTTTCTCCACTTCAGATACTCATTTAGCTTCAAAACTGGCACAAATTTTCTGACCAGGACCTTGCCCTTTGCCGGATCAATCGTTTGCTCTTTTACCTCATCCACCCTGCACACAAATCTAGCCTGATAAATCGTCCGCCCTCCACTAGTCGACTTCTGAAGTCCCAGAAGCCTTATGTCTTTGATAGTCACATCCGCCTCCTCATCCACTTCCCGGACTAGTGTCTCAACCAGCGTCTCTCCTGGCTCCACAGATCCCCCCGGAAGCGTCCAATTACTCCCTTCGTCTTCAGAGACTACTGCCGCCGTGTTTTCTGGAGTAATACAGATCCCATACGCCTGAGTCACAGGAGAGTACTGCACCAAATCCGTCCCATCATTTGGTATCCACTCAAGTTCATACTCTCTTCCACCCCACTCCAGTTTTTCCACAATCCTATCCATTTGAGAGATTATACCGCCAGGTAATGCTTCACTGACACCACCTCGTTTTGGGCGTCCAAAACTACGGCGATCATGTCAATCCTACACGCCACTTCTTTCCCCTCCAGATATACCGTCGCCATCCGTTTTACCTGGGCCTTTTTGCGTTGAGTAAACATTTCCTCCGGAGTCCCAAAAAGGCTTCCTTTTTTGGCTTTGACCTCCACAAGCACCAATACACCTTTATCTCTCATTATGAGGTCAATCTCTCCAAACCGAGTACTAAAATTGCGCGTAATCAATTCATAGTCTTTTTTGAGGAGAAATTGCAGTGCAATCTCCTCCCCCAGTCGCCCAGTCTCTCTGTTAAAAGCTTTCATATAAATTCTAATTTCTAATACCTAAACTCTAAACATTATTTAGTCTTTTCCAAAATTGCTCCAAATATTTTCATCAATTCTTCACCTTCTTGTGTCAGTAAATCTCTTTCACTAACAATACTTAAATCTTTCTGTACATCCAACAATCTCAACCAATAAATACTCTCTTTTGCTTCTTTCCTACAAATCTTTACTCGCATACCAAAATCCTTCCTAGATAACGACTCGTTTGCCTCAATATAGTTGGCTCCAACCGAACCTGACGATCTAATAAGTTGTTTTACATCCTCGTAGTTTGTAACTGTTCTTGGCAACTTTCTGACAAAGGATCTTGCTCTTTCTGCAAACTTTGCCGTTCTTTCCTCTAGATCGTATTTGGAATTCGTCATTTTCGAATTTGTTTAGGATTTAGAATTTAGTGCTTAGAATTTATATTAGCTCATTAGTTGTTAACTCATTTGCCTATACTGCAGAGCCTCGGCCATATGTTTTTGCAAGATGTTTTCTGAACCCTCCAAGTCAGCAATTGTCCTGGCCACTTTGATAATCCTAAAGTAGCTTCTGGCAGACAGATCCCACTTCTCCACTGCCATTTTGAGAATCCGCTCGGTGTCGAGATCCAACTTACAATACTTTTTTACATGCTTATTGCTCATCTGAGAGTTGGTGTACAGTCCATCATGCACGAATCTATTTTCTTGTGTCTTCCTGGCCATAACTACTCTATTTCTAATGTGTTTACTGTCATTCTGAGCTGGCAGCGAAGAATCCAGACTGGATCCTTCACTTCGTTCAGGATGACTCAGAGTAAGTTTTTCTATTTCGACCGCCGGCACCTGCACATGTAGATCTATTCGATCCAGTATTGGCCCCGATATCCTGGATCTGTATTTGGCGATCATCTTGCCCGTACACTTACACTCTCTTTTGGGGTGATTTAGGTACCCACAAGGACAGGGGTTTACAGCAGCGAGTAGTGTAAAAGACGCCGGGTAGTCTACATGTGCCGCGGCTCTTACTATCTGCACTCGCCCGTCTTCCATAGGTTGACGAAGCGACTCAAGTACACTCCTTCCAAACTCAGGCATTTCATCCAAAAATAGTACGCCCAAGTGAGACAGTGACACTTCTCCAGGCGTAGGATTGCTCCCTCCTCCCACCATACCAGCCGCGGATACTCCGTGATGCGGCGATCTAAATGGCCGTCTTCGAACGAGAGTCGATCCCGGTGTCAACATCCCAGATACAGAATATATTCGGGTTACCTCCAGAGCTTCCGAAAGAGCCAGTGGCGGGAGTATTCCTGGCATCGCTCGAGCGAGCATTGTCTTGCCAGTCCCTGGCGGCCCCCACATAAGCAAGTTGTGTCCTCCAGCAGCAGCAATTGTGAGCGCTCTCTTGGCTTGTTCTTGTCCTACGACTTCGGCCAGATCAAAATCAATGACATTAATATCTTCTTCATCCTTAATCACTAATCCACTTAATCTCTTAATTAACTTAATGTTATTCAGATGATCCACCAGTTCTTTGAGATTTCGCACCGGATATACAAACACATCTTCTACTACAGCCGCCTCATTTGCAGATTCAATGGGTACAAAAATTGAAAATTTGTCATTCTGAGCCGATGGCGAAGAATCCAGGTTTGCTTTTTTAGCTGTACTGGATCCTTCACTTTGTTCAGGATGACACTTGCTCGCATACAACCCAACCAGCAGTACTCCCTTTGTCGCCCGCAGCGCTCCATCCAGCCCCAACTCCCCATAAAACAACTGAGAAACTGGTGAACTGGACAACTGATTAACTATCTGGCCACTCGCCTTCAAGATACCTACTGCGATGGCCAGATCATACGCTCCCCCGTCTTTGGGTAAATCCGCAGGGGCCAGATTGACCGTAATTTTCTTTGGGGGGAAATCCATTCCCGAGTTCACAATCGCCGTCTTCACTCGCTCCCGCGCTTCTTCTACCGCTTTCCCAGCCAGTCCTACTATATTAAATCCAGGAAACCCGGCATCTGCCACATCTACTTCCACACTCACACCCATCGATTCCAGTCCCACATTCGCGACACTGTTTATCTTCACAAGCATTGCCAGACTATGATACATTAGAGCCAATGCCAATTACTCTAAACCAAATTAGACAAGTAGTTAGAGAAGAGATTTCTGGACTTGATACCAAAGTTGGTTCACTTGATACAAAAGTTGGTTCACTTGATACCAAAGTTGGTTCGTTAGGTTCCAACCTAGATAAATTAAGCAAAAAGGTCGACAAGAACCACAAAGAATTGGTGACTTTATTCAACGAACTAGATAAAAGTCGTTTTTACAACGATCAAAGAATTACCAAAATTGAGGCACACTTAAAAATACCAACTCCAAAATTTGAGTCTAGAAAACCTGTCACCGAAATCTTCATCAATCCTATTCAACAATAAAATATTTCCCATCACTTTCTTGCACATCGCCTCTTAGCATTCCCATAGTCAGCTCCGCTCCCAGATCATCTGCACTTCTCCCAGTCTTTCGCACTAGCTCATCCACAGTAAGTGCCTCATTCTGTAAATAAGTATATATCTCTGCATTGTTTGTAGATCGTTTTGTTTCATTAGTAGCTCCTAGCCACATCTTGGCCCTCCCATCGGCAATCAGTTTATTTGTCCCCTCAGACACTTTTGAGGTAATTGGTCCCGGTACCGCCCAGATCTCCCGCTTTAGTTTCTCCGCCCACTCGACCGAGATCATAGATCCCGACTTCACAGTCGCCTCGATCACATACAACCTCTGTATGAGCCCCACCACAATCCTGTTTCGTCTCGGAAACGTCCACAAAGCCCCCTTTTTGTTTTCCCACTCCGAGACCAAAAGCATTTTTGCCGCCAATTCTTTTTCTTCTCCATACATGGGCTCATTTATTCCCCATCCGAGTACTCCAATCGTCTTTCCTCCACACTCGATGGCGAGTCTGTGGGCCGTCTGGTCCACTCCATACATAAACCCCGACACAATAGTGTACCCGTCCTGAACTAGTACCGGTACCATCTTCTCCAAGACCCGCTGGCCATAACTTGTAATTCTTCTACTCCCCACAATCCCCACACACTTTTCAAACAGCTTTGGATCCCAAGAGCCTTGGTAATACAACTCCCCAGGACAATCCCGCTTTAGATCTTTCAAACTCGCAAGTTCCAACCAATCCTCGACCTGGATTTTAGCCACAACTTTAAGTATAATGTACGACATGGGTAAAAAAAGAGCAGCAGTCATTGGTTCTTCTGACGAAGAAAACCTCAAGGCAAAAAAAGCCGTCAAGCGCGAGCAAAAAAAGCTCCGCGAAGGTGAAGTGGTAGAAAAGCCACAAGTTGAAGAATCCCTTACTCCGGTCGTAGAACAAAACAAAATTTCCCCCAAAAAAGTCGTAAAAGAAACCCAAGCCCGCTCCAAGCCATACCAAGCCGCCAAAGCCAAGATCAATTCTGAAAAGACTTATTCTTTGAGTGACGCCCTCCCCCTCCTTCGCACAGTGGGTCTCACGAAATTTGACCCTACAGTTGAGCTGCATGTAGTCATGAAGTCCGCTCCTACTAACAAACTAGTGGTTTCTCTTCCCCACATGGAAGTAAAGACCAAAAAAGTGGCTATCGCCACCGACGATGTCATCAAGCAGCTGGAAGCCGGCAAGATCGACTTTGAAGTCCTGATTGCCACTCCCGCTCAGATGGGCAAGCTCGTCAAATTTGCCAAAGTGTTAGGTCCCAAGGGCCTGATGCCAAATCCGAAGTCAGGCACAGTGACTGACAAGCCCGAGGAAGCAGCCGCCAAACTAGCTGCAGATACAACTGTGACACTAAAGTTAGACAAATCCGGTCCTATCATTCACACCACCGTGGGCAAATTGTCTCTCAAAGATAGCGAGCTGTCAGAAAACATCTCAGCCGTCCTCGCCCCCATCAATCCCACCAATCTCAAGAAAGTCGTCCTCAAATCCACAATGAGCCCCGCAATCAAAATCCAAGTCTAAGCCTTCTTTTTAACCGAATCCTCCCAATCCATTCCCATATATTTCAACGCTCCATATTTCAAACCGCCGCCAACTAGCTCATCAAGCACGTAGGTATCATGAACATAGTCGACACCCTTTTTAGTACTTATTCTCCCACTCCTTCTCCACTCTTCCTTATCAATCTTCATTCCCGAGCTCTCCAGCACCAAACTTGCAAATGTTTCAAACCTTATATCAGACGTTTCGTCTTCTGATGTGTGTTTTCCCCCCAAAACACACGCTCCAACATCATGTCTAAAACCTTCCACATCTTCAACCTTTCCGCTTTCATTAACAACCACATACAAATTCTTGCCCGGACCTATCCTAGCTTTATTATCATCACCTACTATTTGCAATTCACCTTCCTCATCTAAGAACCCATATCCATCAACAACACCTTTAACTTTATAACCATGTTTTTCGGCCAACTTACGAAGGCTTTTTGCATTTCCCCTTAGTTCTCTTACATTTGCTCGAAAAGCCTGGGTTAACTTACCCAATGCATTCCATTCTCTTTTGTCATAAAAAACGGTTTCCTTCGTCCTATATGATGTAAAACCATGTTCTTCGTCACCAATCATATTGAGATTCTATCAAAAAAAATGTATAATCCTCCTACTTACCTAAGACAGTGAGCAGTCAAATAAGTCTCACCGAGGCAATATGGCACAAATTACACCCAAAAAAACTTCAGTTGTAGAATCCCTCAAGGATCTCCTATCTCAAGCCAAATCCGTTGCTGTCGTGGACTACCGCGGCCTCAAAGTGTCTCAAGCGACTCAGCTCCGTCGTGACATCAAAAAAGCCGGTGGTCAGATCGTAATTGCCAAAAACACTCTTTTCAAGATCGCAGCCGGCAATCAGGATCTCAATATTGGCGGTACCTCAGCCTTCGTCTTCTCTCTCACAGACGAAGTCTCTGCCATCAAAGCCGTGGCCGACTTTGCCAAGAAAAACGCTCTTCCCACCTTCAAAATCGGCATGCTCGGCTCCCAAGTCTTAACCGATGTCCAAATCGCCCAACTAGCCACCATCCCAGACAAAGCCACCCTTATTTCCAAGACTCTAGGTAGTCTCAAGTCCCCTCTCTATGGCCTAGCCAACGCTCTCAATTGGAATATCTCACAACTCGTTCGTACGCTTGAAGCCGTGCGAGTTTCAAAGGGGGTGACTAATTAATGTCAGATAAAGTTCAAAAACTCATTACAGGTGTCGAAGAATTGTCAGTTTTAGAGCTGGCCGAATTAGTCAAGGCTCTAGAAGACAAATTTGGAGTCACTGCAGCCGCACCCGTCATGGCAGCAGCCGCAGGTCCTGCAGCAGCCGCTGGTGAACCAGTAGAGGAACAAACTTCCTTTACCGTCGTCATCAAAGACGCAGGCGCAAACAAAATCGGAGTCATTAAAGCCCTTCGCGAGATCAATCCAAATCTAGGATTGAAAGAAGCCAAGGATCTTTCTGAGGCTCCAAACGCAGTCGTAGCCGAAAATGTAAACAAAGCCGCAGCCGAAGAGGCCAAAGGCAAGCTTACAGCAGCTGGTGCTACTGTCGAATTGAAGTAAATCTACTTCAAAGCAAAATTAGCGTTACCTTCGGGTAACGCTTTTTTTGTATAGGTCCAAATTCTCGATGGCGATGCCAGTGCCGCGAACTACACAAAACAGCGGTTCTTCGGCCACATGACATGGAACTCCTGTCAGATCCGTCATAAACCGGTCAAAGTTACGCAGGGTCGATGTTCCCCCACTCATCACAATCCCCTTGTCGATGATGTCAGAAGCCAGTTCCGGAGGCGTCTCTTCTAGTACTCCTTTGGCTGCTCCCACTATCTGAATCAATACTTGCCTGATAGCTTCGGTGATCTCAGTGCTCGAGATCATGATAGCCCGTGGGAGTCCCGTCACATAATCCCGCCCTTTGACCTCCATATGCTCTTCCTCAGGAAGCACTGTGGCCGACCCAATCCGGATTTTTACTTCTTCCGACGTGGTATCACCAATCAACAGATTATGTCTGCGTCTTAGGTAAGCAATGATGGCCTCATCAATCTTGTTTCCCGCTACTCTCACACTTTTGTGGACCACCACTCCACCTAGAGATATGACCGCCGCCTCAGCCGATCCTCCCCCGATATCAATGATCATGTTTCCCGAAGCAGCAGCAATCGGGAGTCTGGCTCCAATAGCAGCCGCCAGCGGTTCATCAATCAGATATGCAGTCTTTGCTCCTGCAGACAAAGTCGCATCCAATACGGCTCGCCTCTCCACCTGTGTCACCCCGGCCGGCACACAGATCATGACCTCGGGTTTCATAAGGAACACTCGCCCACATACTCTTTGGATAAAATAAGCGAGCATGGCCCGAGTCACTCGGTAATCAGCAATCACTCCGTCTCGCATGGGTCTTCTAGCTACTATTCCTCCGGGAGTTTTGCCTAGCATTTCTTTGGCTTCATTACCAACCGCCACCACTTTGTCATCATCAGCCGTCATGGCCACTACAGTCGGCTCGTTCATCACAAGTCCTTTACCCGCCAGCCACACTAGTGAGTTTGCAGTGCCAAGATCAATCCCGATACGCTTACTAAACGACATAAACTAAGTGCTAATATTAACAGACATGTCACCCGCAGTCCGAAACCGATTATTTATCTTCCTGACAGGCATTATTTTAGTCAGTTTCGGATCAATTGCCGTCATCCTCTTCGCCAGAGGCTATAGACCCAATATCCAAGATGGGTCCATAAATGCCACGGGTCTTCTAGTAGCCAAATCATACCCCGACGCCGCCCAAATATATGTAAACGATCGCCTTCTAAATGCGACCGACACCACTATCAACTTATCTCCTGGCACCTACGACGTCCAAATAAAAAAAGAGGGCTACATCACCTGGAGAAAACAGTTAGAGATAGAAGCAGAGATTGTGACTCGGGCCATAGCCAGACTTTTCCCTTCAGTCCCGACTTTGAAGCCCATTACCACGAGTGGTGCCACAAATCCCAGTGCCAGTCCCGATAGTGAAAAAGCGATTTATTCTCTCAAGGATGCCACCGGTTACAAACTATTTTTGGTAGACCTCAACGAATCTCCTTTGGGTCTTCTCAACCGCGATTCCCGCCTTCTTTCCACTTCCAAGACTCTAGATTTTACAAAATTTGCCTACACTTGGTCTCCCGATTCCCGCCAGATTTTGGCCCAGGCCACCTCATCCGCTTATCTAATCGATATCAACTCCACACAAATTCAAAATGTCTCACTCAATCCCACTGAGATTTTGGCAGGCTGGAAGACTCGCGAGAATTCCAAAAATCAGCAGCTCATGCTCACTCTTCCCGAGCAGCTTCAAGATATTATCGCCACATCCGCAGCCGAAATTGTCTGGGCTCCCTCTGAGACCAAGATCATGTACACAGCCACCTCTTCCGCCAGCCTCCCACCAGTTCTTCGAAAGCCTCTTTTGGGATCCAACAATCAGCCCCAGCAAAGAACTCTTATTCCCGGCCATGTCTATGTATTCGATCTCGAAGAAGACCGCAATTTCTTTGTGGGCTCAAAAGCAATTCCCACCCCATCACCCAAACCTGCAAAAAATACCAAAAATACAAACTCACAACTCACAACCCACAACCCACAACTCAACGCCGGTTGGCGTTGGTTCCCAGACTCCAATCACCTGATGCGTGTATCAGGGAGTCAAGTCATAGTCAAAGAATATGATGGCCAAAACGAGACTATCGTCTACTCAGGCCCGCTTGAAGGTGGCTTTGCCGCCCCCTACTCATCTGGGCGCCAGCTACTGATTCTGGCCAATCTTTCTCTTACCCCAAACCCCTCACAGACCCCCGCCGAAAACGGCCCCCAGCTCCACGCCGTGAGTTTGAAATAACAAAACCTGCTACACTAAATACGTGCCCTATCATCCTCATCACACCAAGAAAAAGTCCAAGCATCCAGTTCTCTCAGCAGCCATTCTAGTAGCCACTATCGTCGGTCCCATCATGACTATCCCTCAGGTATATCAAATCTTTGCGTATCAAAACGCCCAAGGCGTCTCAGTCATCACCTGGACGACTGCCATCTTTACCTCCATGATCTGGCTGTCATACGGCATCATTCACAAAGAAAAACCCATTATGATCAACAGTTTTATAGGTATCATCCTCTCCTCTTGTATCGTCACCGGCGCCCTCATGTATTCCTAAGATTAAGTCGGGGTGGAGAGAATTGAACTCTCTGCCTCTCGGTCCCGAACCGAACGTGCTACCGATGCACCACACCCCGATTTACCTATTATAGCGAAAAGAGCGTTCTATCACGTCCTTCACGACTTGCGAATGCTGTGCATAAGCAACAAAGTGAAGTAAGGAAGATATATCACACCTCAAACCAAACAATCATTTATTATCCCAATACCCATCTTTCACCCAACCCATATCCAAATCATCCCAATATCCCCTGTCCATCTTTCCATTACTCCAGGCAAAGAACAATTCTTTTATTCTCTCTGCCTTCAAATAAATGATTACATCTCTCGTAGTATGAACCCTTGTAGCATATGGATGAGCAATCAGCGCCCCTGCCATCTCAGCCATATCCTCCTCGGGATTAACCATGGCATAAGCGCTAATAAACCCTACCGGCCAAGTCAAATCTATTAGGTCCTTACCTGAATCCATTTCGACCAACAATTGATCAAGTCTTTCCTGTCCTATATATGAGCTTAGCCCATTCACATTCAAGCCACTCCACGTCAATTCGTCAGTAGGATCTATCCCCATCTTCCATAAAATGTGATGCCATACTTCGTGATGTAATCCATGATTGGTGAAAAAATCCTCTGTAAGTTGAGAGGTCGCATCTTTCTCAGTCTCATATTCAATTACCAAGGTGTCTCCTCTAGACAGCCCCCCAAATGATTCCTTTTCTTGATATGAAAGATTTTTAATGCACCGAACTTTTTTTATTCCCAAATCATAAAGTTCCTCCGGTGGATACTTAGAAAACTCTCTCAAAAGCATTCTGGCACAATCAGAAGACTCCATATTGGTCAATCCTTCACCGCCCAACCCCCAGCTTTGTTCCTCTTCTGTAACAGGACCTGTACTATATTCCATCCCATATTCCTCTAAGAGCAATGCTTTGGCATTATCAATTATTGATCCAAACTCATCCCTCACACGATCGTCCGACAAAACCTCTCTCAAACCAGGAATGGCTCTATTACAACTCCACACCGCAGCATAACTTAAAGCTAAAGAAGCAAGCAGCCTCGAGCACGACAACCTGGGATGACTGTCCTTCATAGTAATCCTATAGTATAGCAAAAACGACTCAGTGATTCAATCCCTTATCCTTATACTTAAGCTATAATTCTAAATCATGACCTCGTAGCTCAATGGACAGAGCAAAGGTTTCCTAAACCTTCGATACAGGTTCGATTCCTGTCGAGGTCACAAAGGGTTCAACTAGTGGACCAAGCGAGACAGACTTTAACATTCCTTCCGAGGGCACTTATACAAACTCTCCACCCACCGCGACGAAGTTACCAATTATGGCAAACAGACTCTTTAGAGATTCCAAAAATGTTGGTTTCACAGAGATTTCTTTGAGTTGTTCAGAAGAAGTAGTCTTTATCTTTAAAACTGTCATACATTAATTAATGCCACTTCTCCCATACCCCGTCAATGACCAAAATACTATATCGAACACATTCTTTATCCGATCCCCTCTATCTTATTTACTCAAATATTACAGGTCTATTTATCACCCACGATTTGCTCTCGAGTCTTCTCCCACTCTTTTGCATAGAGGATTTCCTCTATCGCCAAGTTATAAGAAAACACTTCCGCATCAGAAAACCACAACCCTATCTCCCGACTTGCTTCCGCTGCAGATCCAGACGCATGTACCAGATTTCTGATCGCTCTACTGTCTGCATCTGAGACCTGATAGGAATCAATTGTGTAGTCTGAGGTGATGGTTCCTACGTCTGCAGCCAAAGGATTAGTATGTCCTCGCACTTTTCGTACGTGAGCCACAGCATGTGCTCCCTCAATCACCATCGCCACCACTGGACCCGTTGTCAGGTATTCAACCAACTTGGCCTGGACGTCGCGGGCGATATCCATCGGATCGCGCTTATCCTCGATACCTTTTTCTTTATATCCAGCAATAGTCCGTTCTCCCAAAGCCTTCATGTCTGATTCCGGCATGTCATAGTGCGTTCTAGCAAGCTTCTTATCAGCCCAGGCCATCTTCATGGCAACTAATTTCAATCCTTTTTTCTCAAATCTAGCCACAATTTCACCCACTAGTCCCCTTTGTACTCCATCTGGTTTCACTAACACTAACGTCTTTTCCGAAAAATTCGCTTGCCCTTTACTTACCATTCTCCAATTTTACTACAAAGGTGGCTAAACTTGAAGCAACTTGAGTAGCTCTTCTTTCTTGCCCTGCTCCAGTGGCCCCACCACTGCCAAGTTGAGCTTCTGTGTCAAAAAGATACTTTGTGCAACATTCTGTATCTCCTCAACCGTGACCGTCATCAATTTATCTATCACCTGCTGATGGGTCAGTATCTCCTCTGGTCGCTCGAGTACTTGCCTGGCATAGTATTCCATCTGATTGATGGGGTTTTCTGCCGAAAACAGAAGTGGGCCTCTCAGCTTCTCCTTGGATGCCGCCAGTTCCTTCTCAGTCAGCTTTACCTCCTTGAGCCTGGTCATCTCAGCGAGTATCGCTTTGATAGCCTCTTCCAGCTTGGACAGTGCCACTCCCGCGTACACCGACCATACCCCAGTGTCCTTCATCTTTTGTTCAGAAGCCCTTACTGCATAACACAGACCTCGTTTTTCTCGAAGCTCCACAAATAGTCTGGAAGACAGTCCCTCACCCAAGTATGAGGTCAGTATTGCCAGAGCAAACCTCCTGGGATCATCCAGTGTCAGTCCCCGTACAGCCAGTTCTATATGCGCCTGATTGGATAGATCTTTATTAAATATCGCCACTTGTGACTGTGTCTGACTATCTCTATATATGTCATAACCTGTCGCAATCTTCTCTGGCATCCCCCCAAACCATTCTGAAATCGCCTTCTTAGTCTCCTCTACATCTATCTTGCCCGCCAGTATCACAGCGGCATTACCAGATAGATAGTGCTTAGTGTGATAATCCACAAAATCCTGCCTCGTTACAGCTTTTATGACCTCCGGCTTACCCAAGATCGTCCTTTCGAGCGTGTTTCCAGCAAACATAAGTCTAAACAGCTCCTCTCCCACTACATTTTCTGGCCTATCCGCGCTCCTGTTGATCTCCTCGAGTATCGTCCCTCGCTCAATCTCCAGATCTTTTTCCGGAAACGTGGGATTTAAAGCCAGCTCCTTGACTACTTCTAGTCCTTCTTTCCATCTATTGGCCGGTATCTTGCACCAATAAGCCGTGGCATCCACATCTGTCCACGCATTTTGGATAGCCCCAAGTCCCTCCAGATAGCTAGTGTCTTGGTGTGTGGGAAACTTAAGCGTACCCTTGAACACCATGTGCTCAAGAAAATGACTAATCCCGTTTATATTCTCAGTCTCATATCTCGCACCGACTCCCATATATGTCCCCACAGCCACGCTCTCAACCCCTACCATAGGCACCAGCATCACTCTCACCCCATTTGGTAGTCGATAAAAATCAAATGTATTTTTTGTTGTCATCTTGAGCGAACGTTAGTGAGTCGAAAGATCCCTTTGGATATTACTACATTCTTTCCGGTGCCTCAATTCCCAATAAATTCAGTCCATTTTTCAAAATTATTCCCGTGGCCATGGCCAAATTAATCCTAAAATTCTTTGTCCCAGTGTCACTTTGCCCCTCTGAACCTAGTATTGTATGCGCATTGTAAAAAGCATTGAATCTCTGGGCCAATTCGTATAGGTAGTTACATAGCAGGTTAGGTGCTAGTCTGCTAGCAGACTCTTCTACTACTTCGCCAAATTTGTACAGCATTTTGACTACTCTTTCTTCTTCATTATTCATCCTGTAGTCGGAGTCCAATTTTGTGGCTGATGCGTTTTTTACTACGCTCATAATTCTCGCGTGAGTATATTGTATATACGGCCCAGAGTTCCCATGCAGATTAATGGATTGATTTATGTCAAAAGCCGTGTTCACAGTTGGATGATTCTTAAGTACTGAGTACTTTACAGCTCCTATCGTCACCTGCTCCAGCGCCTCCCCCCCTCCCTCTTTCATAAGTGGCTTGAGCTCCTCTTTTACTGTGTCCAAGAGGTCATCCACTGTCACAATCTCTCCCGTCCGAGACGAAATTTTTCGTCCAATCAGATTTACCATCCCCATCGACAGATGCGTCTGCTTTCCTATGTACCAAGGGTCAATTGACTCGAGAGCCTTAAAAACCACCTGAAAATATCCCATCTGTTCATTTGCCACCACATGGATCTTTTGGTCAAATTCAAATGCTTCTCTCTCGGTCATGGCATTAGCCAGCTCTTTTCCTTCATAAGTCGGGTTTCCATCCGACGTTACAAATACTCGAGTATGAAACCCGTTTTTATCGCCCTCGTATACTATTGCCCCCTGGCTCTTAGTAAAAACCGTCCCCACATGGTCTTCCACCAGTTTTTTGCCCCTTACTGCCATTTCACTCTCCAAAAAGAGTCGATCAAACTTTGTCCCAAATCTAGTATAAAACGTATCATAATAGTCCAAACTCCATCGCCTAGTCCTTTCATAGATTTCTTTCACCAGCGAGTCTTGAGCATACAGTTGTTTGTTTAGCTCATCTATCTCAGTCTTGTTCTCCTCATAATCTTTGTTTCCTCGCACATACCCCTCGCCAAGAAGATGTGCCTTGGCTTTCAGATCCAAATCCTCTGCTTGATTCCAAGTCATATCTCTCTCCACGAGGATTTTTGTTGTTCCCCAGATAGACTTGGCCACGTGAGGTCCAATATCTCCCTGATAATTGGCTCGAAACACGGTGTGACCCACAAATTCCAGTAGTCTTACTACTGCTTCCCCGGTAATAAGCGTTCGCATGTGTCCAATATGCATTTCTTTGTGAGTATTGGGGTGTGCATACTCGACCATCACTCGCTTATGGTTGACTGCCAATGTTTTTCCATAATTATGACCGTCATTTAGCACTCTATCTATCTGATCAACAAAGAAGTCCTTTTGGAGCCATATATTGATAAAACCAGGTCCTGCGACTTCTGTTTTGGCAATCAATGTATCCTGACTGATAGATTGAGCAATTTTTTCCGCCAATTGCTTTCCACCCTTGAGTACTAGCGCTATGTTTGTGGAATAATCCCCGTGTTCTTCTATCTCAGGGTGTTCCAATTTGATCTGATCCACGTCCACACCTGCTGCCTCTGCAATAGTTTTTTTCAATTTATCTTGTATTTTATCCATTAAAAACCTCCTTCGGTAAGACTTTATTTGCCCAAAACACTTTTTTAAATGGCCATTTGGTCTCCACCCACTCCTTTATATCTCTTGATAGTACAGCATAAAACCCTTTGTCATACATTTCCTGAGTCACCCACCAAGAGACGCTCACTTCAAAATCGGATTTCTCGTTTCTGGGTGGATAAAAGTAAATACACCCCAAACATTTAGTCTCATCATTATTCATAACCGTATAAGCAAATGAGCTTTTGAATTCAAATTCTCTCTGATGCCACGACAAATCTATGAGATCATCTTCCTTTGTAAGGTCAGCTGTAGGCCATTTACCACCCCTTGTAGCCTTAATGACATCAATGCTCGACATCACGGCTTCATAATCCAGGTCCACATCACGTGCTACCAACTTGCGGGCTATGTAACCCTCTTTTACAAGAATTGGGGGCTCAAAGTTATCCGGAACTAACGCCATTTGGCACCTCCTTCTCTGGCATTGCCAGCACTGGAACTATCCCATTGCTATAACCGATATCAAACAGCATTCCCTCAGACATTCTTCCTGCCATTTCTTTAGGCTCTAGATTGACCACAAAGAGAGCCTGTTTATTCTCTATCTCTTTCGGATTTTCTCTTTCCTTCTTCAGTCCCACCAAAATCTGTCTTTTGAAGTCTCCAAAATCAACTGTGAGCTCCACCAATTTGTCAGATCCAGGCACCTCCGAGACCACCTCAATTAGACCAACCCGTATGTCTAGTTGATCTAACTGAGATATGTCTATATTTGGTTTTAATGGGATCGACTTCATAAGCTGATTCTAAAAGTTTTTCTTCCCATTAGCTAGATGGGTAAGGGTTTTTCTGGGCGCCTTAGGATGAGTATCCAAGAACTCCATCGCCTCGATCTCCGCCATAATAGGAACTAGATCCACATCAGCATCAGGGTCAATTGCAATCATGCCCCCTTGATCATTAAAACCGAAGGCAATATTGCCATGTTTAGAAATTATTTCTTTTTGCCATTCTTTCATGTAAGCCACCTCCTCTTTCGCAACAAAAAACAATGCTGCGAGAAGATACACAGACAAACTATCATGTGTATCTTCATTTCAAGGGGTGACTGAAGTAGTCACGGTACCACCCTATTTCAGAAATCAAAAAACAGCCGTGTAACCTTTACGAATCTGTTAGAGACTTCTCTCTTTGAAGCTATCACGGAGCTTACCGTACAGAATTTCCTCTGTCAGCTTCCTTGCTGCGAACAAGGTCAAACGCTTTTCAAATTGTATTTATATTATACACCTCACTACCCACTACTCACAACTTATCACTCTAAACCACCTTCCCCACTCCCAAATACACCTCAACTTTGTTGTCTTCTACCGTTAGCACTCCGCGGTCCAGCGCCAGCTCCTCTTTCTTCCCATCTGTCTTATGCATCGTCAATTTCTTGGCGATCATGGACACAAAGTTTGAGTGATACGGCAGGATATCAAACGGACCAATCTTATTTATGGACGACACCGCCGCCACTTCTCCCGAATACACGATTCCCGTTCGCGACTTGACCACCACTGAGATTGTCGAGGCGAGCTTAGGCATGGGGAATTCCAGCAGTCGTGCCAATATATAAAAACTTTTCTTCGGGAACTTGATCAAATTTGCCATTTATTATGTCCGAGACTCCAATCACGGTGTCCTTGAGAGCCACAAACTCACCCGGTCTACCTGTCTGCTCTGCTGCGACATGAAAGCTCTGGGTCATATAGTTTCGCAGCTTTTTGACTCGTTTCCATAGCAGCTGGTTTTCCGGCGACAGCTCAGATTCTCCCACCAAGGCCACCATGCGCTCGAGTCCTTCGGCTTTTTTCAGCATTACTTGGGCCTTCACCACTGTTTGATAATGCAAGTCTCCCACTACTCTGGCGTTCAATGCCGACGAGCTACACGTCATGATATCGACTGCAGGTAGTCTACCGTCCTGATACACTTGCCGAGACAACGTCACAACCGAATCCAAATACGGAAAAATCGATTGCACTCCTTGATCCAAAAGATCGTCAGACGGCACATAGATGGCTTCAATAGCCGATATTACCCCATCAGATGTGGATACTAGTCGCTCGTGAAATGCCGCCATTTCAGATGGCAAGGTCGCCTGATACCCATCTTCAGATGGAATCGTGTTCATCAGGGTGGCCAGTTCATTTCCAGCTTGTGCTAATCGAAATACGTTATCAATCAAAAACAGTACATCCCGCTTACTGTCGCGAAAATACTCAGCTAGTGTTACCCCAGACATGCCAGTCAAAAACCTGACCGCCGCATTCTCGCCCATGGGTCCAAAGACCAAGGATACCGAAGACAGAAGCTTTCTATCCCGAAGCTCCGAAAATAATTCTTGTCCCTCTCGAGTTCGCTCACCCACTCCCGCAAATACCGAGGCGTTGCCAGGTTTTGAAGACGAAATATTGCGCATAATCTCCGACAAAAGCAAGGTTTTGCCCACTCCAGCCCCTCCAAAAAGTCCCATTTTGCCACCCTTAAGAAGCGGGGCAAACATATCCACTACCTTGATACCTGTTTCCCAGACTTCCTCGTGTGTAGACACTTGAGAATAGCTGGGAGCCGGCAAAAACACGTCCCGGTTTACAGTCGAGGCGATCTCTCCTGCCCCGTCTATGGGTTGGCCAAACACATCCACCACTCGCCCCAACATCGCCTCTCCCACAGGGATAGACATTACTCCTCCAGTGTTTACAACAGTCATGCCTCTTTTTATCTGGTCCGAATCCGACAAAAGCAGGCAATAATATGTGTTTTCCCCAGATGATGAATGCACCTTGAGCCTGATTTGATCGTCTTGGGATCCTACCAAAATTTGATGCACTTTCGGCTGGTCATAATCAAACTGCACTCTGGCAATGTGCCCTCGAATTCCCACAATCTTCCCTTGATTTTTTAGCATATGTTTAGCTCCATAATGATAAACCAGAAATAGTAGCCAGCTGTCTGGCATTTTTTTGTTTGTGTTTAAATCTCATCTCCGCCCGGTTTACCAAACCCAACCTATGCTCAATATTCTCCATAGCCCGGTCGAGTGACAGCATTCGCGAAGCAAACTTGGACAATTGTGATTCGTGCAACGTCTGTTCAAAAATAGAGGCCAATATTTCTCCTTCAAACACATGCACAATGTCTTTGACCGAAGGCTCAAAGATATACGATTTTTTACCAGCTTCTGCTTTTACAGATTCTGATACTACGATTGCATCTCCCGACACCCCCGTTGCCACCGGTGTCTGATCCACTGTTGTACGAAACTGTCCATGAAATACAACCAACTTCTCAAACTGTATCAAATACCTCATTATGATATCAAAGCTGTTCATATCTACTCCTTCGTCAGAAAAATCAAAGTAGTTGTACAGCACATTTGGTATCCGATCCGCCATCATCTTGACTCCCAGTTTGCCCAAGACCACCACATCGACTTTTGGATTGTCAGATACATATTTCACAAATAGTTCAAACGTCCGATTCACAATGTCTCCGTACAACCCAGCATTGGCCGACACAAATACCGCCACCATTCGCCCGTTTTTGACTAATGTTCCAGCAGTGGGATCCGCTGTCTTGTAAGCAGCTTTCACTTTTTGAAATACGACCAACAAGCTCTCCAAAAACTGTCTAGAGCCCAAGACTGCCTCTCTCACCTTTTGCATACGCGTGGCCGCCACTTCTTCATACACTTCCACCAAAGATTTTAGGTTGTATAGCGACTCTTTTTCTATTCTCATTTGCTTGTTACTATTCATGCCAGCCCTCCCCAAGAAGATCTTATTCCTACGTATAATTTATCCATCGAATCTGAACCTAAGACCAGATTATCTATCGTATCCCGACTCTTTTGCTCATTCAGATACTTATCCACCCATTTCTGGGTTCCCGCCCCGTCCCACACTCCAGACATCAGTCCAGCCAGGAGTAACATCTGCACATTCTCAGGCACTACCAGATAATATGGTTGGTCAAAAAACGCTAAAACTTTTTCTCCGAGAGCCAGTATCTGACGTGAATTTTCCCCCAGCTCTGCTCCAAATCTCAAAAAACTTTGAGTTTTTTCATAGTTATTTAGCAGTTCATATAGCACTCGACTCGCATCCCGTCTCAGCTTCGATTGCGTCTGGTACCCCACCCGAGTCACCGACACAAAAGGATTAATAGCCGGCCTCCTCCCCTTAAAAAACAATTCGTTATCCACGTATATATGCCCATCAGTCATCGACATCAAGTTTGTAGGAATGTAACCGGTGATATCCCCCTGTATCGTCTCTACTGCCGGCAAGCAAGTGATGGCTACTTCTTTTCCATCCGCATTCACAAAATTACCCGCCCGTTCCAAAAGCTTGGAATGAATATGAAACACGTCTCCCGGATACGAATCCCTTCCCGGAAACTTTCGTGAGATCAGTGATAGCTGGCGGTAAAACTTGGCATGCACAGACATATCATCTAGTACGACCAAGACGTCTCTCCCCAAGTCTCTAAAGTATTCAGCAATCGCCATGGCCGTGTATGGGCACAAAAATATCTCTCCTGCTCCATCCTGCGACGATGCAGCCACGACTACCACTTGATTCATGACTTTTTTCTCCATAAAAAAATCAACGGTGCGCATAATCTCAGCCCGCTTTTTGCCAATTGCGGCATATATACACACCACTCCCGACGCCGCCTGAGAAAGTATTGCCTGCATAAGAAAATAGCTTTTCCCAGTTTTTCGATCTCCAATGACCAGCTCTCTCTGTCCTCGCCCCAATGGCACCATAAGATCAGTAATAATCAGTCCCGTGTATAAGGGCTTGTCTATCTTTTTTCGACTGACGATCCCGAGTGGCCTGCTGTCCAGTGGCATTTGCCTATCTGTTTTGTATTCCTTACCATTTAGACTCTTACCCAGCACATCTACCGCCATTCCCAATATTTCAGATCCGACAGGCACCGACAGGCTTTCCCCCGCCCGCACCACCCGCTGACCCACATTTACGGACTTAGGCGAGAGCGTTAGACACTCAAAGCTATTTTCAAGTAGTGCTGTCACCACTCCCTTCTCTCCCGACTCCAAAAGTACCATTTCTCCCAGTGACACGCCCGGTAGTCCCGTCACATTTACCACCGCATCAGACACACTGACCACGATTCCCACCTCTTCAGTCTTAGATAACAAGCTCTCAAATTCCATATTTATCCAACCTGTTTTTAACCGAGTAATCTTTTATCCGTCCCCGGTAGTCAAAGACTGGCCCCATCCCGTTTGTCTTATCTATTCTGATCTCAACCAGAGCCTTAGGGTCTACGTTTTTTCGCAGCCACAATGAGACCATCTCGATTCCCTGACCGTCAACAGATGTAGGCACAAATATTCTCAGTACCGGCCACTTACCAATCTCCGCCATTTCCGAAAGCACCTCTTTTAAGGGCAGTTTGGAGATCCAAGGCTCAAGTTTTTTTCTGTGGTCTGTTGCCCTCGTACCTACCAAAAAATTTCCACTTCTTGCTTCTTCCAGTTGAGCCAAAAACTCGACTCTTTCCTCAACAGTTCTAACTCGGGCAAGTATTTCAGTCAAATAATCCTTCATTTTTTGCTTTTTCCAGAGCCGAAATAATTATTTTGTTTTGATCTTCCGAATTTATCGATCTCCCCAAGACTTCAAGCGTAATCTTTTTTACCGCAGCTGCAATCTGTGCGTCTATTTGGGCAACTTTAGCTGCCTTATACTCGGCCAGTTCTTGGACTACTCTTTCACCCACCGCTTTTTGACCCAAACTAGTTTCCATTTCCAGGGATTTTTTATATTCAGATAATTCCCGCACTGCAGTGTTCTCGACAGACTTTGATATGTTTTGTAGCATTTGTTTATATTCAACAAGTTTTTGTTCTGATACCTCCCCCAGCCTCCTGTTTATGTCTTCCGATTCCCGCAAAGTGCCAATTTTAGCCTCAGATACTATCTCTACCGCTTTTTCCCGGGCCGACTCAAGTATTCGCACCGCTTTTTCCCGGGCTTCAGCATTTATTTCCTCTCTCCCTTTTTTGAGCCTATTTAATTCCCGCAACACTCTGTCATAGCCTGCGAGCACCAGCCCCAAGACCAGACACAACCCCACAATGACAATCAATTCGATATTCATACTCTCAGATGATCAAAATAAAGTATGCAAGTAACAAGCCACCAACCATGATGGAGACTGTAAGAGACATATTCAAGACTACATTGAGCTGAATTAGCCTACCTGCCAATGGATTGCGACCAATGGCTTCCACTCCACTCTTGGCTACTCGTCCAAAGTACACAAACCCAAGTACAAAGGCGGAGACAGCCACGAGTACTGCCAAGACGTACCTCAGCGAAGCCAGTGGTGTGAGCGAGGGGGCCAAGAGTCCTTGCCTCAAAGTTTCAACGAGATTTGATCTCGCCGATACAGCCACAATAGCCGGTCTCACATTTACCGCAACCAGTATTTTACCCACAGATTCGGTGTCGGTGTTTGTAAAATCTTCCATGGCAATCCCCACGATGTTTCCACTCTTCGTCGCTTTCTGTCCCAAGCCAGGTTTTGTAGATGTCGTAATAAA
>CAZIVL010000003.1:42739-47650 GCA_964543035.1 uncultured Gammaproteobacteria bacterium | reverse complement strand
CGCGCCAAATCTTGATTACCCACAAAAGTATTATTAGCCCCTCCGCCACGATCACTTTGGGGACTTCAGTCCAGCCTGCGGGCGTGATTACCAAAGGTAGTCCAAAAAGAAGAATCCATTCCACCTAATTATGGTATCAGATTACAGAGATCTCTTACCGGCGAAGTCAGCTCCAGACAATTGCATTCCAGCATCAACTCTCTTGTTTGCCGGCGCAAATATAGTTCCATAAGAGTCAGAGGCGTTCAGGATGTAGTAGCCATATCCCGAGGCGGAAACGGCATATTTACCTTCAGAGTCGGCAGTGGCGACGGTCAGTACGACTCCAGCTGGGTTCTTGACAGTTACTTGTGCCCCCACGGCTGGTCTGACTTGACCCATGTATTTGTAGAGTACTTTTCCGGCCACAGATATGGGCGCAGAAATAGGAGATGTCAGAGGATTTTTGTTGCCTTCAGCACGCACAGAATCAGCTTGGACAGCCAAAGCTGCCACGAGGCCTAGTACCAAGACGATAGTTACGACCACTTTTCTCAACATGACCGCATTATACATCACTATAGGCCCATATGCAAGTCTTGCCAATTTTGTATAATAAACTCCTGCCATGCAAAAGTTTGTCCTCAAGATCTTTGGCGCCACAGCCATTTTTTGGTTTATTGGGCATTTAGCTCTGCTTTTGCGCTCTATTCTTTGGGGTCGTGTCTATTATAGTTTTCTCAACTGGAATCTATTTTTAGCCTGGGTACCTGCCGTTCTTGCTCTCTTGGTGTATCGCCTCGATCACGAAAAGATTCATCACAAGCTCGCCACTCCCTTTTTCTTTTTTCTCTGGCTAATTTTTTATCCCAACGCCCCGTATATCATCACCGACTTCAAGCACGTAGTTCCCAGACCTCCAGTTCCCCTCTCCTACGACTTTTTATTGGTCTTCTCCTACTCGCTTCTGGCCATTCTCTTAGGCTACATTTCCCTGCATCTTATTCATCAGACTTTGGCCAAATATATCAGGCACCGCATCGCTCTCTGGACTTTGATTGTGGTTCATTTCCCCATCATCGCCTTTGGCGTATATGTGGGCCGGTATCTGCGGTGGAACAGCTGGGACATCTTTACCCAACCCTTGTCTCTGGTGCGCGAGCTCTTTGGCACAGTTACCAACTCGTATCTATATACTCCCGTCATGTACTGGTATGTCGCCCTGTTCTCCCTATTCTATCTAGTAGGCTACGCCGCCTTCCACCACATCTTTGTTAGACTAATCCCCGAATCACATCTCCCAAAGTAATTAGAGCCACGAGTCCCAAAAGTAGCATCATTCCCCATGAGTTTATCTTTTGCTCCAGATCAGTTGATACCCTTTTACCCCTCACCCATTCGATGACAATAAACAGCAGTCTGCCGCCATCAAGAGCTGGGATAGGCAAGATGTTAAATACCGCCAGATTTACAGATAGCACAGCCACCAGCTCAATCAGAGGCAGTATTCCCTCATGGGCCACAATCCCCGTGAGCTTAAATATCCCCACCGGTCCGGCCACTCCCTCAGGCGCTTTTCCGGCAGACAGACTTTTGCCTATTTGTGAGAATCCATCTACTACTCTGCCCAGCCACACTCCGGTCGCTCGTACTCCTGCCCCGGTCGTATCTACTAGACATTCGACATTAAACATTAGACATCTTTTTACTTGCAAGTATGGATATGAAGCGATAGCTACACCCAAAGGCCCCTTGCCTTCAGGGGGATTTAGCCTAGGCACGACCGATACTTCTACAGTCTCTACATTTTTCTGCAACAAGCCCTCAAACAATGCCTCCGTCTCTCCTCGTTCCACTTGTACGTTGACTGCCACTCCCGCCCACGATTTCATGAGTCTGCTGAACTCGTCCGTAGTCCCAATAGTCTTGCCCTCAACCGAGATTATTCTGTCACCAATCTTCAGGCCGGAGACAGAAGCCGGTGCTTCTGCCTCGATATCAACGAGTGTCACCAGGTTTACGGGTTTTGAAGGCACTCCCAAAGTTCCATACAGACCCACAAAGAGAACTAGGGCCAAAACCATGTTCATGACTACTCCCGCCACGATGACGGCCGCTCGCTGCAGCTTGCGTCGCCCAAAAAAGCTCCTTTTGGCATCATCTTTTGCCTCCGATTCTTCTCCATGCAGCCTCACAAATCCTCCAAACAGGAGTGGGTATATCGAGTATTGAGTTTCTCCGTATTTGTACTTAAAAATAGCCTTGGTAAAAGGCAGTCCAAAGGCAAACTCATCTACTCGTATCCCAAAAGCGCGTGCCGCCAAAAAATGCCCCAATTCATGTACCAGTACCAGTACTGACAGTACGCCAATAAATACACCAAGATCCAAAAGAAAAGCAGGAATCCCAAACATCGTCCCAGTTTACCGATTATTTACGCTCTACACAACTAGGCAAGTTTCTATCTAGATCAATCTCACCATTAATCGCTCTGACCATTCTCGGATCGGCTTCTACAACCAATTTACTCGCCTCGCAGCCCACCAATTGAAGTTTTCCCTCTTTGATCAGTTGAAATCCACAATACGCTGCAATCACCAATAAACCAGCAACACTTGCGCTTGCCACGGGATGATAACGAAGCGTGTTATACATTGGAGGTATTATACTACAGGCTGCAAATTTCTCAAACTGTCATCAAGTCTGCCTCTTTGGTCTTCCCCATTTCCTCAAGTGTCTCCATAAATTTATCCATGACTTTCTGTAGCTCATTTTCATCGCGCTTGCGATCATCTTCTGTGATCTCTTTGTCCTCAAAAGCCCTCTTCAGATGTGTCATCACATCATGCCTGGTTTGCCTCAGTTTCACTCGTCCATCCTCGAGCCGCACATGCAGCATTTTTACAAACTCCAGTCTACGTTCTTGCGTCAGCGGTGGGAAGGTCAGACGAATAATATTGTTATCAATAGTCGGGTTTACTCCGATATTGGCCGCCTCGATCCCCTTCCGAATGTCGCCTATTATTGAAGTGTCATATGGTGCCAGCACAATCATAGATGGTTCAGGGACTGTGATAGTCGCCACTTCCATGATCTTCATCTTGGTCGTGCCCCCGTATACGTCCACCACCAGATTTTCCACGATAGCCGGATTGGCTCTACCAGTTCTAATCATCGCGATCTCGCTTTTTGTGTGGTCAACGATCTTTCCCATTTTGCCCCGTATGTCTTCCAAGTCCATAACCCAATAATACCATGCTTGACTAGACCTTATAATAAGAGTCTCATGTGTGGAATCTTTGGGGTTGTTGGCACTCGCGAAGATGCAGGACAATTGGCACTCAGTGGACTAAAAAAGCTTGATTACCGCGGTTACGACTCATGGGGAGTCGCCTTCATCTCAAAAGGTGTTTTGATTACTCACAAATCCACAGATATTTTGACAGGTCACGAGATTCAAGATTTTCCTAAGTCAAAAGTTGCCATCGCCCATACTCGCTGGGCCACGACTGGAGCCGTCAATATTACCAACGCTCATCCTCACGAGTCGTCAGATGGCCGATTTACTCTGGCCCAAAATGGCATCGTCGAAAATCATCTCGAGCTCAAAAAAGAATTAGTGCAGCTGGGTTACAAATTTGTCTCCGACACAGATACCGAGGTCATCGTTCGTCTGATTGAGCACGAGCTCCAGTCCTCAGACTCTCTCCAAAGCGCTCTTCAAAAAGCGTTTACAAGACTCACTGGCCGAAATACAGTCATCATTTTGGACAAGCAAAATCAGGAGTTACTAGCAGTTCGCAACGGTTCACCCTTGGTTATTGGTCAGACGCCCGATGGCTACATCTTGTCTTCCGACACTCTGTCTTTTTCAGACATTGCGACTGGGTATCTAGTCGTCGAAAATGGCCAGTTAGTGAGAGCCGGTCAGGATATCGAGATTTTTGATCTCAAAAGCCACAAAAAAGTCCCTCCCCATTTTTCTCCCATTCAGATTACGGCCGCTGACACAGGTCTCTCTGACTTTCCCCACTATATGCTCAAAGAGATCCACGATACCCCCCGGGTTTTGGACACTATCGCAGCTCTCCCCGCCTCCGATCTTGCAGACCTCGCTTCTGCTATCAAACAGGCCAGACGTGTATTTACCATCGGTTCTGGGACAGCTGGTATTGCCGGAAGTCTCATCGCATATTATTTGCGCACGATTGCCGGCATCAATGCCACTTCTCTCGTCGGTGCCGACTGTCAGGACTATTATCAGTTCTTTACAAAAGACGCGCTTCTTATCGCCCCATCTCAGAGTGGCGAGACTGCCGATGTCATTGAGGTTTTAGAGATTGCAAAAAGTCAGGGCGCTCGTATCGCATCCCTCGTCAATATGCCAGGCTCCATGATGACTCGCATGTCAGATTTTCCTTTCATGGCGGGGGCTGGCCCCGAGATCTGCGTCATGTCTACCAAAGTGTTTGTCGCCCAGATTGCTTGGGGGTATCTTTTGGCTCACTCAACAGCCGGTACACATACCCAAGCCCAGTCAGTACTAAAAGATCTCTCCACCGCTGTCGCCAAATATCTTTTGGATCCCCAGACTGAGATCTCACTCACTTCCCAAGCCAAAAAATTGGCAAAACAAAACCATCTGTTCATCATGGGCCAGGGCGCAGGTTACTTCATAGCCCGTGAAGCCATGGTCAAATTTACAGAAGGAGCATATATCCACACGTCAGCCATCCCAGCCGGCGACCTCAAGCATTACGCGATTACCCTGATGCAACCTGGTGTTCAAGTCATTACTATTGGACAACTTCCAAATGCAGCCGAGCAAGTCAAAACCCGCGGTGCAAATGTGATTCAGATCGATTCTCCCCTCAGTGATGATCCCTCATTCATAGGCCACATCCTTCCACTTCAACTACTCGCCTACTACAC
>CAZIVL010000003.1:25464-42639 GCA_964543035.1 uncultured Gammaproteobacteria bacterium | reverse complement strand
TGAAAATCATCGGTTTTGGCCACAAAATCGGTTTCACAAGCCAGAGATAGTATGGCTCCTAGACGGCCAGTATGATGCAGGTAAGAAAATATTCCTCCCGCTTTGACCTCGCGGTCAGACTTCTTAGCCGCTTTCTCGAGACCCTTTTTGCGAAGAATTTCTTCCGCTTCTTTCATGTCGCCATTTGATTGCTCCAGTGCTTCCCGGCAATCAGATACTCCAGCACTCGTCTTTTCTCTTAGTTTCTTCAAGTCTTCAATGTTTATATTCATATTTTTTGAAGTTTAGTATTTATTTGGTCCTTAGAATTTAGTTTTTAGTTTTTGGAAACAATTGCTTCCGATATCGTATTTACCATCAAAGTGACGGCTCCCACGGCATCATCATTAGTCGGGATTACGTGTTTGATGCCAGCGGGATTTGCATTACTATCCACTAGTCCCACAACAGGGATCTTCATCTTGATCGCTTCCTGGACTGCCACATCTTCTTTGTGAGTATCTACGACAAACAGGGCCTCAGGTAGTTTTTCGAGAGTAACAAGTCCTCCCAAAAATCGCTCCAGTTTGGCAATATCGCGGTCTATCTGCAGCTGTTCATACTTGGTGTATTTCTTCAGTTCTCCCGAGGCCCGCTGCTCCTTGAGCTTTTTCATCTTGTTGATGCGCTTTACGATCTCAGAGTAGTTGGTGAGAGTTCCCCCTAGCCATCTTTGGGTGATATATGGCATACCTGCAGCCACAGCGGAGGCTTTTACGATTTCTGCTACTTGTCTTTTGGTGCCCACAAATAGGATCTTGCCACCCTCTTTGGCGATCCTATTTACAAATTCACAAGCAGCGTCTAATTCAGTCTTGGTCTTGACCAGATCAAACACATGGACGCCGTCACGGGCGCCATATATATACTTGGTCATGGCTGGATTCCATCTGCGAACCTGGTGTCCAAAATGACACCCCGCTTCCAGTAGTTGTTGTAGTGTTACGTTAGTCATCTACTCTCTTCCAAAGTCTGTTTTAATACTCCAACCTGCAATTTAACAACCGCGTCATCAACTTTCATAAATTGTTCACTTGTAATTATTCCCTCCTGAAATCTATCAATTGCAGGCGCTAAAAGAGCCGCATGGAGATATACAATATCCTTTGTGGTAGGCAATTCAAACTGTTCAGTATTTACTTCAAGAATTTTCATATATTTCTCCTTCTTCGTCCGCCGTAGCTCAAAAGAGCGTAGGTGGATCCCTCCCCGGAGATAGTCTTGCGACAGGAGAAATTATTCCCCCGGGTGTGTATTAACTTGTGCCTATTCTACCAAAACATTCTCTACTTCACAACATTCTCTACATCAGCGGTCTTTCCATTTGGGCTCACTCCATGCTTCACTCTGTCTACCACTCCCTTTAAAAAAACTTTTTTCGAATCCATGGATCTACTACCTACTCCTTTGTTACTCAATGCCGCCAACTCTCCCTCGGCCTCCATTTGCGTCTGCAACAAGCTACCTACCTGCTTGTCGGTCAATTCTGGACTAAAATCATCTCCCATCCGACTATTTTACCCCCTCGATCAAATTTTTGAAAAGCATGGCCACGGTCACCGGGCCCACTCCACCCGGCACGGGGGTAAAAAAGCTGGCTTTAGAAGCTACATCAGGCTCAAAATCCCCTTTGGGAAACCCCACATCTATACACGCCACTCCCTCTTTCACCATTTCCGGCTTGATTAGCCCCGCCTGACCAGTGGCACTCACAATCGCATCTGCTTTCTTTAGTTTTTCAGGATCAAAATCCTCCTTATCCATCCCGATTGCACCTGGAAACTCACTTATCAATCTCTTTCCAACCTCACCCATCGATCCTACAATCACTACATTGTCATCCTGAACGGAGGTGAAGGATCCAGTACATTTCAATATTTCCAAAACAGCCCTCACCGTCGCACTCTTAAACGGGCTGTTTTGCCTGAGTCCATCCACATCCTTTTTTAGATCAATTAGGTCAATTAGAGCTTTAGAATTGGGGTATGGCAACTGGATCATAATCCCATCTCCCACCAATTGGTCAAACTGAGAAACTGAGAAACTGGGGAACTGGTGAACTTCCACTTCAACGCCGATGCGTTGCCCAAACTTTCTCTTCTGCTCCACATATTTCGCCCCAGCCTCATTTTTTGGGTCCAAAAGTACTGCCAGCCTCGGCTTTCTATCCATCCCAGCCACTTTTAGCCTCAATTCTTCCTCAATTTTCGCCGCAAACGACTTTCCATCAAAAATCATAATTTCATTATAAACTATCCCATAGTTGACAATCTTTCTAAATATAGATAACATTAAACAATGGCAGCAAATCCAAATTTAGTGATTGGAATCAAAGACGAATTTAGAAAAGATCTACCTCCTGCTAGTTCTCAAGAAGGTCTAAATAGCATAGTGTCAGAACTAGATCATCAACAAAAAGCATGGAGGAACATGGAAGGTGCTCTTGAAACATTTGTGACTCCTTCTTACGCAGCAGGAAGACTTGGCGTTACTCCCACTCCAGATCCAGAATTATCGTTACCCCAAAATGAAATAGGTCGAGCCTCAGAAATTCTTCGTAGTGTACCAGCTGTAGAAAGAAGCCAAATATCTGGTCACCCTCACGAATCAAGATAATATGGGACCATTTAACATCAGTGAAACATTTGGAGAAATCTTTGACAATTCCATTGGTGTTAATCCAGATGAAGCGGAAAAGATCGCCTCAGCCACTGCAGCTCTTGATCACGCTGCAAAAGACCAAGGCCGCTCATTCCACAATGTAGCAGGAGAAGACCGTTATTCGGTTGATGCAAAAGTCAGAGACATGACTCCACCAGCTCACTCTTTTATGCCCACCGATACCACACCAAAAACAGCTGAGCAATCACTAGTCGACGACACAGAGAATGTGCTTTCTCCAACCAACCCCTGGGGGATCTAATCCAAATAACTCAACAAATTTTCAAACATCATTGCTAGACTTCTCCCCTCCTCCGTATTTCACTTATTTGAGCCTCTCTTAACGCTAACTCTTTATTTTTTCTAAAGTCTTCCAAACTGGGCTTCTTCCCACCATTCAATCTAAAGCATTCCTCATGCCACTCGATTACCACAGGGTCTTCTCCCAACTGAGCCAAATCTTGTTTTAGGATCCGCAAGAATCTCATATCCCGCTCTGCCATCTAAAGGAATTTCATCAGTCATAACTCCCTCCAAAGTAACCTTATTTCCCTCTCAATTCAACCCCCAAAATCAGTATTGTCTATTCTCAATTATTTGATCAAAGTATCCAACCAGTTTTTCTGTCAACTCAGCCTCACCACCTTCGTTCTCAAACGTTACTTGTGCTAGCTCTATAGCAGCCCCCATCATATTCTTTCTTTCAAACTCACTATCCACCACAAAATCCTCCCAAGACTTTGGCTTCTCACCATTTTTTGTTTCGTCGGTAGATTCTAGGGCTCTTCGATATCTTGTTTCCATACTGGCCTCAATAGCAATCAGTCTTCTTGTAGGGCTTCCCAAAAACAGATTTGCCTCCTCGACCGACCTAAGTCCATCAAAACTCAAAACACCCATGTTCCTTCCCACAGCCAACCTATTTGCTCTTCGTATTGCAGCCTCAGCAAAAGAAGTGTTTCCAAATCTGGGTTTGATCAGATCATTGACCTCTCTTTTTGCAGCTCTATTGGTGTCAGGGCTATATCCCATCGCAAGTGAGTAGGCAATGAGCGGCTCTACAAATGGAGAGTGCAGGCCGTGGTATCTTTCAGTCAATATTTTTCCAGCCGTCCCTTTTCCAGCTCTGATCAATCCAGTAATTCCTACTACAAGTGCAGCGTCTGAACTCACCGATTCTGGCGACAATGCCTCATGGGCAACCGTTTCACCGTCCATTGCCCGAATCACCACTTCAGGAGTATCGACGTACCCCAAAGTTGCAATATTGTTGGCTGCATCAAGTCTACTTCCCACAAACTCTCCATATTGCAAAAGAAAACCAGCCAAACGATCGTTAACTGATGCCAACAAATCAGGGTCCCGTCCTTCCTTAACTAAATTTAATCTCAACTCAAAAAGTCCCCAAATAGCAGCCAGAGATCTCCCGATTTCTGCCTCACTCGAAAAACTGACAGTTTCAGCAAGAGATATAGACATCCAATTTTTATATCACACTTTTGAATTTTCTTTGTGGATTCTTCTCACAAACAAAAACACTATTCCCCCGACCATTAGTCCCAACGCCCCGATGCACAGCGGCTGGCCAATGATTTCTCCAAACCTGATCAATGCGTAAGCCGGCCCCACCGTCCACCCTAATTCACTTATTCTTTTTTTTAGCTCTGATGTCTTCCCCACCTATTATGGTTTTAACACAGCCGAAAGAAATACTTCATATTCCCCAGGTGGGACCACAAGCGTAGGCGTTGGGGTCCTTGTGGCAGTTCTAGTCGGTGTCACTTCAGTTGGCGGAGCTGCGGGCGTATCAGTAGGACATGTGGTTGGAGGACAAGCTGGAGTTGGAGTATCAGTTGCTTCTGGTTCGGCATACACTCGAGGGCTCAAGCTTGCAAGTAGCCCACTTGCAACAAGTGAGACTGCTAGTGCAAACAGTACGATCTTTCTTTCCGGTTTCATGCCCCAGATTCTACAACGACTCTCACCCCAACACAACTACAGGCCTCACTATCGCCCAGATCCTATTTGCCACTACCACATTTGGTTCATCCGCTTGCACCCTGATCCACCCATGTTTGTCAGCCAGTGTCAGATAAGCTTGTCTCAGCCGGTACCACTCATCTTCATCTCCATATGGATGATCAGGCGCATAAGAGTCACCCCTCTTGGGTCCATCTATATATATAGCAATATCCGGCTCCAGGCTGTCCTCATTCATTTCCTCCATCCTCTCCATCGCAATTCCTCGCACTCCTCCCCAAGCGAGCCCTGTTCCCTTGTAATTCTCCCCGATCACGGTCACTCCATTTGCGAGCCATGATTTGAGAGTAGGTTCAAACTCAGCCCTGTTTTTTGCAAACAGTTCCTGCATTTGTTCCTCAGGCAAGGGTTTTGACTTGCCATGGATCAGGTCATCCAGCTTTCTCCCAGACTCATTGTCATATACAGGAAACCGCACTGTGCGCACCAATCTCCCCATCTCCACAAGCTTTTCTTCCAACAGTTTTGCCTGTTTACTCTTCCCCACTCCCTCCGGGCCATACAAGACTACAAACAAACCTTTTTTATTCATCACTTGATTTATATCACAATCCAGTCAGCTTTTGGACCATCTCAGCAATCTCTCTTTTATTTGTCAAACCTCGTGCTTCTGCGACCACTCTTATTTGTTCCTCATTCAGTTGAACTCCCAAGCTCGTTAAAACAGTCGCAAGCACCTCTCTCTCGGGACCGGTCAACCGAACAGCATTCAATTCATAATCTTCAAATGCCTTCCAAGCAATAGGAAAAGCATCCTTCAATATCCTAGCCATAGGCTCTGCATATGCTCGTATCTCATACTGAGCATGTTTGTCCAATCTCAACCTCAGAAAATTAAAAACATTATGTAGATTGGCATCCCAGTACCACTGCGTATATGTGTTCAATGTTAAATCCATTCTAGCCAGTTCTCGAGCTAGCATTCCCCTATTAGGATCTACTGGATTTCCACGACCATCATCATTTAGTAAATGAGTGTAGTGTTCATAAGTCAATGCCGCATCAGTAATCAACAACTGTCTCACAGCTTCAGCTTCCTTTGCATCGAACACTTCACCCCTTCCTTGTCTATTATTAGATGACTGAACAGCAATCACCTCAGGCTCTGGAATATAGATTTCACTGCTAAGTATCGAATATCTACCAGATTCCTCATTGATACTCGCAGTTCTATGCCTTACCCACTGACGGGCCACAAATATTGGCATCTTTGCATGAAACTTTACTTGGACCATTTCGAAAGGTGTAGTGTGCTGATGCCTTCTTAGGTAGCGAACCAACCCCGTTGTCTCATTAACTGATCTCGTTCCTTCTCCATATGACACCCGAGCAGCTTGTTCGACTGCCTGGTCATTCCCCATGTAGTCAACTAAATATACAAACCCGTGATCAAGAACAGAGATTTTTTTACCCAACCAAGCTTCAGCCCCTTCACTAACCGGTCTACGTGTTTCATTGCCCATCGCACTTTTCTACCAATTCCCACTCCCCAAGTCAATCGCCAATTACTTCTTCCCCCACACACTATTCAGATTAGACTCAGCTGTGCCTTTTTGTCCCTGATAGTGACTCTTCAGTTTTTTGTGCCCGTATGGAGTCACAGCTGGACTGGTCATCTGAATGAAACTAATTTGGCATATCTTCATCCCCTGATACAGAGCAATTGGTAGATTAGCCAAATTCGATATCTCTAGTGTCAGCTGCCCTTCAAATCCCGGGTCCACATAGCCCGCCGTAGAATGAATGACCAACCCGATTCTTCCCAGACTAGATTTCCCCTCGAGTCTGGCAACTAGATCAGTGGGGATCTTCACCTTCTCAACAGTAGTTCCGAGAATAAATTCGCGCGGGTGGACAATGATCGGCTCTCCTTTTTTTATGAGTATTCTTTTCATGAGTCCTCTAGTTCCTTTTTGGGTATCAATAACCGTTTGCGAATGACTATCAAACACCAAAAAGTCACTACCCAAGTGCAAGTCAATCGAGCTTGGTTGCACACTATTGGGTTCAAAAGGACTCACCACCAGATCTCCCACCTTTATCCTCTTTCTTATATCCCCATCACTCAAAACCATTTACACTTTCTACCAACTTCCCCCACCCAAGTCAACTTCTAAAAAACTAGCACTTGCCCTGATTTATCAAATGTATATTCACCATCCCCTGTTAACGTCGCAGTTTCCCCCTTTTCAACAAAAAGATCTGTCACTACTATATACACAAGACTATCTCCCCAATTTTGCACTTTAAATTCATTCTCTGGTTGTTTAACGTTCATTCCAAGCCTCTCCGATGTATTATTGCCTGGTTCAATCGCCATGCTTAACTATATACTCGCAGTTTCAGTTTTTGTCAAACTCTCGTCTACAGGTTTATTCCAACTGGCAAAGTCACACTTCGGATACGTGTTACATCCGTAAAAACTTCTGCCAGAGCGAGCCTTTCGGATAATCACCTCTCCCTCCCCACACTTGGGGCACTTCATCCCAATCTTATTCTCATAATTGGCTTTGTATTTACACTCCGGAAATCGCTCGCATGATAAAAACTTGCCAAACTTCCCTAGTCTTATCACCACATCTCCTTGTCCGCACTCAGGACACCTCTCGCCCGTCTTTTCCACTTCTATCTTCACCCGAGCCGCATTCTCAGTTACACCTGCGAGCAACTTTTCAAACGGTTTGTAAAAGTCCCCTATGACTTTTTGCCAAGTATGTTTTTTGTTGGCTATCTCATCCAGGTCATCTTCCATCTGAGCCGTAAATTCAAAGTCAATTATCTTGGGAAAGTTTTTGACGAGAAAATCATTGACCGCAATCCCAATCTCCGTGGGCTTAAACCTCTTGTCTGTCTTTTCCACATACAGTCGGTCTTGGATAGTCGAGATCGTCGGCGCATAAGTAGAAGGCCTCCCAATCCCCATCTCTTCCATAGCTTTGATAAGTGACGCATCATTAAATCTGGCGGGTGGTTGGGTAAATTTCTGCTCAGAAGTCAGGTCCACAAACTGGAGCTGTTCTCCTTCAGTGAGTTCTGGCAGCCTCTTCTCCTCGATATCTTTATCCAGGACTTTGTACCAGCCTTCAAACGAGATTGTCTCTCCCCGTGTCTCCAGCGTATGTTTACCAGCCTTTACGGTTACTTTCACCGACTCTCCTATCACTTCTGCCATTTGACAGCCCACAAACCTATTCCATATCACCTCATAGAGTTTAAACTGGTCTTTATTTAACTGAGAAACTGGGGTACTGTCCAACTGATCAACTAAATTAGCGGGCCTTATTGCCTCATGAGCCTCTTGGGCCACCTTGTCTTTGGTCTTATACACTCGAGGTTCACTCAGTGCGTACTTGGCTCCATACAATTCAGTAATCAGTTCTTGCGCCTTTTGGGCCGCTTCCACTGCAATATTTGTCGAATCGGTTCTGTGATAAGTAATGAGTCCTTCTTCATACAAGCTCTGTGCCACTTGCATAGTTTTCTTGGCACTCCAGCCTAGTTTGTTGGCTGCATTTTGTTGCAAAGTCGAGGTTGTAAATGGCGCAGGTGGAGTTCTCTTAAAATCCTTTTTCTCAATACTCTCGACTTTGTAATGAGTATTCTCATCCCGCAGATCTTTTTCTATTTTGGCCGACTGTTCAGCAGTTTTGATTTCACCAACAAACTTTACAGGTATCTTGTCATCCTGAACCGCAGTGAAGGATCCAGGCTTTTCTGGACTCTTCGCTTTGCTCAGAGTGACACCCAGATCCCAATACTCTACCGGAGTAAAAGCTGTTATCTCTCTTTCTTTCTCGACAATGAGCCTCACAGCCACACTTTGCACTCGACCAGCCGAGAGGCCTTTACGGATCTTTTTCCAAAGAAGTGGGGACAATTTGTATCCGACTAACCGGTCAAGTATTCTCCTGGCTTGTTGGGCATGCACGAGTGGCATATCTAGTTCATGCGGGTGGTCTAGAGCTTTCTCAATCGCGGTTTTCGTAATCTCATGAAATACGATTCGTTTGGTCCTTAGTTTTTCACTTTTAGTTTTTAGCAATTCACTTATGTGCCATGCAATCGCCTCTCCCTCTCGGTCAGGGTCAGTTGCCAGATATATTTGGTCGGCTTCTCTGGCATACTTTTTTATCTCCGCCGTTTGCTTTTTTTGTTTGTCTGTCTGCACATACTCAGGTTCAAAATCGTGTTTTACATCCACTCCGATCTTGCGCTTTGGTAGATCGCGGATATGACCATAGGAGGCCGTGATCTGATACTTAGATCCCAAGAATTTTCCCAATGTTTTCGCCTTAGTCGGCGACTCCACAATTACCAAATCCATTGAGAAATCATAGCATGATGCTATACTTAACCCATGCCAGACGGAACATCAACCCCAACAGAAGCAGCCCCCGCAGCCCCCGCTCCTGCAACAATAGAGGGACCAGCAGCAATGGAAGCATTTGCTCGAGAAACGGCTGCAGCCCCAGGCAGTGGAGGACCAGGTGCTCAGATTGTAGAAAACATAGCTGCTTTTACCCCACCTCCAGCTGAGAATTACACTCCCGAAGTCCCAGCACCCGAAACTTCAATTCCCGGAGAATAGCCTACTCCCCCACCTCTTGCGGAATAGCCGCACAATAATCAATATAAAATACCCTCCATCCCAGTTGTAAATTTCTGCGGTAGCAAATTCTCACAACTAGCCCAAATCAAATATAGTTCTCAGATCGTCTTCATTCTCAATCCAGCTCACCTCTGCCATTTTTACTCCACTTGGAATCTCCAAAACTTCCCTCATATACTTAATCTCAGAAAAAACATTGTAAGGTGTAACAAAGACACTGTCCTGTATTCTGACCAAACCCAGTCGCTTCAAATATATTCTCAATGTTTCCCTTCTCTTCCGATTCAGCTCCGGTACATCAAAAAAGATCATCCTCCATTTGCCATCCCACTTGCCAGTTTTTGGCTTCAGACTTAACAGGTCATACTTCAACAATTCAGACTTACCTCGCTCAGTTATTTTGACCAAAACTCCCTCTTTGGTTGACATCTTTTCCACCAATCCCTTTCTTTCTAGCTGATCAGCAGCCCTTTTTAAAACAATCGGAAAATAATCATCTATATCCACATTCGCCTGACCATGAATTCTTTTGTAAGCTCCCTTCCTATCCATAGGAAAAAATAATTCAGCCTCAGCACCCAGCCATTCCAAAAAACCTTTTGTCGTAATACTTCTTTTGGACACAAATAAAATATCTGCTCCTTTAAACCAGTTGTCAAATTCTACGGTAGCAAGATTTTACAACTACTCTTAATTTGAACTTTAGTTTTCGAGGTGATAAAACACTTATCAATATGGAGACTTGTCCAAACGGTAGAAAAATCACCAAACCCCACAATGAAGACCTGATAGATCAGGGTCAGGATCCAGACTTACAAGCCAATCCTGCACGTCGAGCAACAGAGAAGATTTTAAAAGAAAATTGGTGTTTGGCTAACTCTTTAGCAGGACACAAAAATGGTCAATTTTCTTGGGTGTTTTGTGAAATCTGCGCACATCGCATAGGCAAGGGCGTCACTCCCCCACCTCTTGCGGAATAGCCGCGTAGTTATAGGTATCCGTCACATTGAAGTATCTAGATAGGATTTTGCGAACGACAGGCGCTGCCACATTTGATCCCTCGCCTCCACCTTCCATCAGTACAGTCACCGAAACCTCCGGATTATCAGCCGGGGCAAAAGCTGTCAGCCACCCGTGTGTCTTCATCTTTCCCGCCGTGCCATCAAAGTACTCCGCCGTCCCAGTCTTACAGGCGATCTTAGGCACAAATCCAAAGAGTGGAAACGCCGTCCCTCCAGGACTACACGCCTCAATCATTCCTTTGTGAATTACATCTAGCACCTCTTTAGAAATTTGTATTTTTTCACAATTTTGGTCCTTAGAATTTATGTCTTTAGTTTTTAGGATTCGTGGTTTACACTTCTCTCCTCTTGTAGCGAGCACATTTGTCATCAGATTTACCTGAAGGGGCGTCGTCAGTAGGTCCCCCTGGCCAATTGCCATGTGATACGTGTTTCCCAAAAACCATTTTTCTCCCTTTGTCTTTTCTTTCCATTCAGGAGTTGCCACTAGTCCGCCCACTTCTCCTGGCAGATCAATGCCAGTGAGTTCCCCCAGTCCAAATTTGTAAGACCAATCCGCCATCACCTGGGGTGTCGTCATCTCACCGATCTTGTAAAAAAATGTATCCACCGAGTGAGCAAGCCCCTTCTCAAATCCCACGATCCCTTCCGTTCTGCCTCTTTTGGTAAACAGCCAATTGGTATACGAAAAATCTCCCACCTTGATAACTCCTAGATCCTCGTATGTAAATCCCAGAGACACTTTTCCCGAGTCCACAGCCGCAGCCGTCGTCACCATCTTAAATGTCGATCCCGGCGGGTACACCCCCCCGATACCGCGGTTAAACATAGGCAACCCCGTATCAACCAATACTTTCACGATGTCATCCCGAGCCGAGTCGAGGGATCCCTTACCAAATATATTCGGATCAAACGCAGGGGAAGACACCAAGGCTAGTACTTCTCCAGTTCTAGGATCAGACACGACCACGGCCCCTTTCTTGCCACCCATGGCGTCCAGTGCCACTCGTGACAATGCGCCATCGATACTCGTGTACAGATCAGTTCCTGGCACTGGGTTTTTATTTCCCAGATCTCGCGAAAGCGCCCCCATATTATCCACTTCGACTAGCTTTCCCCCATCTTCTCCCCTTAGCATTTCTTCATATTGCAGCTCGAGTCCAGATCTGCCCACCAGATCGAGAGCATCATACTTGCGCCCCAATGATTTTATGATCCCCACTTCACTCTCATCCGCTCTTCCCAAAAAGCCTGTCACATGCGAGGTCGCCTCAGCAAACGGATACTCACGTGTATAGCTCAAAATCTCAGTCCCATTATTCATAATTCTCGATTCAGTATTCCGAGCTAGTGGCAGATTGTTTCGATCGTATACGACGCCCCGAGGAGCAGGCAGTTTGATCTTTTTTACCCGGTTCTGGTCCGACAATACCCGGTATCTCTCTCCATAAAATCCTTGTAGGACCATGAGTCTTACCAAAAGTATTCCAAATCCCACAATGACGATCATAAGTAGCATCCACCCTCTTCTAAAATCTCTTTCCTCACGTTCGTCACCCACCCTACTCCTCCTACTCATACTATCCCGCACCACAAAATCAGAAAAACTCACCCCAGGTTTAAATCTTTTCATAGTATTTAATGTTTAATACTTAATGTCTAATATTAAACACTAAACATTCAACATTAGACACTTATCTGAGTCCCCCAACTACTCTCACTCTCTTAAGTAGTCCTGGATCATCCAGCACCTTTCCACATCCCCGCACCACCGCCGTCATCGGGTCTTCCACTACATACACAGGCATCCGAGTATCCTCACTCATGAGTCTATCTATTCCAGCAATCAGTGATCCACCTCCCGCCAGTGCCACCCCTCGCTCCAGGATATCCGACACCAGCTCCGGCGGAGTTTCTTCGATGAGGTCTGCTGCAGCCGAAGTGATTTCTCGCAAAGTAGGCAGCATCGCCTCTCTGACTTCATCGCTGGATATCTTGACCGACCTGGGCAGTCCCGACTCAATGTCTCGCCCCCGCACGACCATGTAGCGCGGGGTCTCATAGGCCGCTACATGAGCGTTCCCCAGACTTATTTTTACTTCTTCAGCAGTTCTTTCACCTAAGAGAAGATTGTATTTGAGTCGCATGTAGTGGACTATCGCCTCATCTAGCTCGTCGCCTGCCACTCGCACCGATTTGTTTATCACCACTCCCCCCAGAGAAATAATCGCCATCTCAGCCGTCCCTCCTCCGATATCGATTATCATGACCCCCCCAGCATCTGAGATTGGGAGATTTGCCCCAATGGCTGCCGCCATGGGCTCTTCTATGAGAAAGCATTGTCTTGCTCCCGCAGACAGCGCCGCCTCTTGCACGGCCCGCCTTTCCACTTCAGTCACACCCGATGGAATCCCCACGACCACTCTCGGCTTGGGGATCTTGGGGATCAGTCGTCCCGACTCGTGAATTTGTAGGATATAGTGCTTGAGCATCGCCTCAGTGGCATCAAAATCAGCAATCACTCCGTCTTTGAGAGGTCTGATGGCCTCAATAGTGGCCGGTGTCCTCCCTAGCATCTTTTTTGCTTCTTCACCGATTGCCAGTATCTGCTTGGTTTTTTTGTGCCGAGCCACAGCCGAAGGCTCCCTGATTACAATCCCCTTGCCTTTTACATAAACCAGCGTATTTGCCGTCCCCAAATCTATCCCCACATCATGTGACAACAGCCCCAAAAGATAATTGATCATACAGAGGGCAATATAAGTCCTATTGACCCTTTACTCAATATCCACCAATTTAACATTATCCAAATTGACTCCTTGATTTCCTTTCAAACCCTCTCCAGTTGCGTCCCATTGGACCAGGCACTGAAAATCACACACATGAATTTGTTGTGGATAAAATACTTCTCCTTTCACTTCATACCCTTTTTGCAATGAAAGGTCAGCCCCACAGTTTATACAAATTTCCGGATTTGGCATAGGCACATAATATCAGGCACTCTGCTAAACTATTCTTCATGTCCTGGTGTCAAAAAATCATCCGCTATAGTTTTTACACTCTCTTCTTCGTCACCCCTTTGGTTCTAACGAGTCTCACCTCTGAGCTCTTTGAGTTCAACAAGATGATCGTCGTATATCTTCTCACCACAGTCATTGCTACGGCCTGGATCAGCGAGATGGTCATCCAAAAAAAGTTTCTTGTTAGAAGAACACTCCTCGACATCCCCCTTCTTATATTTCTCGCCATCCAATTCATAAGTTTCTTATATTCCACAGATCAACATATTTCTTGGTTTGGCTACTACAGCCGGTTCAACGGTGGCCTGGCCTCCACTCTCTGCTACTCACTTCTATACTGGGCCTTCGTTACTTTCATGGACAAGAAGTCTACTGAGAAACTGATCAACTGGGCAATTGCGTCAGCAGTTTTGGTCGCCATCTATGGCATCCTCGAACACTTCGGCATCGATGCCAAGTATTGGGTCCAAGATGTCAGAAACCGCGTCTTCTCCACTTTGGGCCAGCCCAACTGGCTCGCAGCCTACTTAGTAGCCCTAATTTTTATACCTATTTCATACCTCTCCCCCTTCAATTCCCCCTCTCATTTTAAAGGAGAGGGGTTAGGGGTGAGGTATTGGGGAAATCTCACTCTTTCAATTTTGCTTTTTGCCTGTCTACTATTTACAAAAAGTAGATCTGGCATCCTCGCCTTTGGTATCTCCTCAGCCATATTTTGGTCACTCCTCTATTTCAAAAAAACATTAGACATTAAACATTATTTATTAAACATTTCTCTTTTTGCCTTATGCTTTTTGCTCCTAGGATTGATTGTTAAAACCCCCGCCCGCGATATCTTATTTTCAAAACTAAACTTACAACCAACAACCAATAACCAACAACCAGCGGGTCCCGCTCTCGAAGTCGGTGGTACCGAATCCGGTCTCATCCGCCAGATAGTTTGGAAAGGGGCTCTTGCCGCCTGGCGTGATGGTACAAAAAACTTTTGGATAGGCACCGGCCCCGAGACCTTTGCCATGGCCTATTATGCTCATCGTCCGATTGAGCACAATAATACCTCAGAATGGGAACTTCTTTACAACAAAGCGCACAATGAGTTTCTCAACTTTTTGACCACCACGGGCCTTCTAGGCCTCACCTCATATCTAATTTTGCTTATCTCCATGTTTTTAATAATGTCATCCCGACTGAAACGAAGTGGAACGGAGGGATCCCTCGACTTCGCTCGGGATGACAGAGTGCGCTTGGCTCTCTTCGCAGGCTGGCTCTCTCTTTCAGTGACTAACTTCTGGGGCTTCTCAGTCGTCATCACCCAAATCCTTCTATTCCTGCTTCCCGCCATCGCACTTACTTTGGAGGTTCAAAGTGACAAAGGTCCAAAGGTCCAAAGTAAGTTATCTTTATTTCAAATTCTCGGCCTCTGTACCTCTGTCACTTTGCTACTTTGGACCTTACTTGGCATCGCCCGTTACTGGCTCGCCGATCTTCACTACGCCGCCGGCCAAAAGAACTTAGTGACATTTGCTTCCACCCAAGAGCCCCAGAGTATCTTGGATTCCTATAACGAGTATTCCCAAGCCTACCAGCTCAACGATGGCGAACCGGTGATTGCTTCAGACTTCAGCATAGCCGCAGCCTACATGAGCATCCTTTCTTACCAAGAAGACTCCACTTCGTCGGCCAATCTGGCCAAGCTGGCTGTAAACGTCGCGGACCAAGCCATCCAAAAGAGTCCCACTCACCCAAATTATTACAAGACCAAAGCTCGCATGTATCTAGTCCTCGCAGCCGTAGACGAAGAGTTTTTAGATGCAGCCGATGCTACTCTAGCCCAAGCCCAAAAGATCTCACCCACCGATCCCAGGATCCCTTACAACCGAAGTCTAGTGGCCAAGTACAAAGAAGACAAAGAGGCTCAGATAAAGTTTCTCAAAGAAGCCGTGGCCTTGCGCCCCGCCTACCAAGAAGCCCTCGATCTCCTGCTCAATGCTAAAATTCAATAGATGAGTACCATAGTCACCGTTCCAGATTCAGTTTTGCGTGAGATTTCCAAGCCAGTGGAAGTTCTGGATACCAAGATCAAAAGTATAGTTTCAGACATGGTCAAGACTCTCAAAGAGACAAAAGATCCTGTGGGTGTAGGCCTAGCAGCTCCCCAAATTGGCATCCCACTTCGCATCTTTCTGATGCGCGAAAAAGAAGCAGATGAGCCTACAGTGTTCATAAATCCCGAGATCATCAAGTACTCTCAGCGTCAGCAGCACCCCGACAAAAAAAATGGCACCTACGAAGGCTGCCTTTCCATTCCCCATCACTACGCTCCAGTGACCAGATCCATGTCAGTCAGTGTAAAGTACTTTACATTGTCATCCCGAGCGACCAAAGGGAGTCGAGGGATCCCTCCACACGCTTCGCTTGGTCGGGATGACACTCTGATAGAAAAAACTGAGTCGTTTTCTGGTTTCCCAGCTCATATCATCCAGCACGAGTTAGACCATCTCAATGGAATCTTGTTTGTGGACCGGGTTCTGGAGCAAAACGCCAAGCTCTACAAAGTCGAGGGTAAAACCTGGACCGAACTTAGCCTCTAAGACTTCTTCGGAAACTTCGAGCTTTAAGGACCAACCATAGAGCCCCCAAAGCAGCAACCCCATCCAAAGCTATGTCAGCAACTTTTGCAGCATTCTCCCACCACATTCTTTTTCTCTCGTTCAAAATATCATCAAACACTTTTCGAGGAGGAAAATTTACTATTACTTCAGCTGAGACTGGCGACCTTCTTACTATCGCATCCCGTCCCATGTAATCAGTTACAGGCCCCAGAAGTCCCAGGCCTTCAACTGCTTTTCCAACAGTACTCGTAGAGAAGTTATCGTCCAAGTCATAAACATCTTGGGTCTTAAGAGCACAACCAATCAAAACTTCAGGCGAGGGAACATTGTTTTTATCATAGCTAGCAATCACTGTAATCTTGTTTGTCTCCGGGTCCAATGTCGCTGAGGCAAATCCATCTATGCATGGTCCTTCTGGTCTGCCCATAATCCGTGTAGCCGCAACTGCGCCAACCACAATCATTCCCCACACAGTCAACCTAGGCCACAGCTTTGTTTTGGCTTCATTGGCCAAAACTTTCAGAGTATTAACCTCTTGATCATCTTTCATACCCTATAGTATACCTTGCTAATGTCTCTCGATCAACTTAAAATCCAAGTATGAATCTCGTACTCTTCGGATCGTCCCCGTTTTCAGTGACAGTTTTGCAAAAACTGATTGCCACAAAAGTGAGCATTGCAGCCGTCGTCACGACTCCCGACAAGCCAGTCGGCCGCGGCCTCAAGCTCACACCCAATCCCGTCAAAATTCTGGCCCAAAAACACAATATTCCAGTCTATGCCGATATCAAAGACTTTCTCCCAGTCCAATTACCTTCTGACACAGTCGCTTTAGTGGCAGCTTACGGACGAATATTGGGACCCAAGACATTGAGTAAGTTCAATAACCAAATATTCAATATTCACCCTTCTCTACTACCTAAATATAGAGGCCCTTCTCCTCTCCAAAACCAGATTTTGGATGGGTCTTCAGCCGGTGTGACCATCATGCTCGTAGACGAGCAAGAAGATCATGGTCCCATACTGACTCAACAAAAAGCCGAGATTCTGGACACCGATACCAAAGAGACTTTGGGCCACCGCCTCTTCGCTCTCGGTACCGACCTGTTTCTAAATCTACTGACAGAGGGCAACTTACAACTCACATCACCTCAAGACCACTCTCAAGCCAC
>CAZIVL010000003.1:23534-25364 GCA_964543035.1 uncultured Gammaproteobacteria bacterium | reverse complement strand
TACTGACAGAGGGCAACTTACAACTCACATCACCTCAAGACCACTCTCAAGCCACTTATACCCATCAGCTGACTCGCCAAGACGGCTTCCTCCCCTACGAGGAGTTTAAAAACCAACTAATCACCAATAACCAATCACTAATAACCAAATGGCGCGCTTTTCACCCTTGGCCCGGCATTTGGACGACTACTCCCGAAGGCAAGCGCCTCAAGCTAGTGACCCTCAAACCCCAAGTCCTAGTCCAACTCGAAGGCGAAAAACCTCAACCCTCTTTCCTTCTTCTCAAATAAGCCTCACCTAAAGCCAAAAGTCTCAGAACAACAATAACATCATCTGGATAGCATCCACATTCACGGGCTATTTGTTTTATGTCTGTCTTTCCCTCCTGTCGTTTTCCTTCAATACAATCACGTTTTTTACGCGACATCTTTCTCCCTAAGACCTCAACTATTTCAACCGGCGGCTTACCTTTGGGGATTCCTTTCGGCATATATTCCTCTTAAACCGTAGCCACTGGCATCTTTACAACCTTGAGCTTTCGGAGACACTTGGTACATAGCTTTACTTTTAGTACTTTACCCTCGACTTCGATTCTAGCAGTGTGCAGATTTGGCTTGAAGACTTTTCTGGTCTTTTGAGCTCTATTCTTCCACCTGTTTCCAGCGACTCCCCGGCCGTGACGACCAGTTTCTCCATATTGCACGCCTTTTAGGCAGTAATCACACATGTACGACATGGCTAGATTATACTACAAAAACTCTAAATCCGAAATCCTAAACTCTAAATTTATTGTATAAATGGTTTATAATTTCGGAGGCTTTAGTGCTTAGAATTTAGAAATTAGAATTTATGCTGGATTTATTACTTAGTAACCCTTGGGCCTTCATAGTCAGTCTGGGAGGCATAATCTTGGCCATCGGCATCCATGAGGCTGCTCATTGTTACATGGCCGATTATCTGGGTGATCCAACTCCGAGATCTATGGGTAGACTCACTCTCAATCCCATTGCCCATCTGGATCCTCTGGGTACTCTCATGATCGTCGTCACGGGCATGTTTGGCTGGGGCAAGCCGGCTCCTTTTGATCCCTACAATCTCAAGGATCCCAGAAGAGATACGGCTCTCATTGCTCTTGCAGGCCCAGCCAGTAACATTGTAGTTGCCATCCTCATCTCGATTCTTCTTCGCTTAATCGACATGCCTCTCAACGTCTACTACATTCTAGGCAGTCTAGTTGCACTCAATGTCAATCTCGCCCTCTTCAACCTTCTCCCAGTTCCTCCACTCGACGGATCAAAAATATTCAATCTCAATATTATGCGTGGTCAAAACTCACATCTATTGCTACTTCTCCTCATCATTCCCATCTTCGGCGGCATATCTCTAGCCTCGCTCGTCATATCTCCAATCTCGACTCTATTTCTAAAAATCCTCATCGGCTAGTCGCAACTGCGTATTGTCCTCATTGATATAATTAAAGTATCCTACCGAGAAGGATCGATAGAGGCATTTTTCTCGACTATTTTCTCTTAGTAGGGCATACGGCTTAAATCTTGTCCGGTCCTAGTACCAGTCAAGAAGTTTTGGGTCATAAGAAATGAGATCCAGACGGCTAGCCCACTTCACTCTACTTGAGAAAAATCCTCTGTCGCCTGATCGGTGGGATATTTATTTTGGTAAAATACATCTCAGCGCGCCGCCTTAGCTCAGTGGTAGAGCAGCTGTTTTGTAAACAGCAGGTCCTCGGTTCGAGCCCGAGAGGCGGCTCATTTTTGTGCTAGACTATATTCATGCGCTTGTGGCGTGCCTGTCTAATCCTGCTTTTACTTG
>CAZIVL010000003.1:0-23434 GCA_964543035.1 uncultured Gammaproteobacteria bacterium | reverse complement strand
TGCTAGACTATATTCATGCGCTTGTGGCGTGCCTGTCTAATCCTGCTTTTACTTGCCAATACGGCGGGTCTGGCTCTCATTTACAAAAAGATCGATGATCTCTCAAAATTGTTTCCTTTTGCCCTTCTCCAAGACAGTATCCAGGTTCAGTCTGAGATCAGCACTCAGCTAAGTAGTATCCAAAGCCTTCTCTCCCAAAAATCATCTCCCGACTCTCCCACCACGGTTCTTGGCATATCAGAGCTCTTACCAGACAAATCCAGTGAACAAAACGCTTCTGCAAACCATTTTGTCACGACTATCAAAGATAGCACCAAACCAGTAAATGCCTACAAAGAGCAGGCCGTCTTCTCCGAAGTCTTAGGCCAGCTTTTGCCCGACTACAAATATCCCTACTTTGCCAAGATCGGCAATTGGTACTTGATCGGTCTTACCGGAAGTGTCACCGGCTGGGTCCAGGCCCAGGAAGTCACTGAAAATTTATGAACAAGCTCGGCACTATCTTTCTCTTTTTTGTGACTCTCCTTTCAGTCTTTGTGTCACTTAGCACATTTCTCACTGAGGTGGACACTCCCGGCCAGATCTTTCGCATCCTCCTTCTTCCTACCACTCTCTTTCTGGTTCTCAAGCTTACCAATCACCTCACATCTGGCACTTCGGTCTTTGATACCCAATCCGGCTGGTCCAAGCTCCTCATCGTCTATTGTCTTCTCGTATCTACGACGTTCGTCATTGCCGGCTTCATGGGTAGTCACACCCAACAACAATTCCTAAGCTCACTTATCTTTTCTCCCATGGTCATTTATTTTTTCGTCCTCCTCTGGCCCAAAAGACTACTTGCTCAAGGCAGTGCCCAATCATATCGTCCTACTCCCCCAGCCCCAGCCGTAAGACTCGACGAAGACAAGCGCGACTTTCTCAAAATGATAGGCGCGGCCGGCATCTCCGTCCTCCTTCTCAATCTTTTTTCTAGGCGTACACCTGATTTTTCTTTTTTGACCCAACAACAACCCGTCTCATCAGGAGATCCTACCACTTCCACACCAGGCCAGTCTCCCACCGCCGGCTACTACATATCCGAGATTGACGACTCTGACACCGCCTATTTTGGTTTTACCAACAGTCTAGGTCAATGGTATATCATGCGCGAAGAAAGTAGTAACACCTACCGCTACACCAAAGGTAGCAAAGATTTCACCTCAAATTGGGCCAATCGAGCTATGCTCAAATACGACTATTTCGAAAACGTCTTTTGATATACTCACACACATGGCGGCAACAGTAGAAATCGATGAACAAAATGGCAGATCAGATGCTCCCACACTCACTCACAATATTGCCAACACCAATATGGGGAGCAGCGATGCTCCCAACTTGGATCCCACAAAATCTCCCGTCGCCCCCGGCGAAAATACGTGTGAAAAATGGCAGCTCATCCACGTCATTGATATCAGCACTTCCACTCGTATCCAAAACATCAAGATCTGGCGATCAGGCGGCTTGGGAGAGGGTGCTACACATCTTTGCAATCTATCGGTCACCAAATATTTAGGAGCAGCTGTCTACACGACTCCTACGACGGCCATCTCACTCGTTGCCATCGAGATCATGCCCGAGTCTGCCCCCGGTACTGCAAATCTAGGTATCAATGGTAGTCTGACCGGAACCATCGTGGACAATGGCTACTCCGACTTTTTTGTCCACCAGATTCAGACAGATCCCAAAGCCCTTTCCGGCAATACCTCGTCTATCAATTATCAATACGACGAAATCGCCTAACTTACGTGTCTACATACAAGTTTTTCCAAAAAAACACGGGAAAATGGATTGAAGCCGAGGAAGAGATCTGGCGCTGGGAGGCATATCTTTCAAATGGCCAGATCCTAAAGCAGTACAGCGACGATGGGCAATATCACCAGTTCGGAGAGATCGACCAGAGCCAGCTCGCTCTCTTCAAGATGGTTTCCAAAGTCTCTCCCCAAGTCTACAGCATCATTTTCGCAGATCCTGACATGAAGCTTATTCACTTTTATCGAAATACTGTTCTAGCAGCAGGCTCCGAGCACGAAAAACATATTCGTTTTTATTGCTTTGGCTACGAAAAAAAAGTCGCGTCCAGGACCCAAAAAGTCATCATGATGATCACTCCCGAGGGCAATCTGATCGTCACCGAAGATCCAGATCTAGTCACTCCAGAAATTGTCTAAGATATGCTATTCTTAATTACAGATGGACACCCTAAAATACATTGCCAAAAAGTACAAGCTAAATTTAGCCAGTCGCGCCCCAATTGAGATCCCCAAGGTATCCAGAGATGGTCTGGCAAAGCTATTTTCTGAGCTAGGATTTACCAAAGGAGCCGAGGTCGGCACTTGGACTGGTGCCTACACAGCCCAGCTATGCGGAGCAAACAAAAACACAAAACTGATTGGTGTTGATCTCAACTCAAAAACTCCAAGAAGGATTGTCCCCCAAAACTGCAAGCTTATTAAGATGAGTAGTCTTGATGCCGCCAAAAAAGTCGTAGACAATTCATTGGACTTTGTGTATCTGGACACAAATTCCAATCTAGCAGCAACTCTCACAGATCTCACTGAATGGTCCAAAAAAGTTAGAGTCGGGGGCATCATCGCCGGTCACGACTTTTTCCGCCATCGTCCCCAAAACAATGTCCACACTCGTGAAGGCATCTTGGTCTACACTAGTACTTACAAGATCAACCCCTTGTTTGTCGTAGGTTATCCAAACGATCGTATCCGCTCCTGGTTCTGGGTCAAAGCCTAAGATAAGTTATAATGCCGCCATGCTCTCCGTGGTTATCCCCTCATACAAAGATCCATTTCTTCATAACACTATCGAATCTCTTCTAAACAATGCTAGAGGTGATATAGAGATCATCCCCGTCCTCGACGGCTACTGGCCGGAAAAACCCATCATAGAAGACCCCCGAGTTCGTATAGTTCACTTAGGTAGAAACAGAGGTATGCGCGGCGCTATAAATGCGGGCATTGCCGTCGCTCGTGGCGAGTATCTCCTGAGGACCGATGAACACTGCGCATTTGGTGAGGGCTACGATGTGATACTTGCACGTGACTGTCAGCCAAACTGGATCATGACTCCCAGGAGATATTTTCTCGATCCCTACAAGTGGGAGATCATGGACATGCCCCCCGTCGATCACATGAAGCTCAAGATCGTAAATGTGAGACCTGGGGTGCGCAAATTCTCTGGTGTCATTGCCCCGGGAAATGACGCCGAGCCTATTCAAGAGTCAGCAGCCATGCAAGGCAGCTGCTGGTTTATGCCCAGGGCCTGGTGGGACAAAATCATAGGTGAGCTCCAAAACGAAGGTTATGGTCCCCATTACCAGGACAGTCACGAAATGGTGTTCAAGACTTGGATAGCCGGAGGCAAGCTCATGGTGGACAAAAACACTTGGCACGCCCACAAACATCGTGAGTTCCCAAGGACTCACAACAATGGGACAGCCGAAAATCCGACTAACAACGAAGCCTGTTGGGCTTATTCTCTCGAGGTCTGGGAAGAATATTTTGAAAAAGAAATCAAGCCCAAATGGTCTCAATAATCATCCCATCTTATAAAGAAGTCTATTTAAAAGACACGCTAAACAACATTCTAGAGATGGCCACGGGTGACATCGAAATTATTGTAAATGTTGACGACGGAATCAAAGTAGAGCTTGGAAAATTTGATCCTCGCATAAAGTTCAACTATCCAAATTCACCGCTGGGCATGCGTGGTGGTATAAATCTTGGTCTAAAACAGGCTCGAGGAAAATACATTATGAAGTGTGACGCCCACTGCGTGTTTGCCCCCGGTTTTGATACTACTATCTCCAAAAATATGGAGGACAATTGGCTAGTCGTTCCCAGAAGATATTCTCTATATGCCGACGGCTGGAAAAAAGATCCCAGATTTCCACCCAAGGATTATCATTATATTGCTTATCCAGCAGACAGCCGGTTTTACGGCCGCGCCATGTTCCCCTACGACTGGAAAACCCGGGGGGTTGAACGGGCAAATGTCGACATCGATGATACTATGACTTTGCAAGGCAGTTGTTATATAGCCAACCGCAAATATTTTATGAAACATGTAGGATTTTTGGACGACAGCTCTATCACATACAGTCCTTTCGGTGCAGAGCAGCTAGAAGTCTGTCTAAAATACTGGCTCAAAGGGGGCGAGGTCAAGGTAAACAAACTTACTTGGTACGCTCATCTATTCAAAAATTCTCGCTACTACCGCGAGACTGCAGGTAGCGACTCTCGCAAGTACAAAGTCGGCATCAAAGCTCGAGGCAGCTGGGCCTGGGCCACCAAACATTGGCTATCAAATGAGGAGCCCAACACAATACACAAATTTGAATGGTTGGTAGAAAAGTTTTGGCCGGTCCCCACCTGGCCAGAAGATAGGAGTCTATGGCAACTAACATGAACGTCTCCATCCGCTACAGCTCGTTCATGCCAGTTCTGATGGAGGTCATGCGAAGGACGACAGGCGATGTGCTCGAGCTCGGCCCTGGCGTCTTTAGTACCCCCTATCTTCACTGGACCTGCAAAAAATCAAAACGCCAGCTCCTCACTATCGAAAACGATCCCCTGTGGTTTGCCTTTTGCAGGAAGTATTATCAGACCAGTCACAAAAATCCGGTTCGCCACCGTTTTGTATTTGTAAAAGATTGGGACGAGGCATGGGCAAAAATCAACAAACCCTGGGACGTGGTCTTGGTCGATCACTCACCTTCCGAAAGACGGGTAGAAGAAATCAAAAAGTTAGCCAATTTAGCCCGTTACATCATCATTCACGATGCCGATGCACGCCAGGAAAAAAATTATCATTACTCCACTATCTATCCCCTGTTCAAGTATCGTTATGACTTCACAGAGGTAGAACCAGCTACGACCGTTCTTAGCAATCTAGTGGACTTAACCGACTTTTCTGTATGAAAAACTTGCTCATTTATGTGAATCCCAAAAAATCATTTACACCTGAGCATGAAGCCCTGACCAAGATCCAGATCGACAATAGTCTTGATCTAGGTTGGTACCCCCAGGACATAATTCTCGCGACCAATTTTCCCTACTCTTATCGGGGCATAAGATCCACCGTTGTTTCCGATTACACAGTTTTCGACGGTAACAGATCTACAAAAATCCCCGCCATTCTCCAGCTGTTCTCAAACGGTGTAATTCAAAACGATGTCTACTGGTTTCATGACCACGACGCCTTTCAGATCCACCCATTCGAGATTCACCTTCAGGCAGATGCCAGCTTTTCTACTCACGGGTGGAAGGGCACTTGGAATGCCGGCAGTTTTTTCTTTACCAACCGGTCTCAAAGCATCTTTTCTGACATCTACGACTACATGAATACTCACAATACCAACGAGCAAGACGCCCTGACCCAGCTCTGGCGGAACGATACAAATGGAATAAACAATAGGTTCGAATACCTAAATATCGCCTACAATATAGGGATTTATTATATTGATAAAAATTTGAAAACGGCGGGCATTCCCATAGCCGTTGCCCACTTTCATCCCCACAAAAAAAGACATCTAGATTTGTTTCGCCATCTGTTACCAGACCCACTTTTAACCATTTTTAAAAAACATGGAATCAGCTGAAATAGTTCAGGATCTAAAAAGCTTGCGCATCCAAAACTGGCACCGGGCTTGGGAACCATTTATGAAAAAGTATCAATGCGACAGGGTGTGCGAACTAGGTGTCTACAAAGGGGATAACTTTCTACAGATGATCCGCCACTCCCCTGAACTAGCCGTTGCGGTGGATACCTGGGCCAACGACGGGGTCTACTCAGATCAAATCAAAAGCTACTCCAAAAGTGAGCTAGATGATCAATATGACCACTTCACAAAGCAGGTGCAAGACTATCCCTTCGTACGCATCATAAGAGAGACCACCACAAATGCCTCCAAGCGCTTTACTGACAATTATTTTGACTTCGTCTTTATCGACGCCGATCATTCATTCGATGGCTGCAAGCAGGATATCCAACACTGGTATCCAAAGGTAAAAAAGGGCAAATTTTTAGTCGGCCACGACTACAAAAAAAGCTTTGGGGTATACGATGCGGTCAACGAGTTTGTAGCAGATCAGAAGCTTGACCTTATTTTCCTGGCCCCCAGTACCTGGGCTGTGATAAAAAAGTAGTTATGTGTGGATTACTGGTTTACAAACAGGCAGGCAACAACTTTTTTATCCAAAAAAGAGGCTGTGATCTGACAAACAAGATAGAGCTCCATGGCTTCACTTTTATCCATAACTTGCTATCAATTACTGGCCAATTTGTCCCCCAACCCTATATAGACGGAAATATTGTCTGCCTGTACAACGGCGAAATCTACAATCATTCATACAAAAAAAGTGATGGCGAAAATCTCATTCCTCTGTACAAACAATACGGGATAGACTTCCCCAAGTATTTAGACGGTGAATGGGCCATAGCCTTGTACGATTTTGACAAAAAAGTGGCCATCTTTAGTACAGATCTGTTTGCCACCAAGCCTCTCTGGCGAAATGGACTAGAATGCGCCAGTTACCAAAGTGGCGTAGGTGGCCAAAAAATACCAGCTAACACTATCGAGATAATTTCTTTTGACGGCCGCCGTGAGACAAAAAAAATACATAAATTCGACCTCCACCAGCATAAAAAAACGTATCTCGACTGGACGACTGCTTTTGAAAAAGCTATTAAAAAAAGGGCCACACCAGGCTGCTTTATAGGTCTGTCCTCAGGTTACGACTCAGGGGCCATTGCCTGCGAGCTACTAAAGCTGGGCATTGATTTCAAAGCCTATCTTATAGAAGGTCGTGAGGACAAAGAGATTCTTACAAAAAGAGCCCAATTGATTCCCAATCACCAGATATTAGACAATTCCACTGATTTCAAGTCAGAGCAGGTTTGGCTAGATACCAATATCGAGCCATTCAAATACCATGTCCCCCAGACTCTCCAGTCAGACAGCGCCTCTCGTGGTCTATCCTATATCTGCAAGTTGGCTCACGCCGAAGGTCGCAAAGTATATCTTTCAGGCCAAGGCGGAGATGAAATCATAGGCGACTATGCTAAGAAGCCCCACCAAAGTTCATTCAAGGGTGTGTTTCCAGACAAACTGACTCTCTGGCCAAACTTTTACGAAGGTTATCAGTATTCATATTTGGGCAAGGAAGAATATGTAGCCGGCTCCCACAGCATCGAAACTCGTTACCCATTCTTAGACCGTGACGTCGTACAAGAGTTTTTGTGGCTGACTCCGGAGCTAAAAAATCGTCATTACAAAGCCCCCATCCACGAGTATCTTGTCCAAAACCAATTTCCAAACTATTATGGCAAAAAGATCGGCCTACAAACAAAAAGATGAATACCACAACTATCATCTACTACACCTCAAATCGGGAACGGTCCGATTTTGAAGACCGTGTCCGAAAAAATCTGCTCGAGACTTCAGGAGGTCTTCCCATCATCAGCGTGTCTCACAAGCCGATTGATCTGGGTACAAATATCTGCGTAGGTGACGTAGGTACATCCGGATTCAATATGTTTCGCCAGGTCCAGATTGCTTGTCAGGCGGCAACTACCCCATTTGTCATTTCTGCCGAGGCAGACTGCCTGTATCCCCCAGATTATTTTCAGTTTGTCCCAGATCGCCTGGATGCCTGCTACCGCAATAGCAATCTATATGTCATGCCAGACCAAAGAGACTTCTTTTTTTTCAAACAAGAAGGAGCTACCCATGCCCAAATAGTCGGCCGAGAATTCTACCTACAGACGCTTGATAAATTGTTTGCAGGTGCCCCCGAGTGGTCGAAAGAAGAAAAAAACTTTCCCAAAGAGCGTCACCACCAGACCGATGTTTTCAAAGAGATTATTTACTGGAAGACCCAAAATCCCGTGTTCCAAATAAAAACCCATCGCGGCATGCGGTATTATACTCATTCAGATCGCACTCCCATCCCATCTCTTCCCTACTGGGGAAAAGGCCAAGATGTGAGAGGTTATTTTTTACATGGAGTTCCTTACGACAAGCCAAGCATATGAAGCTCATTGACGCTATCAAAGAAGTAGGCAAACCATTTGAGATTCCCGACTGTTCCCGGGATGACCTTCCTCAGTTTTTTGTAGATATGGGTTACAAGAATGGAGCTGAAGTCGGAGTCTACAAAGGCGAGTTTTCCGAAAAGATTGCAAAAACAGGCCTCCAGTTACTAGCAGTAGACCCCTGGCGCGTCTACAAAGATTTTAGTAATCCCAGAGGTCAGGCCAGACTGGATTTTCAATTTGAACATACTTCCCGTACACTGGCTCCCTACCCAAACTGCACCATTGTTAGGAAGACTTCTATGGAAGCAGTCGAAGATGTAGCAGATAACAGCCTAGACTTTGTCTATATTGACGCAAATCACGACTTTAGATATATAGCCGAAGACTTGTGCGAATGGACAAAAAAAGTCAGGTCTGGCGGCGTTGTATCGGGCCACGATTATTTTTATACCAAGACTGGCACCCACGCTGTAAACTGGCATGTAGCCCATGTCCTCAACGCTTATATTCTGGCTTTTGGTATTCCCAGCTGGTATCTCTTGGGCAGAAAAACAGTAGTCGAAGGTGAGACTCGCGACAAATGGCGCAGTTGGATGTTTGTAAAACCATGAAACTAATAGACGGAATAAAGCTCATTGGTAGACCTGCCGAAATTCCGGATTGTTCCCGGGACGATCTCCCGGCTTTCTTTGTAGAGCAGGGTTACAAAGTGGGTGCCGAAATAGGCGTAGACAAAGGCGAGTTCTCCCAAAAATTTGGCGAGGCAGGACTATCTCTTTTTGCCATCGACCCTTGGCGCTATGACGACGACTATCAGGATAGTCGCACCCAAGACCGACTGGATTTTCTTCATGAGCATACAAAGAGAGTCCTCTCCCCTTACCCAAACTGTACAGTCGTACGCAAGACCTCCATGGAAGCAGTCCGTGATCATGCAGATGGTAGTCTAGATTTTGTCTATATCGACGGCAATCATCAGCTAAGGTACGTTGTCGAAGATATTGTCGAGTGGACCAAAAAGATTCGCCCAGGAGGCTGTATTGCCGGGCATGACTATATCTATACCAACCCCAAGACAGTAGCAGGTATCTGTCATGTTATTTACGCTCTTGGCGCGTATACCCAGGCCTACAACATCCGCAATTGGTACCTGATAGGCAGGAAAGATCGCCAAGAAGGTGAAGTCCGTGACCGATTTAGAAGCTGGATGTTTTTCAAAAACTAAAGTATGCCAGACCCATTGACTCAGCTTGCCCAAAAATACAATTGCGACAAATGGGGCAAGCATCACTACACTCCCATCTATTACGAGCTGTTTCGAGACAAGCGAATGTCGATAAAAAAAGTATTGGAAATAGGCGTGGGCGAAGGGGCAGGCGTCCGCACCTTTGCCGAGTTTTTCCCAAATGCGACGCTATTTGGTGCCGAAATTGATCCTAAGAGAATCTGGAATAAAGACAGTGTAGAGATATTTTTGTGTGACCAGTCGTCAAGGCCAGATCTTGAGTCACTCATCCAAAAAACCGGTCCAGATCTAGACGTGGTCATCGAAGACGGCTCCCATGTTCCCGAGCATCAAGTTTTTACTTGCAGGATTCTTATGCCGCTTCTAAAAAAAAATGTCATCTATATCATCGAAGATGTCTGGGATCCAAAGATTGTAAATCAGCTCACAGACTACGACTGCAATTTGATCACCGTCGGCACCAGATACGATGACAAGTTACTATCAATCCGTCACAAAGTATGACAAAAGGTATCATATACTACACTGATAACCGTCTCACAGAACCCATTTTTTCTATAGTCCAAAATCAAATTAAAAAAAGTTCTCTCCCCATCACCAGTGTCTCCAGATCTTCCTTGTCATTTGGCAAAAATTACACTGTTTCCATGTCTTCAGGATATCTATCCATGCTTCACCAAATCACACTAGGCTTAGAAAAATCTTCAGAGGACTACGTCTTCTTTTGCGAGCACGATGTTTTGTATCCCCTATCTCACTTTGAATTTACACCGCCCGAAAGCAATATTTTTTATTACAACGATCATGTTTGGAGGTGGGATTATCCATCAGATCGAGTCATCACCTACGATAGATTGATTTGTCTATCGGGACTATGTGTAGACAGACAGTTTGCCCTAGCCCATTACCAATCCAGACTAAAAAAGATTCAAGACCTAGGACTAAGACAGGATAGTCACGAGCCCGCCTGGGCCAGGCGTTGGGGCTATGAACCAGGCACAAAAAAGATCAAGCGTGGTGGCTTCTCAGACGACGACTTTTCCACTTGGCATTCAAAAGAGCCCATTATCGACATCCGTCACCCAAAGACTTTTTCTCCGCCCAAAGTGACTTTGTCTGGCTTCAAACATTTGCCCACAGGCTGGCGTGAGACTACTATTGATCACATCCCAGGTTGGGACTTAAAATCTCTATTCCAAAAGATATGAACTACATTTCTATTTTTGCCCAACCTGCTTTTCTGAGTACTAATCCAGATGAAAAATTTGTATACACAGGCAAAAAACCAGAAAAAGGCTATCTCAAGCGCGTGTCCTCAATCATTAGAGCAGACCAGATGGCAAAGATTCTCAAAGCCAATTTGAATCCCAAAGAAGATTTTGAAAAAGATATCTGCATCTATGTTAAACCAGAGCCCAACCCAGAAGGGGCTTACGAATTCTCAGGCAAGAGTACCTATATAGACGTAGTCGACGGCTGGAATTACGTTTCAGTACTCAAGGAGAACCCCAAGCTAAAAGCCATCGTTTGCTCCGAAAGAGATTATATTAGCCTTGCCTCCACAGGGCTTACAAACAAAATAGTCGTCATACCCCAGCAGCACTGCAATTTTGAAAGACAAAAAAGAACCAGAACCGAGATCAAAAAGATTGGCATCGTCGGCAACCACAAAGCCTTCTCCTTTCTCCCTCCAGACCTAAAAACCAAGCTCCAGGAAAGAGGTCTAGAGCTAGTCGAGTTTTCCCAGTTTTTTGAGAGACAGGATATCATCGATTTTTACAAATCTATCGATATCCAAATAGTCTGGCGACCATACAGCAAAAAGCTGGCCAATCCTCTAAAGATTGTAAACGCCGCCTCATTTGGTATCCCGACCATTGCCCTCGATGAGATTTATTTCAAAGATATGGGCAACTGCTATATAGGAGTCAGAAACTTAGACCACTTTTTTGTCGAGCTAGACCGGCTCGTCTCTTCTCCTCTAGTATATGAGGCCTACTCCAAGCTCTGTCTCCAAAAATCCGAACCCTATCATATCCAAAATATTGCCAAACTGTACAAAGATTTGAAGTGATATTATGTGAGCGCCATGGATAGTTATGATCTCAGCATTCTGATTCCTGCTCGAAACGAAATGTTTCTGGCAAAAACTGTCGAAGATATCATCCAAAACAGTGAAGGCAAGACCGAAATAATCGTCGTCATGGACGGCAATTGGGCGGACCCCGCAATTCCCCAAAATGACCAAGTAAACGTCATTCATCTGGGTGGGAGCATTGGCCAAAGAGCCTCGATCAATCTCGCCTGCAAACTATCCAGAGCAAAATACGTCATGAAAGTCGACGCTCACTGCTCATTTGACCGCGGTTTTGATCAAAAGATGATCGACGCTTTCAAATCAACTGGTGACAACGTAACCATGGTCCCCATTATGCGTAACCTCTGGGCTTTTGACTGGAAGTGCTTCCACTGCGGCTGGAAAAAGTATCAGGGTCCGACTCCCGACACATGCGGCCAATGCGGCAAGTCAGATCGTCTAAAGCGAAAAATGGTCTGGATGGGCAAAAGAAATCCCCAAAGTACATCTTTCTGCTTTGACGCCACTCCCCACTTCCAATACTTTGAGGCCTGGAAACACCGGCCCCAATACGAAAACGACAAAGCCGAAAGAGGTCTGACCGAAACCATGTCCATCCAGGGATCCTGCTGGATGCTGTCCAGGCAAAAATATTGGGAATTAGGCGTCTGTGACGAACAGTTTGGTAGCTGGGGCAGCCAAGGCATTGAGGTAGCCGCAAAAACATGGCTATCAGGAGGCCAGGTATTGGTAAATCACGCGACCTGGTACGCCCACATGTTCAGGACCCAAGGTGGCGACTTTGGTTTTCCCTATCCTATGTCAGGAAGAGATCAAGAGAAAGCCAAAAGATATGCGAAGAATTTGTTTTTTGACAACAATTGGCCAAAACAAATCCGTCCTCTCTCATGGTTAGTGGAGAAATTCTGGCCCATAAAGGGCTGGACCGATGATGATCTACAAAAACTAAAAAATAATACTTTTTCCTTTCCAGATACTCCCCCAGACCAAAAGCCAGTAGCTTCCGAAGAGCAAGAGCCAGGTATTGTTTCAACCGTTGTCTTCGATTCCAGCTTGATATAATAAAAAACGAAATATAACTATGCCCGACGCACACAAAAATTTTGCTTACTCCACAGTCGCTACTGCCCCCTCACCAGCCGCCTCCGGCACAGAACTAGTCGTAGCCTCAGGCAATGGGACATTATTTCCAGCCGTCCCCTTCAATGCCACAGTCTGGCCCACAGGTGTCCAGCCGACTAGTGCCAATGCCGAGATTCTCAGAGTCACAGGCATTTCCACCGATACATTTACTATAGAAAGAACTCAAGAAGGCACAAGCGCCAGAACTATTGTAGTAGGCGACCAGATAGCAGCTAGTATCACCGCCAAAACATTTACAGATATCGAGGTTGATTATGCCAACTCCTGGTCTCCCTTCTTCATCCAAACCGGAACCGGACTGGCTACCTATGCCTCGACCGCGGCCCTATCCACTGGTTCGGTTTTCCTCATGCCCATCACTCTTTGTCACCCAGTTCGATTTAACCAGATCTTAATCGGCAACTCTCTCACTATTATTACCACTGCCAATACTTCCACTGCCCAGAACACATACCAATCCCATTTTGGCCTTTACAGTCTTGCTAGTAATACCTTATTTAGTCTTATCTCTAGCAATTCATTTAGTATGGGGTTAAGCCTGCGCAGCAACGATAGTATGTCTGTCAATTTTCCCACCTCCACGGCTACTACTGGCTATGGTTACGGCAGCCTGGCCGGCACTGGCGTATCACTCTCCGCCCAAAGAACCTCTTTATTTGACGGCACCAGAGTCATCGGTCTTCAGTTTGGTGGGGAACTTTCACTTTCCGGTGGCCAATACTGGCTCGGTGTTCTGCAACTAAGATCCACAGGCAATACGAACAGTGGCGCTGGCCTCAGTCACATGGGAGTTGTGGGCCAAATCATCAGTCCCATTAACCTGATGGATACCAGAAGCGGCCTGATGCCCTTGGGTTACCCACATGGTATGTTTACCAACAGTGTCTTTTCCAACACCGGCTGGTGGGGCCGCCATATGATGGGCCTAGTCCAAAACACGATTGTGGCCAACTATGGAGGTACCCACATGCCAAACAACATTACTCTCAGTCAGCTCATGAGTCCGACTGTAATCGCAACAGTTATTCCCAACCTTACGCTAGTATCTACATAACAAAAATAATTCGCTATGGCTCAATCTCATACCAATTTTGCTTATTCCACAGTCCTAACCGCTCCATCTCCCAACAAAGATGGCACATCTCTGGTCGTCCAATCAGGCAACGGCGCCCTCTTCCCCACCCCTCCCTTCAACGCCACCATCTGGCCCGCAGGCGAACAACCCACGAGTACCAACGCAGAGATCGTCTGTGTCACCGCCGTCTCCACCGACACGCTTACTATAGGGAGGGCCAAAGAAGGCTCCACTCCCAGATACGTATTAGTAGGAGATCAAATTGCAGCGACTATCACAGCCAAGACACTGGCCGAAGCCGAAAATGTAGGCAGCACCTGGTCGCCATTTATTATGGGCTCCAGTGCCGCCATGAGTTATCAAACTCTAGCCTCTATCACCGGCTCAGGCACCACGGGTTCTGTCTTTGTATTTCCCGTGACTGTCCAAAAAAATATTCAGTTCAACCAAATAATAGTCCCCCATTCCCTTTCAGCAATTTCTAGTAACAACACTCTCCAAGCCTCATATTCTTACAAATTTGGCCTCTACAGCATGAATGCCAACACTCTAAGTCTTATCTCGTCCAACTCATTTTCGATTGGCGAGACCCACAACACTTCCAGCATCAGCTGGAATTATCCTGCTACTACACATACATCGGGGTACGGTTACGGCAACTTTCCCTCAGGCCCCATCTGGCAAGCCACTTCCCAATACACAGCGTATGTCCAAGGGACAAGGGCCATTGGTCTCCAATTTGGTGGCAATATTCGTCTTTCTATGGGTGTGTACTGGCTAGGAATTCTGACTCTCAGAAGCAATGCCAACTTGAGCACCTTCGGAATCAGTAACGCTGGAATTATTGGCCAAGCCATCAATGCCTACAATTCAGTAGGTTCAATCAGCGGCGCTCTGCCACTTGGCTATGCTGGCTCCCAATGGACAAACATAAATACCCATTCCTCCGGTTGGTATGGTCGCCACATATTGGGCTTCGTATCTGCCACGTCTATCACCAATCAGCTAGGCACTGCCATTCCTCCAGCCATCACTCTCTCGGCACTAGGCGCAGTTGCTGCAGCATCTTACGGCACCATATTACCTAGCATTACTTTTGTCTCCACCTAAGTTATGCCTGACGCCCACACCAATTTTGCTTATTCCACCATCGTCACCGCTCCCTCGCCAGCCTCGTCCGGGACAGAGATTGTCGTGGGCACCGGTCAAGGCAAACTGTTTCCCGACACACCATTCAATGCCACCATCTGGCCCACAGGTACCCAGCCCATCAGTACCAACGCCGAGATTGTGACCGTAACGACCATTGCCAACGATACTTTTACCATCGTCCGCGCCCAAGAGGGATCCAGCGCCAGAACTGTGATCGTAGGCGATCAAATTGCAGCGACCATTACAGCCAAGACTCTGACCGACGCCGAAGCTCCTCTCACCACTTGGGCTCCCTTTATTCTAGCCAGTAGCTCCAATGGCCTCCAGACTCTCAACAACGGAATACTATCCACAGGCACCGGCTCATTGTTTATGTTCCCCGTCACTATTCCCGCCAGTCTTCAGTTTAATCAGATACTTATACTAAATTCTCTCGGCCTCAGTGCTGGAAACTCAACCGCTTCTAACACATATCATTCAAAATTCGGCATATACAGCCGAAACGTAAATACTTTTAGTCTCATTTCATCCAACTCGTTTTCTATTGGTGAAACTCTTCGTACCGCCAGTGCCACATGGAATTATCCCACTACCACCCTGACTGCAGGCTACGGCTATGGTGGTTTCCCAGCTGGAAATCTGACCGCCATGGCTCAACGCACTTCTTATGTCCAAGGCACTCGAGTCGTTGGCCTTCAGTTTGGGGGAAATATGACTCTGAGCGGTGGAGTGTATTGGATCGGACTATTGAGCAACAAATTTATCGGCAGTGCCAGTAACCACGGCCTCAGCCACGCAGGCATAGTCGGCCACGTCATCCAATCCATCAACGCTCCTCACAACGCCAGCGGGTACAACCGGCTCGGCTTCGCAGCCTCCGCTTGGTCCCTAAGCACTTCTCACTACACTGGCTGGTGGGGCCGCCACATAATCGGCTTCATGACCGCCACTTCCATTACCAACTTCTTGGGCACAGCTATTCCTTCAGCTGTTACTCTGAGCGCTCTTGAAGGTACAGCTGCTAACCAGACTGCTTCCATCCTTCCCGCTATTACCTTCATGTCCACGTAAATTTTTGGTATACTGCGCCCCATGCCAGAGCCACAAATAGTTTTTCAGGATTTCACCGGTCGCCACAATACCAATCTGGATGGTGATATCGTCCGTCTCCAAAAACAAAAGTCATATCAAGACTTATCCACCATCTGCATCATCCCCACTCGGGGCAATATCCATGCCAAGGTCGTCCAGAGCTGGTGGGGCATGATGAATCCGATGAACCAAAAATTTACTCGAGTCTTCATGATTGGCATGGAGGTAGGCGCCGCTTACTGTGCCGCTATCGAACAGATATTGGCCAATCCAGAGCTACGCAAATGGAAATATATTCTGACACTCGAAGAGGACAATATGCCTCCTCCCGATGGGCTTCTCAGGCTTTATGAAAACATGGACAAATACGATGTAGTAGGTGGTCTGTACTGGACCAAAGGTGATCTGGGCCAGCCCATGATCTACGGCAATCCAAATAGCATCCCAGTCGACTTTATTCCCCAGATTCCTATGCCCGAATCCATTCAGCCCTGCAATGGTCTAGGTATGGGTTTCAATTTGTTCAAGATGGATCTGTTCCGCGATCCCAGGATCCCCAAGCCTTGGTTTAGGACCGTCCAGGAATATGCGCCGGGAGTAGGCGGCCGGGGTTACACCCAGGATCTATATTTTTATGAAAACATTCACAAGTTAGGTTACAAAGTGGCTTGTGATACCAGGATCAAAGTGGGCCACTACGACGCCGAAAACGATATCGTGTGGTAGAATCCAAAGCTATGAAAGCCAAAGCCAAAAAATCATTATCCAAATCAAAAAAACTAGACTTCCCCACCCCCTTCAAGCTTGATATCGCCTGTGGCCAAAACAAAGTTCCAGAGTTTTTCGGCGTCGACATCGCCGGAGGCGTTGGAGTAGATCTGGTCCACGATCTAGAAAATTTCCCCTGGCCCATTCCAGACAACTCTGTAGACGAAGTCGCCTGCAATCACTACATCGAGCACACAAAAGATCTGATCAAATTCATGAACGAGCTGTATCGTATTTTAAAACCCGGTGCCAAAGCTTTTTTCAGAGCTCCCTACTACAATTCCATGCGCGCTTGGCAGGACCCCACTCACACCAGAGCTATTTCCGAAGCTACATTTTTGTATTACAACAAAGATTGGTTGACCGCAAACAAACTAGATCACTACCCCATCCATTGCAATTTTGATTATTCTTTTGGCTACGACTTTGCCCCTGACTGGGCAATGAGGGCTGAAGAAGCCAGAGCCTTTGCCGTCCGCCACTACACCAATGTCGTCATGGATATCCAAGTCGTTTTGGTCAAGAAATAATCTCCAACTCTTCGTACAATAAAGTCGCTGCAATACAATGCGCGCTTTTCTATGCTGGAATACAATCCTGCTGATATTACCTTAGGTGATAGCTCACTGATATGATCGGTGCCGGCTATTTTGGCAATCCGTACCCAGGTCAGGCCGACGATTCAGGTGGCACAATCCCATCCGCTCCTTCAGCGTGTGGCAGTTCAAACATCGGTACCAGTACTTTTGGTCAGCCATATCCAGGCCAAGGTGCCCGCAAATACATTACTCAAGTCCAAAAGGCAAACCAATCCTCTGGCACATCTTCCGTAACAGCAACTTTTTCCACGACGCCCATAAACGGTAATCTTCTATTTGCTGTATTTTGCAGTGACACTCTCTATTCTGCCGTCACGCCACCTAGCGGCTGGACAAATATCAATAATGAGACCCTGTCTGGAACTTTCCATTCATCAATTTGGTACAAAGTCGCAGACAACGACACGACCGAAGTCAGTTTTTCCGCGACTAGTGGAGCAGCTCTTCAACTAGGAATCATCGAATATACAGGAACCAGCGATACCCCACTTGATCAATTTTCGTCGACAGCCGATTCCGGTGGCACAGTCACCTCTCGTTCATCAGGAACAACAGGTACGACTTCTCAAGCAGATGAGCTAGTAATCGCCGTTGTGGTCCATGCAGGAGCCACTACTGACGAAACTTGGTCCAACTCTTTTACTAGTATATTTAACCTGACACAGACTGAAACCGCCGACCAGGTTCAAGTAACTACTGGCACATTTGAATCAACAGCATCTTGGACCACGGCCAGGAGAGCCACCGGCCACATCGCCACCTTCAAAGCAGACTGTGTGGCCAGTGGTGCATCGTCTGCTTCATCATCTGCCTCACCCTCAGTTTCTCCTTCTATCTCACCTTCTGTTTCGCCTTCGGTATCTCCTTCAATCAGTCCATCGATTTCACCATCGATATCCCCTTCGGTCTCTCCTTCTATCTCCCCATCTGTTTCACCTTCGGTATCTCCTTCAGTCAGTCCGTCTGTTTCGCCATCCATATCCCCCTCAGTCTCTCCTTCTGTTTCCGAAAGTCCTTCAGTCAGTCCGTCCATAAGTCCATCTGTTTCTCCCTCAGTCTCAACCAGTCCATCGGTTTCCGAAAGCCCATCCGTCAGTCCATCTGTATCCACGAGTCCTTCGGTCTCGCCATCTGTCTCAACAAGTCCATCTATTAGTCCATCAATCAGCCCGTCCGTTTCTCCCAGTGTCTCCACCAGTCCATCTGTTTCAGAGAGTCCCTCAGTCTCGCCCAGCGTATCCACGTCGCCATCTGTCTCCGAGTCTCCTTCAGTATCACCCTCAGTCTCAACCAGTCCATCTGTTTCAGAAAGTCCGTCAGTATCACCCTCTGTTTCAACGAGTCCCAGTGTCAGCACCTCTCCCTCCATCAGCCCCTCAATTAGTCCATCTGTTTCACCTTCTGTATCCACTTCGCCTTCCGTCTCAGAAAGTCCATCTGTCAGTCCGTCCATCAGTCCCTCAGTCTCACCATCGGTATCTACAAGTCCGTCAGTATCAGTCAGTCCGTCAGTATCTCCTTCGGTATCTACATCGCCTTCAATATCTGAAAGTCCATCTGTCAGTCCGTCCGTATCCACGAGTCCCTCAGTTTCAGTATCTCCATCGGTTTCCCCATCAGTATCCACTTCACCAAGTGTTTCTACTTCTCCATCCATTAGCCCATCTATTAGCCCCTCAGTCTCGCCTTCGGTTTCCACATCTCCCTCAGTTTCAACTTCCCCTTCTATCAGTCCCTCAATTAGCCCTTCTGTTTCTCCTTCAGTTTCCACTAGTCCCTCTGTCTCTATTTCTCCATCAGTCTCACCATCTGTTTCAACGAGTCCATCAGTTTCTGAATCACCTTCCGTCTCTCCATCGGTATCTACATCACCATCCGTTTCCGAGTCCCCTTCAGTCTCACCATCAGTTTCAACGAGTCCCAGTGTTTCAACTTCTCCTTCTATTAGCCCCTCTATCAGTCCATCAGTTTCACCCAGTGTTTCTACCAGTCCGTCAGTATCAATCTCACCATCTATTAGTCCTTCTATTTCTCCCTCAGTTTCCCCATCTGTTTCTACCAGCCCATCGGTATCTATTAGTCCCTCCGTTTCGCCTTCAGTTTCAACAAGTCCATCTGTGTCAGAAAGTCCCTCTGTTTCTCCGTCAGTTTCCACGAGTCCCTCAGTCTCAGTAAGTCCGTCAGTCTCCCCTAGTGTTTCCACCTCACCCTCAGTATCAGTAAGCCCTTCTATTAGTCCCTCAATTAGTCCTTCTGTCTCACCCAGTGTTTCTACCAGTCCGTCAGTATCAATCTCACCTTCTATTAGTCCTTCTATTTCTCCCTCTGTTTCTCCCTCAGTCTCTACTTCGCCATCTGTCTCCGTTAGTCCCTCAGTTTCACCTTCGGTATCTACTTCACCCTCCGTTTCCGAAAGCCCTTCCGTTTCTCCGTCAGTCTCGACAAGCCCCTCAGTTTCGATTAGCCCCTCTGTTTCCCCTTCTGTTTCTACCTCACCATCTGTCTCAACGAGCCCCTCGGTCTCTCCGTCTGTTTCCACAAGTCCCAGTGTTTCAATCTCGCCCTCGATCAGTCCTTCCATTAGCCCCTCCACATCCCCATCTGTCTCTACTTCACCCTCTGTTTCCGAAAGCCCTTCAGTCAGTCCGTCAGTTTCCACCAGTCCCTCGGTTTCCCCCTCGGTTTCCACCAGTCCATCAGTATCGATAAGTCCATCAGTTTCCCCATCCGTTTCAACTTCACCTTCAATCTCAACGAGTCCTTCGGTCTCTCCCTCAGTTTCAACGAGCCCTTCAGTTTCAGTATCACCTTCCGTCTCTCCCAGTGTCTCCACCTCACCCAGCGTTTCCATTTCTCCATCTGTTAGTCCGTCCATTAGCCCTTCAGTCAGTCCCTCTGTTTCAACAAGTCCCAGTGTTAGCACTTCTCCATCTATCAGTCCTTCAATCAGTCCATCGGTCTCACCTTCCGTTTCTACCAGCCCATCGGTATCTATTAGTCCCTCCGTCTCACCTTCGGTCTCCACTTCTCCTTCTGTGTCAGAGAGTCCGTCTGTTTCCCCGTCAGTATCCACATCACCATCTGTCTCCATTTCACCGTCAATCTCTCCGTCCGTCTCTACTAGCCCTTCGGTATCTGTGTCTCCTTCCGTAAGTCCCTCTATTAGTCCATCAACCTCTCCTTCAGTTTCTACATCACCATCCGTATCAACAAGCCCCAGTGTGTCTACCTCTCCCTCAATCAGTCCTTCTATTTCACCGTCTGTTTCGCCATCTGCATCCACATCTCCCTCAGTATCAGAATCTCCATCTGTCTCTCCCTCAGTCTCCACTTCGCCATCTGTCTCCGTTAGTCCCTCAGTCTCACCATCGGTATCTACGTCCCCATCGGTTTCTACCAGTCCGTCTGTCTCACCTTCAGTCTCGACCAGTCCATCAGTATCAATCTCTCCCTCAATCAGTCCATCTATTTCCCCATCCGTTTCTCCTTCAGTTTCCACATCTCCTTCAGTGTCTGTCAGCCCATCTGTCAGTCCATCAGTATCTATTAGCCCTTCAGTATCTCCGTCAGTCTCGACAAGTCCTTCAGTCTCAACTAGTCCTTCCGTTTCCCCCTCTGTCTCGACAAGCCCATCAGTCTCCGTCAGTCCATCGGTATCTCCTTCTATATCTACTTCGCCATCCGTTTCTGAAAGTCCTTCTACCTCGCCATCTGTCTCCGTAAGTCCATCAGTTTCTATTAGCCCTTCAGTCAGTCCCTCCGTTTCCACGAGTCCCAGTGTTTCCACCTCACCCTCGATCAGTCCATCTATTAGCCCATCAGTCTCACCATCCGTTTCTACCTCGCCATCCGTTTCCGAAAGTCCTTCAGTCTCACCGTCTGTATCGATCAGTCCCTCCGTATCACCCTCTGTCTCCACCAGTCCATCAGTATCAATCTCACCATCTATTAGTCCCTCTATCTCTCCCTCTGTTTCCCCATCTGTCTCCACCTCACCATCAGTCTCCATCAGTCCATCGGTATCTCCATCCGTCTCTACCTCACCATCCGTTTCTGAAAGTCCCTCTGTTTCCCCATCTGTATCCACCAGTCCGTCAGTTTCTGTTAGCCCTTCAGTTTCACCATCCGTTTCAACAAGCCCCAGTGTCAGCACCTCACCTTCAATCAGTCCCTCCATCAGTCCATCTGTTTCACCAAGCGTTTCTACCTCACCATCTGTTTCCACCAGTCCGTCTGTATCGCCTTCAGTTTCAGAAAGTCCATCTGTCTCTCCATCTGTTTCTACTTCTCCATCAGTCTCCATCAGCCCATCGGTTTCCACTTCTCCGTCTGTTTCACCTTCAGTTTCCACCAGTCCCTCTGTATCAACCAGTCCTTCCGTATCACCTTCCGTTTCTACCAGTCCTAGTTTCAGCACTTCTCCCTCTGTTTCCCCATCTGTATCCACCAGTCCGTCAGTTTCTGTTAGTCCCTCTGTCTCCCCGTCTGTATCTACATCACCATCCGTTTCCGAAAGTCCTTCCACCTCACCATCTGTCTCGACTAGCCCGTCAGTCTCCACCAGTCCTTCCGTAAGTCCGTCTACATCTACATCACCATCTGTCTCGACTAGCCCTTCCGTGTCACCATCTGTTTCTACCAGTCCATCGGTATCTACGAGCCCATCCATCTCACCTTCTGTTTCCACAAGTCCTTCGATTTCCACCAGCCCATCTGTCAGTCCGTCTGTCTCAACGAGTCCTTCTATATCAATCAGTCCCTCCGTATCCCCCTCTGTTTCCATCTCCCCATCTGTTTCAGAATCACCATCTATTTCTCCATCCGTTTCGACATCTCCCAGCGTGTCTCAATCCCCTTCAGCCAGCGCTTCTATCAGCCCGTCCATCTCACCTTCGATTTCTATAAGTCCTTCAATTTCCACGAGTCCATCAGTTTCAGCGAGTCCTTCTATTAGTCCGTCAATTAGCCCTTCCGTTTCTCCTAGCGTTTCTACCTCACCTTCCGTGTCCATTAGTCCTTCCGTCAGTCCCTCTACATCAGTAAGTCCCAGCGCCAGCTCATCGACCTCACCATCTGTGTCCGAATCTCCTTCAGTCTCTCCGTCCGTTTCTACCTCTCCCAGTGTTTCACTTTCACCTTCGATTAGCCCATCAATAAGTACATCTGTTTCCCCATCAATTTCAACGAGCCCCTCAATCTCTATTAGCCCTTCAACTAGTCCGTCTGTATCAGTAAGCCCCTCTGCTTCTCCCTCTGTCTCAGCCAGTCCCTCAGTTTCCACAAGTCCTTCTATTAGTCCTTCCGAAAGCCCGTCAACATCTCCCTCTGTTTCGGCTTCTCCTTCCACATCCACATCTCCATCTATTTCACCCAGTGTCAGCATCTCACCATCTGCCTCTCCTTCTTTCTCTACCTCACCTTCTGCGTCAGCCAGTCCTTCAGTATCACCATCAGGCTCAACGAGCCCATCTACCAGTCCGTCTGTTTCGACGAGTCCCTCCATATCAGCAAGTCCATCAGCATCAACCAGTCTATCCACCTCACCATCTATTTCCACGTCTCCTTCCGAGTCAGTCAGTCCATCTGTATCTCCATCTATAGGTACTAGTGTCAGTCCGTCCATTTCACCTTCTGTCTCAGTCAGTCCGTCATCCGCTCCTTCCGAAAGTGCCAGTATCTCACCCAGTCCCTCTGAAGCGGCACCCGCTCCCTCACTATCTCAAACTATTTCAAAGTCTCTCACTTACGTTGTGGGCATCCCTCTCACAACCAGTAAAAAACAGGTTCTCAAAAAAGATCTCGAGTACGCCATTATCGTCTCGTTCATAGACTTCAATCCCGAAAAGTTTGGTCCCAAGACAGTTATTGTAGACGGCCGCGTCGCCATCAAGCTCAATGGCCGTGTATATACTGAGATCTAAATCTATATGGCAAAAAACACCACACTTACCAAAAGTCTCAAGTACTCAGTCAAGACGACTTATATCAATTTTGATCCCCAAAAACATGCTCCCAGAACTATTGTAATAAATGGCCAGATAGCCATTCGCATAAAAGGAAATATTTATACCAAATTGTAGCCATGGACCCTTGCAAACTGGTTGATATTCTGTATATTATCTACTAGTGCTCAACCTGCTAAAAAACATCGGATTTTCAGAACTCGTCATCTT
>CAZIVL010000002.1:1336-241977 GCA_964543035.1 uncultured Gammaproteobacteria bacterium | reverse complement strand
TTCCACTCTTCGTCGCTTTCTGTCCCAAGCCAGGTTTTGTAGATGTCGTAATAAAATCCCCCTTCTTTATGCCCCCCCCAATCGAGGACACTCTCACAAACGCTTTTCCCGAAGTTATGACAGGCTTAGAGTTAGTCAGATTTGAATCTTCCAAAAAAACTGCTGGACTTTCAGAAAAAATTCCATACATTGAAGGATCATATTCAATCGAGCAAGGCTTTCCCCCATCTATCGAGGCACATACGATATCTCCATCTACCACTGCATCTTGCGCATATTGTATCGACACAGCCATGCCAGATCCTGTTTCTTGAGCCAAAATTAATCCAGGCATCAAAAAAAATACACAAATCAAAAAAATACTCGTTTTGACAAACATAATCTAGCCATAAGGATAAATACATATACAGATCCATGTCAAATCTAGACTATATATAAAAAAGGCCAAATTTGAGGCCAAAATTAGATACTAAACATTAAACATAAAGCATTTTTATTTTTAAAACTTGGACATTTGTATTTTTTGATATGAACAATTTAGTTATTCAAAAAAATCTCAACTTTTTTCTTAAAACTACAAGATTCACTCTCATTTTTTGTATATATACCTCTTGACTTTATATTAAAAAGACAGCCATACTGATTATACAAACTTGCCCATGTCCAAGTTTTAAAAAAACATGTCTGCCCAACTCGACTTCAAGGACTTCAAAAAAGACGATCTGCTCACCATTCAGGAAGCGGCAAGTTTGCTTGAAGTTTCCACAAAAACGTTGCGCAGATGGGAAGCTCAAGGCATTATTTCTCCTACTCGCACTCCTGGAAATCAGCGCCGGTATTCCATTAGCCAGATAAAACAGCTCAAAGAGCCCACTTATCGCAAACCTATCGTCGTAAACTATGTCCCCCAAGCCAAAGCAGAACCAAAAAAATCATCCAGTTTCTTTCGATACTTCAAGCTATTAATTCCCGCATTAGCTTCAATTGCGATTTTTTCCGCGATAGTTTATCTCAATCACAACTTTTCCATAGGCGATCATGTGCAAACCGGAGTCTTATCTGCAAAATCCAAAATTTCAAAAGTTTTTTCTTCAAACAAATCTACGGGGGCAGTCTCCGACTTTGAATTGTCGCAAATCAATCATGATTCTAGAGTACTTGCCGAAAACACAGCTCTATCTGACTACATATTCAACATCAATGTTCCCAGCCTTTTTGGAGATTCAGCCACCTTTTCAGCTGGACTCACGGCTCCCAACGTCATTTACGGCCTCAGGGGCGGTACTGGCATCACAGTGTCTTCAGGTCAGACACCCACTATCTCAGTCGGCGATGAATTAGATTCTTTTGGGACAATAACTGTGGGGTCCACCAGCATTGATGCTGCCTCCTCTGGAGACACGCTTACGATCGCGGCAGGCTCAAATGTAAGCATCGCCACAGATACGACAAACAAAAAAATTACTATATCCTCCACCGACTCCGATACATTTGATGACATAGACGATGGCGACGATGGCCAAGTTCTCACTCTCGAAGATGGTGATCCCGTCTGGGCTGACGCATCAGGAAATGCTTGGACATCTTCATCCGGGATCATCTATCCATCTACGACAACCGATAATGTTGTCATCGGTGGCAACACCACGACTTCTTATCAGCTAGAAGTCAATGGCACTCAGACCAGTACAGCGCTAGTCAGCTTCAACGAAACAGGCAGTCAAAATATCTTAGAAGCCAACTCTTCCGGAACCAACGTTCTGTCTATTACCTCAACCGGACTCACTTTTGGCTCAGGCCGCAACTTGACTCTAAATTCCGACAGTTTTACTGACCTGACCGGCTCCGGTTTAGCCGTCTCAAGTAGTGCTTTAGGCATCAATCTGACTACTTCTGGTACAACAGGTAGCACTTCATCCAACTCTGGCCTCGAGGTCTCCTCCTCCGGACTCACCCTGCTCAAAGGCTGCGCTGACAACGAGGTTCTCAAATGGACTGATTCAGGCGGCTGGGCTTGTTCCACCGATACTAGTGGTGGCGTAGCCAACTATTGGCAATTGACCTCAAACAGCATAGCTCCTGGGGGTTCAGGCACAGTTACTGACAAAGTAGTCATAGGTGGCAACACGACGACAAATTTTCAACTTGAGGTCAACGGGGCTCGAATCGGCAAAGCGTTAGTCAGTCTCAACGAAACTGGTGACCAAAATATCCTTGTAGCTTCTGCTTCAGGATCAAATGTCTTCTCCCTCGATCGGTCTGGAAATGTAAACGCGACTGGCACAGTCACCATGGCAGGTTTCAAATTGACGACTGGGGCTGCCTCAGGCTACATGATAGTTTCAGATGGCAACGGAGTCGGCTCCTGGACTGATATCTCGACTTCAGGTACTGCAGGACCTTGGACACTATCAGGCAACAGCCTTTTCCCAGACGCAACCACTTCTAACTTGCTCGTCGGTTCAACAACGGTAGCCGACGACATCGGAAAACTTACTGTGTCCGGGACCAAAGTCGGCAAAGCCCTAGCGGTCCTAAACGATACCGGCACAGATCAAAATATTCTCACCGCCTCGGCATCTGGAGTCACAGTCTTTAATTTAAACCGAAGTGGTAGCTTGTTAGTGGCTGCCGCTCAGGGATTAGATACTCTCACCGCAGGAGCGCTAGCAATCGGAAACACAACCGCCACATCTGTTTCTCTTTGTAACTCAGCTGCCTGTGACACACTGTCACTAGGCACAAACACTGATGCCGATACCATAACCATAGGTGAAGCCAATGACGATGTGTCGCTAACAGATGCACAGTGGAGTATCTCCGCAGCCGGAGCTGGTTCATTTGCCTCTCTCTCCTCCTCCGGAGCCATTGCCGCCAACGGTGGTATTACTTTTGACAACAGCAGCGATACTCTGGGAGCCTTTACCCTTGCAGGAACTGTAGATGCCAACACCAACCTCATTACCAATATTGGTGACACTGGTACTGATTTCGTGTCTGGTGGTGGACTTACTCTCGCCGGCACTCTCACAACCAACGGCACTCTCACTGTAAATTCCGATACGATCACTTTGGGTAATGCCACAACTGATGCCATTACTTTCACTGGTCGAGTAGCCCAAGATTCAGATCTACTCCCCATTACAACGACCGGCACATCAGACTTAGGGTCTTCTGCCCTTCCTTGGGACAATGTATATGCAGTCTCTTTTTCAGAAAACGGCACTGCTCTGTCTGCCACATATGCACCCATCAATTCAAACTTCGTCACAGTCACAGCCAATGGTACTCTCACCGGCGAGACAGGCATAGATGCACTAACTACTGCAATATCAACAACCAACACGCTCAATGTCGACGGTGCCACCACTCTCGCTGGTGTCACCATAGATGCCAATTCAAATCTCACTCTTCTGGATGGCACTGGCAAGCTGGGTATTGGTCTCACAGCCGTCTCCAAGCTCGATGTCCAAGGAGCCGTAGTTGGTAAGGCCCTCGTCTCTTTTGACGAAGAAGGAGATCAAGATCTTTTGACTGCTTCCGCCTCAGGCGTTACCAAGTTTAGAGTCGCCAACGACGGGAGTATTTACGTACCAGGAAACGAAGGTCTGGACACGTTGGCTTCAGGAGGAAATCTCACCATCGGACCCACTCTCGCTTCCCAAGTCACCATTTGTAACAGCAACATCTGCGACACTATCGTAATTGGGACTACAACCGATGCAGATACTATCACTATCGGAGAAGCGAACGACAATATTTCAATTACCGACGCCCAATGGAGTATCTCCGCAGCCGGAGCTGGTTCCTTTGTCTCAGTCACCTCCTCCGGAGCCATTGCGGCCAATGGTGGTATTACTTTTGACGATGTGACCGACACACTTGGAGCCCACACACTCGCTGGAACTATAGACGCCAATACCAATCTCATTACCAACATTGGTGATTCCGGCACAGACTTTGTCTCAGGGGGTGGCCTCACACTCGCCGGCACTCTCACAACCAACGGCACACTTACAGTAAATTCAGATACCATTACGCTTGGAAACGCCACAACTGATGCCATTACATTCACCGGTCGAGTCGCTCAAGATTCAGATCTGTTACCAATAACAACAACCGGCACATCTGATCTAGGATCATCATCTCTGCCCTGGGACAATCTTTATTCCAGTCTCATCTCTCAACCATTTGCCGCTACTTCTGGCACACTGCACAGCATTTCTGCTCCCAGCTCAGTCACTCTTGCCGGGGCTTTGATCGGCCAAGCCATCGATGTATCTACCAACATTACTGCATCAAACAACGACATAACCGGCCAAACTATTGCATTTCCTGCCGCCACTTTTACTGCCACAACTACATTCAAAGGTATCAGTATTTCGGGTGGAGCCCTAGTCCAAAACCAAGCGGCTACCACCGGACTATTTAGAGGGCTCGAGATTACCAATCCCGATATCACCAAGACGGCCGGCACAGGCCTCACTGCAACTGGAAACAGGATCGTGACCGGGACTATTACCACCGACGGCACTCAGTACGGCATCAACGTCGTGGGCCAAGGTGTGTCAGCCGGCAATCTCCAAGCTCTTCGCATCAACAACATTACAGCTGGCGCCGGTACTGAAACAGCTATCTCGATCCAATCAGGCTGGGACAACGATATTGTGTTTGATGACACCACTGTCGCTCTCACACTCACCGGCTCCGATGCTCAAATTGACTTTACCGATGGTACCAATACTCTATTCACCATTGACGACACTGGAACCGTAGGCAACATCGACCTCACTGGCACAATTACAGCTGGGTCTGGAAACGAAATTCTGACTCTTTCTACCGGAAAAATCGACGCAGACGCCATCACTCTTATATCTTCTGGCACCACTGGTGAGACTTCCAGTAGATCTGGTCTTGAAACTACCTCAGATGGCCTTTCCCTTATCACCGGATGTGCCGATGGTGAGCTCATCGAGTGGACCGATGCCTCCGGATGGGCTTGTGCCGCAGACAACGACAGTGGTGGCGCGGGCGCCTTTACCTCATCTGGGGGAATTATCACCAAGACCACAGGCACAGATCAGCTCAGTCTCAGATTTGATGCATCGGCTCTCGGCGAAGTTCAGCTCGAGATCCAAAACACGACCGCCGCAGCCGCAATCACCGCCGATGCTGCCCAGATCAATCTGACCGGAGGGGCAGGTATTGTCACAGACAATGTGGATGGTCTCTATATAAATATCGAGGGTGGCGATGGTACCTCAGCCGATGTTTCTGCCCTCCACTTGGACTTCGATCCCATCACCGGCTCCTCAGATGATACGTTTACCGGCCTGCTTATAGACTCGGCCACCGGTACCAGTGCCGTCGAAAATGCCATCTCGGTCGGATCCGGCTGGGATAGCAATCTGTTATTTGTAGACACGACCACCCAAGTTCAGATATCAGACGGCGGCACTCTCACGTTCGAAAACGTCACTGGCACCGACTTTTTGACACTATCTGCCGGCACCATCGTGGCCACTGGCGCAGTCTCCGGAGTTACGACTCTTTCCTCTTCCGGCGATTGGACCTGGACCTCGACTACCCCCAATATCACGATCAATGACAACGAAACCTTTACTATAGTAGACGCAGCCACTGTCGATACCTTTACCATCAACACTTCTGGTTCCCTCTTTAGCTACTCAGACGGCACCAGCTCATTTACTTTCGATGTAGACTCGGGTCCTACTTACGCAGGCTCTGCCCGCCCTGCCAAATCTATCAAATTGTCTCCTGAGTACCAAGGAGCTATTCTCACCGCCTCTGCTTCAGCTACCACCGTCGGTACCCTGACTTCCGATGCAGTCCGCGACAGTACCGAAGGCTGGGAAAATTATTATGAATGGACATCGACTCAAGCCTCACTCCAAGACTACACCGTCGCCATCAAATTTACTCTCCCCTCAGACTTCTCCGCTTGGGCCACGTCTGACGCCATCAAGGTCAATTTTGTCACTGAAGTCACGACCAATACCAAAAACAAACTCGACATCACCCTCTACAACATGACCAGTACTCCCGATACCCCTGTCGCCCAAGTAGTCACCCAAGCCTCCGGCACCAATGCTGTCTGGACTTCTGCCTCATTTGACGACACCCTCTTGGACGACGGCTCCGGTCCAGATCTAGACACTGCCGGCCAAACCGGAGTCCTATTCCTCAAGGTCTACAGTCTCTTGGATGCCGTCAACTGTACAGGCGGGGTAAACAACGGTTGTTATGTGCGCTTAGGAGACATCCAGCTCAGCTATCTTGCCAAGTTCTGATATGAAAAAGAGTTTTCTGATCCTAAGTTTGCTAGGTCTCATATATCCTAGTATTGTCACAGCCCAAGAGGCCACACAGTCAGCTACCCCGTCCGCCACTCTCGCACCTACCCCAGAGCCAACCCTCATACTTTCCGAATTACCCACTACTTACGACTTACAACTTACAACTGACAACTCCATCTCCTCTGCTCAAATCAGGGAAGAGCTGGTGATCAAAAAACTAAAAAAATCCAACTTCCAAATCGATGAGAGTGTGACAGTCAGTCTTGAAAACACATACGATTCCCCAGTCGAGGTCGCAGTTCTTGATGCGAATGGAGAGCCAGCTGCCCTTCCCATTCACAAAGAACAAGTAGGCGACGACACTGTTGTCTCCATCCTCCCCACGTATCAAGCCAAGCCCGGCAAATACCAGCTCAGGATATCTACAGAGTCAGGTGTCACTTCTACTCAAGAATTTACCTGGGGGGTACTAGCCCTAAACCCCGACAAATCTATTTACCTGCCGGGTCAAACCGCCAGTATTGCCATCGCCGTTCTCGACGACTTTGGCGTCATGGTCTGCAATGCCAACGTCACATTAATAGTCACAAGTCCCAAAGGTGAGGTAACCACACTCAGTACTTTCCAAGGAGATATCAAGATCAATCCCGAGTGCAACGTCCGCGATCTCACCATCCGTCCCGATTACGAGACCAGCTTTGCCAAGACTCATGAGATTGGCACTTACCAGCTTTCGCTAACTGCCGAAACTCCCAAGGGTAAATACACCATTTTTGATTCTTTTTTAGTCCAGGACCAGATTCGCTTTGACATAACCAGGACTGGCCCCACTCGCATTTTCCCTCTCAAAAGCTATCCTATGAAAGCCACAGTCAAGTTCAATGAGAGTTTCTTTGGCAAGATTGTCGAAACTGTCCCCGCCTCCTTTTCCATAACCAATCTGGATGGAACAACTCCCTTCTCACAAGTCGTCACCGAAGAGCTCAATCCGGCCGGCACCCCCGAAATCAGTATTATTAGCCCCCTAGAAGGCGACTATCCCACCACCCAAGGCTTTGGTGAAAGTTTAACCGATATGACTCTTGCCAGTCTCTACAAATCATTTGGTTTGCGGGGCCACGACGGCCTAGATTACTCAGTTCCCGAAAACACTCCCGTCCGCGCTGTAGACGATGGTCGCATCATCCAATCCGGAAATGGGGCTTACGGCATCACCGTTACGATCCAACATTCTTGGGGCAAGACTTACTACGGCCATCTCAACCAAAACTTGGTTTCAGTGGATCAAATTGTAAAAAAGGGTGACAAAATAGGTCTGTCAGGCAACACTGGTATTTCCACCGGTCCCCATCTCCATTTTGGAGTCAAGCCCGAAAACTCCAATTTTTTCAACGGCTTTTTTGGCAAGGTCGATCCAGTGTCATTCCTATCTGGCAGTATTTCCACGACCCAGTCAGTAAAAAAGATCATCTGGGATATCCAGGCTACTTCTGGCCAAGTAATTACCCTAGGCTACGAATTTGACGCCCCCGAGATCTCCCCCGAGTATTATTTGACCGGCCCTCTCAAGTTCTACAGCCAATCTGTCCAGTCACTTCCCCCCACCGAGATAGACACCAGCTCAGACAACCCCTTTGTCTTAGGTGCCACGACCGAGTCCCAAGACTTGGTCTTTGCAGAAAATCGTCAGTGGCAAATAGCCGCCGACGCCGATATCACAATTGATAGCAATACAAACCCAAATAGTCCCCTTCTCAACAAAGATTTTCCCAACACCGTCTTTATCACCGACCAGATTGGTTATAGCTTTTATAATGATCACGATGGAGCCGGCAACGGCGATTGTGTATATGCAAAAACCACCGATGGTGGCGCCAGTTGGGGTGCTGCAGTTACTGTATTCGACAGCGCACTCAGCTCAACCGCGTGCGTACCTTGGTATGACCGCTGGACTCCTGGCGACGTCACTGGAAATTACATTCACGTCCTTATAGGCGACTCTAATGGGGATGATATGCTCTATGACCGCATCGACACGGCCAATTCAGACACACAGGCCGGTGAGACTATTATTCAAGATATCTCTACAAACATTGCCGCCGCCGACACCCTCAGTCTCACCAAAGGCACAAATGGGTATCTCTATGCAGGAAACAATGATGCCAACTCCGGCCGGGATATTTTGAGGTGCACTGGTACTTGCACCACTGGTTCAAATTGGGCCAGCATGACAGACAATCTTGACGCCCTAGACCCATTCATATTACTGCCCCTGTTGGGAGACAAAATTATTGCCGTCCGTCAAGATGCCAGCCAAGACGATTTAGATTACGATGTCCTAACTGGTACCACTTGGGCCGGCTTTGTAGACATAGACACGGATGTCGCGGAAGCCGCTCTCACGGCTCCCTCCTTTGGAGCCACAGTTCATCCCGGCACCGGATACATCTATACTTCTTACGTCCCAAATCAGTCCGTAGTTAATACATCAGAAGTCAGAAGCGCCGTCTTTGATGGATCGTCATGGACTCTCAAAACAGATGTCATCCCCGATTCAGAGCCCGCCGCCACAGACATGATCATATATACAGACATTTCTCTAAATATTGAGACTCTAGATGTCTTTGTCGCCTACTCCATGGGAACCTCCGCCACGGTCCAGGATATGTATTACAAAAAATCCACCGACGGCATGTCCACCTGGAGCACAGCGACTCAGCTCAATACCAGTAATACAAATGGTGACAATACCCAGCTCACTCTCAGTTTCTCCTCAAATGAGCGTATTTATTTTCGGTATAGAAACAACGGAACGGACGACGGTTTATTTGGAGGCACTGTCGAAAACCTTACTCCCCCCTCCAATGATGAACTCATGCGTCACGGTATGTGGTTTACCAAAGCAGGTGCTAAGATGCAGTACAGTTTTTGAATCGAAGATATAGGCTTATGTCCAAAAAACTTATCATCATCGTCTCCATCACAATCATCCTAATCTTATTGGGATCAGTAATTATCAAATCTACTTCCAAAAAAAGTGTTTCTCCTACTCCCACTCCAGCCGCCGAAGATGTCAGTTTGTTAGAAAAACTTGGCGAACTCGTAATCTTGCCCGAGGGAGAAACTCCCACCATTGCCACAGTCTCCGACGCAGACAAAGTAAAAAGTCAGACATTTTTCCAAAGAGCCGAAAATGGCGACAAAGTGATCGTGTATCAGCAGGCCAAAAAAGCCATCCTCTACAGGCCTTCCATAAACAAAATTGTCGAAGTTACTTCAATTTCTATCACTACTCCCCCTGTCCAACCGGCCACCCCAAGCGCAACAGTTACATATTGACGAACATGCTTTACTTGTAGTAATTTCCTTCCATGCGAAAAATCGCGATCTTTTTGTTGCCTCTTTTTCTGTTTCCCCTTTTCTCTCTTCCCGTTTCCGCCCAGACTTGCTCTTTTATACCCGTCAGCACTCCCCTAAACGATCTGGGTCCAAACGAATATTTTAGACTCACAACCACAAATCCTCCCACTTATCTTCCCACCGGTCTTATCGGTGGCCTTTATCCTGGAGGCTCAAATGTGAGACCATTTGCCCACGACCAAGCAGGTCTTTCTTTTGCCTCCCAGATTCAGCCCATAAATGGCAAGGTCGGATTGGTCTCTATCGGCATGTCCAATACCAGCTCAGAGTTTGGTCGATTTGTGACTATTGCCAATGCAGACCCAACCATAAACGACAATCTGGTCATCGTAAACGGAGCTCTCAGTGGTGGCACGGTAGAGCGCTGGATCTCTTCCTCTGATCCAAATGTAAACTATTATTGGAGTAACTTAAACCAAAAGATCGCTCAAGCGGGCCTCACCGATTCCCAAGTCCAAGTCATCTGGCTCAAAATCACTCAAGCCGACAGATTCCCCTTCCCCACCAATATCGACATCTTTGAATCCCGCCTCGAGCAACTCGTAACCATGCTAAAAACCAAATTCCCAAATCTCAAGATTACCTATCTCTCCTCTCGAGTCCGCTCCTATGCCTATGTAGCCGCCGCCGTGGCCGAACCAGCCGCCTTTGAAAATGGCTTTGGTATTCGCAACTTGATTGCCGGCCAAATAGATGGTCTCCCAGAAAGGTCCTTTGATGCCGTCTCATATCTGGCTTGGGGTCCATACCTTTGGATCGATGGCGAAAATCCCCGGTCAGATGGTCGTATTTGGCCCATTACCCATCTCATGACCGACTGTGTCCATCCCACTGCAGACGGAAACCAAGCCGTAGCAGACATGCTCATGGAATTTTTCAAATCCGACACCACAGCCACTCCCTGGTTTCTAAACCCCGGAGTCCCCACACCCACTCCCAGTCCTATTCCCCCGACTCCTACCCCTGGACCCACTTCTACCCCCACGCCAGTTCCTCCCACTCCTACACCTACCGCCCAACCCACTCCCACATCAATTCCTCCCACTCCTACACCTACCGCCCTTCCCTCACCCACACCAACCCCAATTCCAGCAGGCTCTCCCATCTCCGCTTGGACATTTCCCTCAAATACAGTCACCGATGATATCAACGGCTGTACCGGCTGTGCAAACTTTGCCTCTACCTGGTTTACACCCAGCATCACCTCCGGGGGATTCAACTTCGACGGCCTAACTTCATACCTCAACCTGGGTACCTTCCCATATCTCAACAATTCATCCGCCTTTACTGTATCAGTCTGGATTAGACCCGCTTTTGACCATACCTCGACCTCGTGGAGATATCTCTTCAACGACGGCTCAAACGTCAATATCTTTTATCTGAGTAACATCAATGACTGGCGCGTCAGTATCAGAACTACAACCAACAACAATCTCAGAGTTGATTCCCAAAATCTCACCTGGACACCCAACACTTGGCATCACCTAGCCGTCACCTTCTCCAATACCGCACTCAAGTTGTACTGGGACGGTCAATTGATCGGGACTACTCCAAACACAGGCTCAGTAGCGGGAGATTCAGGTGCTACATATCTGGGCAAATCCATCCAAGGCCAGTACTTTTCAGGCGCCATCGACCAGCTCAAGATCTTCAATTACGCTCTAGAAGCTTCGGAAATCACCCAACTCTTCGCAACACCATAAACCTGTGCTAATCTATTAGTACATGGCCAAGTCCAAAAAACAAAAAGGTAATTTAGGTTCATTCTTACTTCTCTTGGTCATCGTCATTGCTTTAGCAGTCGTCGTCAAAACTCTCATCCAAAATCACAAAAGAACCGATGTCAAAGCCCTCGAAAATTCCCAGATCATAATAGACCACAACTCCATCGCTCTCTTCGACCAGATCCCAGATTCATATATCCAAGCCGCAGCAGCCAAAAAATTCTTATTTGTCGATAGATCCGTCGGGGCAAATATCGATTTCGGTCTCAATTGTCTGGCTTCGGGCAATCCTTTTTCCTCTGCTCAAAACTCATGCAAAACCCAACTTACAGAAAGCACTTATGTTTCAAACCAAAAGTACAATCGTTCAAACTGGGTCTTTGCCCATTATGGCAATGGTGGTTGGTACGATAATGTATCAAACTACATCAGAAATGTGAATCTGATGAATGTAAACCAAACCCCCTTCACTCCAAACTATTCATCATTCGATGTCATAAATTACCAATTCAGTTACCTAGATGTCTCCTCTATTTCCGATATTGCGAGCCCCACTCGAGGATTTTTTGCACCCTACCCAGGCGACACTCGTATGATCCGCGATATTCATGATGTGGCCACTTTTGAAACCAGTCTCCCAAATGTCAATTTTGTGTATGCCACTTCCAGCCTCTCTCGCCAAACAGGTTCAGCCGTCAGTACAAACTTCAACAATCAAATGCGTGATTATGCTCTCCGCAACAACAAAGCTCTTTTGGACATCGCAGACATCGAATCACATGATTCAGCAGGCAATCCTTGTTATGACAACCTAGCAGATGGCCAAAATTATCCAGCGATTTGTACCGAGTACACATCCGAAAGAGACGGCGGTCACCTAAGCTACGGTGCCAGCACTCAAAGACTCGCCAAAGCCATGTGGGTTCTCATGGCCCAGTTGGCCGGTTGGGAACCAGGCACCACTCGCCCACCAAACATCCCAGCCACCACAGCTCCCACTGCTACTATCCGCCCTACAGCCACTCCCACGAGGGCTCCTACTTCATATCCCACACCCACAGTTTCCCAACCCAATCCTACTCAACCTCCCACCGGCTCTCTTTCCCCCGTCTTTTACAATCCCACCGAGCACGTCTTCAACGGCACGTCCAACTACTACAGTCTCGGTCATCTTCAATATTTAAACAATGTCGATCGTTTTACTTTCTCTATTTGGCTCAAACCCAGTTTTGATGAGACGGGAACGACTCGTAGATATGTCTTTTCCGATGGCACCACTTTCACTATCTTTTACCTCGAAGCTACCAAAAACTGGCGCATCGCTCTTCGCACCCTAAACGGCATCTATCGCGTAGACACAGCTGGTGTCGCCTGGACTCCCAACACCTGGAATCAGATGGCAGTCACTTACGACGGCACCTCAGCCAAAATATATTGGAACAGATCTTGGGTCAAAACCCAAAGCGTCACCGGTCGCACCACATCGGATTCCCTACCCACCTATCTGGGCACCGCCGTCTTCCCTAGTAATCACTTCTGGGGCTCACTAGATGAGATAAAGATTTGGAATAGAGCTCTTTCGGAATCAGAAATCAGAAGTTTGCCGGCCACCCCTTGACACATATTACTCAAAGTAGTAATTTGTGTATCAAATGGCAACATTGAATCTCGCTGCTCTCCCCGATCTTCTCACAGTCCGCGAAGTGGCCGAAGTTTTACGAGTCTCCATTCTTACCATCAAGCGCTGGGGCAAGCGTGGCAAATTAGTTCCGATCAGAATCAACTCCCGGGGTGACCGTCGGTACAAAAAAGAAGCCGTCCTTTGGCTTCTAGGCATGCCCTCTCAAGCTTAGTTGGTCACAAATCCAAATTCTCTCGTCCCTACTCTGACAACATATTCCTCATCTTCTTCGAGATCGTATAGTTTTAGGGAGTACACATCATTTCCCGGGTTTTCAATCACAGTCATGGTCCATTGATCACTACTTACTTTTTTGTATTCAACAAATTTGATTTCATTCTTGGATCTAAAAGACACCAGCTCCACTCCATCGCCTAGATATGTAGCCGAAAACTGATTTATCCCCACATCAGCCGTCGTGACTATTTGCTGCCGCTGACTGATGTTATACAGCCCCACAGTGAGTCCCACTGCCATGATCCCCATGACCAAGACAGGCAATGTCAAAGCCGATAGGTCAGCCGCAATTCCCCAATGCTTAAAATAATTTACTTTAGCCTCTTGCGCCGGTTTAAATCGCAGTAGGTTATCCGTGGGCCACCACCAGTATCCACAGACTTTGCATCTTTTGACAAGTATTGCAGACGGCACGCTCTCTCCTACAAATCTTTCCAAGACTGTCCCATCAGCAGGACAGGTTTCCGTCCCAAACTTAAGTGAAGACTTATCAGAGACAACTGGTGAAATCCGTTCCAGATCGGCCACACTAATTCTATTCACTGACGACGGCTCAGTCCAAAATCCTCCACACGAAAAGCATCTAAACGACCTATCTAGATTTGAGATAGAGACATCTGTAAGCCTAGTTCCACAATCAGGGCATCTCATACGCCGGCACTCCTATTTGCTGCTGATAACTCAACAAGTACAAGGTTACAGTGAGACCAGCCAAAAGTACGACTAGTACCGTCAAAGGCAAAAGTAACCCCTTCACCGCACTCTTTGTCCCCCAATATCTAAAGTAAGCCACTTTGGCTTCTTGGGCCGGTTTAAATTCAAATAGACTATTTCCTCCAAACCACCACCAGCCGCAGGCCATACATCTTTTGGCATCAATGCTCTCCGGCACACTCTCGCCCTCAAACCGGGTCATTCTCAGTCCATGCACTGGACACTTCACTTCTCCTCCCGATCTAGGCCCCACAGCCATCTTAGGTAGAGTCGATAGTTTCACCGCAGACAGATTGTTCGCCACATCTCCCCGCATCCAGAATCCACCACACCGGTTGCAGCGAAAAGAAGACGTCGCATCTCCATCCTTCCCCAAAGGCACTGGCATGAGTAGACCCTTACACTCCGGACACTTCATAAACTTAGTTTAGACTACGCCACTCTCTCTTTCAATGCACGGTAGAACTTTTCTAGGTATCCCCGGGCACTCTCAAAGTTTTTCTTGGCCATTTCTCCTTGGGCCAAAAATGCCAAATGCGCCGATTTTGTGGCTTGAAACTCCGATACTCGGAATTTTTCTGCAAAATATTCTCTATACTTCTCTTCAGTCGCTCCATCTTTCCATAGATCCACTTCAAAATTAGCAATCAGCTCCGGCTCAAAAGCGAGCCCCAAATTGTGTTTTACGACTTCATATAGCCCTGTTAGAGCTTTCTTGGCACTCTTCCACTCTTTCTGCTCACCAAAGAGTAAAGCGTTATACATATGAGTTCCCGCATCTTTTGCTAGCTGCTTGGACAATCCATATTGTTCTTTCACATAATTTATTACTACTTCCCGACTCAAATTCTTTCTCCAAGCCACTTCAAACCCCGCCATCAGTTTGGGATTAAACTTTAGATGTTCTTCTTTGTCATTCCCACCAAATCTGCGCCTACGCCTTGAATAATCCAATATCGCCTCTTTTAGTTTCTCGGGTGTCATATCAGGCAAATGATCCAACTCCCAGTAATACTCAGCATATGTCATCTGCCAAGGCAGGAGTCCCGATGTCCTCTGTTCCCCACTAGGTCTAATAAAGAGGTCCACATAAGGGTATGGCTGATCTCCCGTGTCCAAATACTTTTCAAACACCTTTTCATCTAGGTCTTCGGCTTTTATTCCCGCCTCAATTATCTTTTTTGTGGCTCGCAGTATCTCGTCCTTTCCGCCGTAATCCAAAGCTACATTGAACACGTGTTTAGTATTATTCTTTGTTCTTTCCTCCACTTCCGCAATATACTCGATCAATTTTTTGGGAAACCTATCCTTCCGTCCCAGATGTACAAATCTAATATTATCTTTCTCGGCCCGCTTGAGGATCTCGTCCACCATCTGCTTATACAAGGTCATAAGATACGAAATCTCCTCTTCAGACCTATCCCAGTTTTCTGTAGAAAATCCCCAGACAGTCAGGGTGTGTATTCCCCATTCTCGTGCTGCTTCTGCAATCCGAAGTCCAGCCTCAAAGCCCGCTTTGTGCCCTTGCAGTGTGTGCAAGCCCCTGGATCTTGCCCACCTACGGTTGCCGTCCAAAATAATCGCAATATGATTTGGGATCACTGTCCCCTCAGGTAATGTTACTTTCGGTGCAGTTTTAGCCATATCAGTTGATCTCATTGTACATTAGACGGACAACGTCCCCAATACCCCACGCAACTTCTCGAGAGCGTCCTGTGGCTGCACTACCAGCCACCCATTTTTCTGGGCCTCAGCCAGCAATTCGTCATCTGGCTTAAAGCAAATCGGATGCTTCACGAGCTTCAGCATATCAAGATCGTTCTTTGAATCTCCCACCCCAATAGTTTCCCCATTAAATTTACCCACAAATTCAGCAATCCCACCCTTTCCCTCTGCAAATGTTTCCAAAATCCTTCCAGTAAACTTACCGTCCACAACTTCAAGGGTAGATGAAACATACCCATCCAGACCAAAAATGTTCTGTATAGCCTCACCAACCATTTGAGAATTGTTAGTCACCAACCACACCTCATGAGTTTCCTTCAGTTTTGGCAAAATTTCCCCAAAGTAACTAAAAAATTTATCCTTATTGACCTCAAAATATTCTTGAACCTTCTGCTGCACTACTTCGTATTGCAATCCAATCAACCCTTGCCCAAATACAGCATATAGGTCTTTTACGGTCTGGGCATAATCCTGCTCCTTTGCCTTATATCTTTTCATCACGTCTTGGATTCCATCCCAAACTTCTTGACCAACTATCTTTTGATCGACCAAATACTTAGCAACTGGAAAAAACGAGTGGTCATCATAGGCAGTGTTGTCCAAATCAAATATAGCTAGTGACTTCTCGCTCATTTACATCTCCCCTTTGAGACTAGTAGGTAGAACTCAGCGATTAACGCTCTCAGGTCTCTAGTCCTTCGGAAGTTTGCCATTATCATATTCCAGTCTCCCTCAGCACACGTCTTCTTACCAGGAATTCGAGTCGGGGTGGGCACAATTGTACTCGTAGGCCTGGCAATCGTAGGCAGTGGAGTTATGGCAATCGTGGGCAAATTAGGAGCTATAGTCACAGTTGCCGTCGGCACTCGTGTCGGGGTAACTGATGGAGCAGTTGTGGGTACTGTGGTGGGAATTGCCGTAGGCTCAGGTGTCGCGGTTGGAACTGCTGTTGGCACCGGCGTATTTGTAGGCACTGCCGTAGGTATAGCTGTGGGCTCGGGTGTAGCTGTTGGTCCCCCTGTTATGGTCGGCTCAACCGGAGTCGTAGGCGTAGGCGTAACAGAAGGGTCAGTTGGGAGATTGGGTCCAGTGGTCACAGTCGGTGTCACTACATTCAGATCATATCCCGAGTTAGTGGGTATCACAGTCATAGCTGTCCCGTCGTCTTCTACGACCTGTAAAGATGCAATTTCAAAAATCAGTTCTGCCCTATCATTTGGAGTATTACTTACTGTCTCAATCTGCATCCTGGCGATCTCAAAATCAGACGATGGAGCAGCTGTCAGATCAGTTGGCGCCAGTCCCAAAATTATTGTCACCTTGCCCTCCAGATTTGCCTGCTCCATAGTCGTTTTTTGTACGACAGTCTTTAGAGTATTGGTAGTCATAATCTCCGAAGCCAGTCGGATTTTACTAGGATCAAACATCCATTCCACTTTCACAAAGCCTGTTTTAGAAAGCCCCGTATTTGCTCGCACCACGAGCTCGGCATCAGGTACAAATATCAGTCTTGCCTCTCCTCCGGTCGCCCTACTCCCCAGTCGTGTTTGTAACAATATCAATCCCACACTCACTGGTAACATGAGTATCAGACCAATCAATACTAGTAGTCTTCTGGTTTTAATTATCATAATTTTTTAGCCACAGTACATAATCAATGCCGTCAACTGTACCATTGTTATCAAAGTCTCCTGCCCGGGCTTGTTCAGAAGTGGGTCTCCCATAATTGGTAAGCCACACTTCATAGTCAATGTTGTTTACTAGTCCATCAGAATTGGCATCCCCCACTCGCACTCCTCCCGTCTCTCCCCAAACTATTTCCAGCTTTGGCCGGGCCGCCGCATTCCAGTTTTCGGTGTCAAATGTCGAGAAATATTTTCCACTGTGATAATCCCCATCCGATGAATACAACGCTAAATTGGCAGATCTGCCTTCGGCGTAAGCCGCGGCCACGGCCGCACTCACATCAAAACTTATCTCTCTCCCCGGCCAGCCGGCAAATGTATTGCCCGTCTCATCCCAAATGGGAGTAACCGTCGTCACCGACACATTTTCCAAAGCGGCGGGAGCATTATTTAGATTTATCGTACTCTCATTCCAATCGTCCTTGATTGAAAATGCATGAATCTGTGAATCGTGTGGCACATAGGGAGGAACATGCGTGATATCCCCCGCATTTCCAAATTGGTGCAGCTTAAATGTCGCCGAAATAATCGTCTTGCCAGCAGGTACCGACTCCAAGCCAAACTTGGCATAGTATTTGGAGTAGCAAGGCCAGTCTGCCACATCCATTTGATTTTGGATATTAATCTGTGTCACATTTCCCCAGATCTTGCTACCTACATTATCAAAGTAAGGTTGCAATCCCTCGCTACAATTGGCCCCTCCCCCCACTTGAGCATCCATTCCTGTTGTTATTGTCGTATTTCCGGTTCTTGGGGTTCCCCCACTATTATAAGTAGGCGCCCCGAACACGAGTTTGCCCACCCAGGTCTTACTCGGGATTAGTCCCGCCGTATTAGTATCCCGGTCAAACAGCTCTGCCGTCATATCAAAGCTCGTCCCAACTGCCGGCTTGGCGGAAAGACCAATACTGGCATAGGGAATATCCATCTCCACCCACCAGCCTCTATCTTCTACATTGTCATTAAACGCATTTCCTCTCCACCCAGATCTGGTGGTCAGACTACTTGTCTGCAGAGCCCAATTTCCGGTTACCCTTCTATATATAGCCTGATATCCAGTTCTCGTCGTACCATGGCTCGGCCCGGTTATGATCTTGTACTCCCCTCCCGGGTGAGTAATGTACAAAGCCAGAGAGTCATATTGTTCGAGATTTGCCGGATTCGCCCCCGTCGTTTGGTACCAGAGCCTGCTATCAAATACCTGAGCCCTAGCCGAGACCCCCGCGTCATTGAACCCCATTCTCACGTCGGTGTAATTATTGGTGTTATCCACACTCCCAAACCAAAACAGAGCTGACCGTGCAAACCGGACCACATCCGCTCCAAAATCAGGCACATTGATCTTTTTGACCGCCGAAGATCCAATAGGTGCCACTGTCGGAGTTGGAGCCGCAGTTGCAGTAGCCACCGGAGGGACTGTCGTAGTGGGCACTGTTGGCGTAGTTGGAACGCCAGTTGGAAACACCGGAGTTTGGCTACCAGCAGACAATGCCGCCGTCAGATTTTGCATAAAAAACAGATCTCCCACGGCAAAATTTGGCACATCTATATACTTTGACAGCTCAGGCCTCGACTCGCCCATCACATAGGCTTTGGCGGAAAACAAAGCTGGAGAATCATATAGATGCGTCTTTATCCCCTCTTGAAATGCATTATCAGTGTTGGCCGAAAACCAAAATGGTGCCAGATATGTGTAAAGCGACACCGCCTGACTCATGACCGTTGGATTATTTTGTCGCAGGTAGGCTCCCAGCTCGGGTGTCATATAGAGGAAGTTTCTGGCCACATTAAATTGCCTCGAATAACTATTGATCTGAATACCCGTAGGATTGTCCAGCTCCCCCAGCCACGGATGCTCGATAGCAAACCGGCTACTTCTTCGAGACATCAGATTATTCAGTTCATTTGTGACGCTGTTGCGAAGTGTCTGAACATCCGCCGGATAGTTTCCACCGTAAGCGAGTTGTTGCAGCCCCAAAAATCCCGTATATCCCGCAATGTATTCATTAAACACATGTGGTGTTCGAAGCAAAGTGTCATCAGTCAAATTAGAGGGCACAACGAGCCTGGGTCTAAAGGTGTTATATATATTGAGAGCGGCAGTCGGAAACACGCGCGCGTAGGCATATAACGAATAAAAATTCCGCTGTGCAAATGCCCCACTAGTCAGGTCAGTCCTGGTATTCATGGCCGTCTGTACTTCGGGAGGAAATGACATGTGGCTTCTAGACCCATTGGTCCAGCCCAAACTATTTACTATTACACCACCATAATATCTAGCAAAGAAGTTCTGCAAGTAACTGCCCAGCCTCGCCTGAACACTGGCTGAAACATAGGGATAGCTAGAGGAAAGTGTCCCCAGAGTGTCTCCCGGGTTCTCAAAATAAAAATTACTCACTCCAATTGATCCCGGAATCCCCGTGCCATTGTTGTGATACCCAGGAGAAAGCCATCCAGCATCAATGATTTTATTTACTTGTTCATCTAGTTTTTGCCTCAGTTGCACTTCAGACAGCACACTTCCAGAAACGGCTGGATTATTGTTTTTGGCCACCAGCGGCAAAAATGTCTCAGAAGCGGTCGTGCCCAAAGCAATCACACTGTTGCTTCTATGAATAAAGAGTCTCTGTACAGTTTGGCCCGCAGCGTTTGTAAACACATATGGCACCAACGGATTTTGTAGTCCATGACTGTTGTACACCCCACTTCTACTATCAGTATTTCCCTTGTAGTACGCCATCAGTCTCTCCAGTGCATTTCCATACTTCCTCCACATCGGATCATATTTAGCATCCCCTGTTGATGGCAACACGTTATCCAATAATCCCGGGTTGGGACCATAATTCCACCAGGCCGTTCCCCCGACAATTCCTGCTGCCCGATCACAGCACAGACTAAAATACGTCGTGCTCCCCGCCCCCGAATAGGCCATCGGCTCATCCACGGCCCAATTTATATTGGCGGGTAGGTGCAAAAATCTACTATTTGGTTTCCAGCCCATCAGCTGCACTCTGGCAATACTGTTACCCGCAGTTAGTGAAGATAGATTGTTGGCATACAGCCCATTTGTGTTCGGGTTAACCACCGGCGGATACACATTTCCCGAAAAAGTCCCGCTATATATAAAAGGCAACACCACGGTCTCCCGCCCGTCCGACTTGTCCAAAGCAATCATGACTTTGTACTGCGGATATCTTTCAAAATACGATCCCAGGGTGTTTGGGAGTCCCGGATTTGAAAGACTATCCAGTATCCGACTTCCCGTAGGCCAGACCACCGAATCAGCAGCTGTCGCTATCGCCCCCGTCCCTCCCGTGGAGTCTTCAAAAAACGATTCTCTGAACATATCTTTGATATTTAGCCCCACACCTACACTTAGTGTTCCCGGATTGGTCCCATTTTTATACCCCGGAGCCCCAGAAAAGATTACATATTGGTCATAAATAACCGGCCACCACGACTGATACACTTCACCCGGAAGTTTGGCCGATTTCCAAGTGAGGCTCCCGGTCGCCGCATTTAGCTTATACGCATACATGTCCGATGATGCGATATACAATGAGTTGTCAAAATTGTCGTAGGCGGCCGAATACAAAATCGGTCCCCCAGTCTCATATGTCCACACCACCTGCCCCGTCCCCGAGTTCAGAGCATAAAATGTTCCATCCCGGCTTCCTATATATACTCTATTATTTACGACCACCGGGTTGACCGAAAATCCAGCCGCGCTTCCGGAAAACTCCCAGACCATCTGATAAGAATCTCCCAAATCCCGCAAAGCATAGACTTTTCTATCCATTCCCCCCACATACACCACATCTCCGACGACCGTGGGAGAATTCCCAAGTGGCATCTGGGTATCAAATCGCCATTTGAGTTGTCCTGTTTCCGCGTCCAAGACGACTAGTCCCCCAGTTGTGGTCACATATACTTTTCCATTGGCCGTAATTAGTTGAGTTTTTTGATCAATATACGCCTCAATTGGGCGGTACCAAGTCACACCATTTATTCCCGACGGGGCAGTTGCATTCCAGCTCGTTCTGGCTGGATTTCCTCCCGCCATGTACCAATTACTGGCAGTACTCTGGGCAAACACACTTCCCGGCACACTCAAAAACGTCACAAATCCCGCAAAAAATATCCTCCACCTTCGCATACCCCCAGTATATCAACGGATTATTCTCTTTACTATCGTCTCAATATCCAAAAGTTCAGCTTTCTCGCTTCCTCTCTCTTTCCACTCAATCTTGTCCCCTGTTTTTTCAGATACTACTAGTCTCACCGGGATTCCGATCAGATCAGCGTCAGCCAGTTTTTGTCCGGCCGAGCGGTCAGTATCGTCCCACAGCACCTCAATACCTGCTTCAGACAACCTACTATATATAGTATCCCCAGCCACTTTCAGGTTAACTAGATGCAGCTGAAACGGAGCCACTCCCTTGGGCCACACGATCCCCCGATCGTCATGAAACTTCTCAACCAAAACTCCCATGGTTCTACTAATCCCGATTCCATAGCACCCCATCACCGGATACTTTCTAGCTCCATCTGTATCAATATATGTCAGATCAAAGGCTTTTGTATACTTCTCCCCCAGATCAAATATATTTCCCACCTCAGCTCCGAGTCCTGAAATCAATTTGGATTTTTTACAGCTAGGACATTCGTCACCCACTGAGTGATTCTTCAAATCATCCGCATTCACACAATATCTACAGCCTTCGCAATAAAGCAGATTTGCTTCTCCTGCCTCACATAACACCTCAAACTCATAAGATATCTTCTCCGAAAAACCTCCACCTGAAGCCTCAGTTACTAAAGTCTCAAGTCCCAATCTTTCAAAAACGCGCAAATACGCCTGTTTTACTTCCTCATAGTATTTTTCAAAATCCTCTTTTGTCGTATGCCACGAATACATGTCTTTCATGAGGAACTCTCGTCCCCGCATGATCCCCGACTTGGACCGGAGCTCGTCTCTAAATTTCCATTGGATGTGATACACCGACAGAGGCATATCAGAGGGCTTTTGCAAAAACTCTCGCACCAAAGGCGTAACAGTCTCTTCATGACTTACCGACAAAGCGTATTCTTTATCCGTCCGGCTTTTTAGTTTAAAGAGCACATCTACACCATCCCACCCTCCCGTCTGTTTCCAAAGACCAGCTGGATGAAGTATCGGCATAAGCACTTCCTGACTTCCCACCGCATTCATCTCTTCTCTTACGATGTTTGAAATATTATTTAGAACTCGCAGTCCCAGAGGCGTATACGTATACACTCCCGCCATCACTTGCCGCACAAATCCGGCTTGTACCAGTAGCTTGTGATTGACAGTATCAGCATCAGATGGCGCCTGACGTAGTGTTTTTGAAAATAGTTTCGAATACCTCATGTTGCAATTCTACATCAGTGTAGTCCATACTAGAAGTATGGATCCTGCCATCGATTCTTCATTGTCTACCCCACCACCTCCACCTCCGGCTTTCATGCAGCCAGAACCACCTGTGATTTCAGTAGTCCCCCAAGCCGAGCAACCCAAAAAACCCTCCAAAAAAAAGCTGGCTCTCGTCATCGCCTCTATATTGGTGCTCTTGGGTAGCATCGGGGGTGGAGTCATCTTGGTCCGTATGCGTAGCCAACCTCAGATCAGTGCCGCAGCCTGTGATGACAATGAGCGTTGGGCCCACATCACCGCAGATTGGTTAACTGAAAATGGAGCCCGCGTCACCAATTCCTCCACATCTTGTACTTATGACATCAGTTTGGCCAGTTATTCTTTTTATGCCTGGTCTGACCAAACTCTTTTTGACCACGCCTATCTCCAAGTCGGCCCGGGTCAATCTATTGATATCAAAGTAAATATGCCAAACTGCAAAGCCCAACTCGATCTCTTCTTCGGCACCGAGCCAGTGCCGGCAAATCACTCATTCCCAGATTATGCCAACAAAGGTCTAATCAAATGGAAACATGTAGGAGAAACCAATTGTTCAGTCGGACCATCAGCCACACCCACAGTTCCCGCCGGTCCTTCAGCGACACCCACTCCCACGACTCCCGTCAGCCAGGCCCCCAGTTGTCCCGCTGGCACCACTCGCCTATTTTCAACCGCTGGGGTCAATCTCTCTGTAGGATCAGTAGTCGGTGGTAATGGCCGTATCACCGCCGCCAATGGCTCCTGGAATACTGAAAGCAGAAATGGAGTTGTCTTGGCCCGCGGCGGCTTCGACATGACCGTCACCTTTCCAATTTCCACAACTCTCACCACCGCTCTTATCTATGACAACGATCCGAATTCCGGTGAAACCGGCTGGTCCATAAACGGTGTTACCCTACCCACGACAGCCAACGAGACCTGGGGCCCAGCCTTCACTCTAAATATCACAACCACAACTCTGAACTTCCTAAATGGCGACGATAGTCCCCACTTCAATGTCTGTTTCCGCCAGACCACACCTTCAGCGACACCCACACCTACACCCACGCCTGTTGTTACCGTGACTCCAGGTCCATCTGCTACCCCGACGCCTACAGTTACACCTGGCCCATCACCCACCCCAGGCCCTTCATCTACACCTACTCCCGGTCCATCAGCCACACCCGGACCATCCAGTACCCCCGGTCCTACTGCCACACGCACACCCAACACACCTACACCAGTTACCGAACTCCCCAGTTCTGGTTCCATTGCTCAAACTTGGCTGACTATCATCACCGGTCTTGGCATACTCGGCTTCGGTCTCCTCCTCGCCCTCTAATATTTGGTGTAGAATTGTTTTATGGATAAAATTGATGAACTTTTGACCCGTGGTGTAGCCAATGTTATCCCTTCCAAGGAATTATTAGCAAAAACATTACGCGAAAAAAAACTCAACGTGTATCTTGGTGTCGATCCCACGGCTCCCCATCTTCATTTAGGAAACGCAACGCATCTACGTAGACTCCAAACGCTGTCAGAGTTAGGTCACAACGTCACTTTCCTGATTGGTGACTTCACCGCTCTCATTGGCGATACGTCAGACAAAGATTCTGAACGCCCAGTCCTCTCAAGGGAACAAATAGACGCCAACTGGCAAACATACAAAAGCCAGGCCGAAAAAATCATCGATTTCTCAAAAGTTCAGATCAGACGTAACTCTGAATGGCTTTCAAAGCTCGATTTTGAGCAAACCATCAAGTTAGTTCAAGAATTCAGCTTAAACGACTTTATCAGCCGCGAATTGATCAAAAAAAGACTAGATACCGAAAATTCATCTATTCGCCTGGACGAAACCCTCTACCCCATCATGCAAGGCTACGACTCTTACTTTATGGACACTGATCTTCAGATCGGCGGCACCGATCAGACATTCAATATGCAAGCCGGCAGGATCCTCCAAAAAAAATGGCGCGACAAAGAGTCGTTTGTACTTGCAGCAGAGTTTCTGGAAGGCACTGATGGCCGCAAGATGAGCAAGAGCTGGGGCAATGCCATCTGGCTAGACGACGAACCAAATGAGATCTATGGCAAGGTCATGTCTCTCAAAGACGATCTTATCGAGAGATACTTCTTACTAGCCACCAATCTACCCAATGATCAGATACCAACCGAGGGCCATCCTATGGAACTCAAAAAACAGCTCGCCCGCCAAATCGTCCTCGAGTTACACGATGCAAAATCAGCAGACTCTGCCAAATCTCACTTCGAATCCACCTTTCAAAAGGGCATTGTTCCTTCATCTCTGCCCGAAATCCCAGTATCGAGTACAAATATTGTTGATGTACTAGTTGAGGCCAAATTAGCCTCAAGTAAATCCGATGCGAAACGCCTCATCGAACAGAAAGCAGTCGAAGTGAACGAAAAAAGAATACTTGATACTTCATACGTGATACATGATACATCCGTTCTCAAAGTCGGCCGGAAGTTTGCAAAAGTTTCCAGGCAAATCTAACCAGATTTAGCTGTCTTCTCCATCTCCACGGTTCCTGAACGAGCCTCCACAGCCACTCCAGTCCCATTTTGCTCATCCAGACAGGTGGCAGCTTAGCCCGACCCACAAGATAATCAAACGATCCCCCCACTCCCATGACAACTTTAACTTTCAGCTTATCCAAGTTCTCATATATCCACTTTTCCTGCCAAGGAGCACCGTAAGCCACAAACAGAACATCTGACTTGTAATCATTTATCTTCTTCAAAATTCTATTGTTATCTTTAGGATCATTTATGTTTTCTTCTCCGTTATCGTACGATCCACCGTACTTTTCAGCTATTAGCTTCGAAACGCCATCTCTTCCTCCCAAGAAAAACAACCTGTAGTCGTGATTTTTGCATACTTCTTCGACTATTCTTCGGCCTGGTGTTATATCTCTTACTCCTCCCAACTTTAGACCCACCCCATCGGCGATCCTCAGATCCGACTTGTTCAAAATCTCTTTATACCTCGCATCATCCACTGCTTTCATGACAATTTCAGGGTTTACAGTCGTAATCCAAAAAGGCCTATCTGAAGCCTTTTGTCCCACTTTTTCCTCAATTTTCTCTAGCACTTCAGGCAGTAGACTGCTAGCCACTCTCACCCCCAAAATATCATGATAATTCGGACTCTCGTTCATAATTTAGCCTCAAAATCTTTTAGGTAACCTACATTCATCATACTGGTTTCCCCTATTTCTAACAACCAAAGTGACTTTTGCAAACAATCCATATTTACTACAAGATTAGACATAAAACATTAAATACTGAACATTATCTGTATTGTACACAATTTGTAACAACCACAACCGTGGCCAGGTGATCCAGTTATACACACTTCTTCCCCAATAAACGACTGTACTACTATAGGTGCTTTTATCATAACTATAAGCTAGTAAGTATCGAAAAAGTGCTCATGGCTGCTTTTTCCCAACTAAATTTGTCTACTCGCCCACTCCCCGCAACTATCAGTTTATTTCGCAATGCTTTACTCTCCAGCACCATCTGAAGTTTATTTCGTATGTCATCGATATCATATGGATCAAATAGCACTCCAGCATCACCCACTACTTCAGAAAGTGCTCCCCCATTACTAGATACCACCGGCACACCTGCTCGCATCGCTTCTATGATAGGTAGTCCAAACCCCTCCGTGATACTTGGCTGTACATACACTAGAGCATTCCGTAGCAGACTATCTCTTTCTGCTTCACTAATATATCCAGTAATGAGTACATTTTGTTTTTTTGCCAACTCCACCACTTCCTCATAATTCCACCCCAGCTTCCCTGCGATCACCAAACGCATCATGTCATCCCGAGCGAGGTCGAGGGATCCCTTTAATCTTGTATATGCCTCTATCAGTCTCACCAGATTCTTCCTCGGCTGCACCGTACCCACAAACAACAGGTATTTATGATGTTGCAACCCAAACTTTTGCAACACATTGTCATCCCGACCCGAGTGGAGGGATCCCTCTACTCCTTCGTATATTACACTTATCTTTTCATCCCTCGCTCCCAGCCTTTCCACCAATTGTTTCTTCGTAAACTCGCTCACTGCAATGATCTTGGTCGCACTCCCCACTGCGTATTGAGTCGATAGAGGCAAGTACCACCTTTGTAGCGCGTTCTCATAGGCTGGTAGCCACTCATATTCAATGCCATGCACAGTCACCACAGTCTTCAGTCCCGGCTTTCGCAAGACCGGCAGCGTATGAGCCGGCACCCACAAGACATCCAGGTTATCTATCCAGGTCCTACTAGCCAGTCCCACTTGCGTCCACAGATACCTCATACCAATCTTTTCTATAGTAACGTTGTCATTCTGAGCCTCCGCGAAGAATCCAGGCTTCTCTCTTACATACAGCACCCATTCATGTTTTTTAGCTTCAGGCAAAACCAACAGATGCTTGATCATCTGATACGAATACTCCTCCGTCCCAGTTCTCTCACTCCCAAACGCCCGACTCGCATCAATTCCAATCCGCATATACATCACAATCAAACGCGGATATGATCGTCCATTGCGTCAGCAAATAAAGCGATGAGCATATTCTCATAGATATATTTTAGCTCTTCCCCAGGTTCCTTACTACATTCACAAATTCAGGAGCTATGACCTCATTTGAAACGGTCTTCCCTGCAATCGAAAAATCAAAAAATTTAGCCTCAGTGAATCCCGATGGTTCGATATCATCAAGTCCTATCTGAGGATCTACAATGTGTGCCCCCAGCTTGAGCGCCACCACATCAATAATTTGCATCAGCTTCTCCATCTCAAGGTCAGTAAATGCACTTGCAACCACTCTGACATACAATTGATTCGACCCAACTCCAAATTCCACACCATCTTTGAGTAGTTCAGGCGTCTTCTCATGTATTGGCTTGAGCACCAAATGAACTAACTTCCCCTCAGGGTTTCTCATCTCTCCAAAGATTTTAAAATCATCAGCCAACCTCTCTCGTAGCCACTCCTCACTCAATACATCCCTAGATACAATCTCATAGCTCAACGACATATTCAAAATATACCACAATCAGCTTCAAACGCCCGGCACGTGTCCACACCAAACCTCAAACGATTTGAGCAAATTGCAAAACTTGATACTATAGGATATAATTTATAGATGAAATCGTCCTATAGAAAAGCGACATATGGACTGCTAGTAGCAAGCCTGTTGGCAGCTTGCAGCAATTCAACCGAAATTGCCCCATCAATTGAATTAGAACCTTCTTCTACCCCTACGTTTATTCCTTCCGAAACTCCTACCTCAACAGAAACTCCCACCCCTTTTCCAACAGCTACATCATATAAGGTTACAGCAGTTCCTGATAGTTATGACTTTTGTAGATATGATATATCAGACCCGGATCCCCTAAGTGCAGTAGCAGCAGGCACTCCCGAAGCAGCAGTAGAAACGAACAACCAACCCTTAAGATCAGACTATCAATTCGTTGGTTCCGAAGAACAAATAAAATCCTTAAATTTGGGTCCAAATGACTTCTCCCAACCAGACCCAGATCTCAACAAACTACAGGTTCTAGTTGTTCCTGTTGGATATGACGACCCTGAAAAAATAGAGATGAGATTAGCCCAAGTCGTTTCTGACCTAGCTGCCCTATCCAAAGGGATGAGAGTAGAATTTTCGTTTTTCAGAAAAAATGTCCCTTTAACCATGGAGAGAAGTGACAGATTACTATTTGCTCCTCTATCAAACGAGGTCGACCCCTTTATCTCTCAGGTAAACACTGTCAGACATGTAGACCAGTACGTACTTGTTGCAAACACCTCTGATTGGGCAGGGTCAGGCGGACCATTCATGTCTACAGTACCCGGAGAGAATCCTGATAACCTCTACTTCCTGGCTCACGAAATAACCGGGCATATGATCGGAGGATTATCGGACAGTTATCCTATATTTATGGGGCCAGAGCTAAACAACACAGAACTATTTACCGACACAACGATGATAGATGGACTTGTCGCACAAGCATTCGCTAATATTGACCCACCCATAATTCCATTTGGAAAAAGATGTATGGGAGACCCAGTGTATGGATTTTATTCAATAAAAAGCGTTATGTCAGACTACACCTATGGGTCACAAGAATTACGAGACATTATCTCCAACGGAGCTACACCTTTTAACCCAATGCAAAGTGAAATAATGAGATTAAACATTGAAAATATTTTATCTCAAAGACAAAATCAGCCTTAGTATACCCTCCACCCCACCCCATCACTCACAATCTCAATCTCCCCTTCCAGATCAGTTCTCATGATCTTAATCTCAAAATCACTCAATAACTTCATTACTTCGTCAGTCGGATGCCCATAACGATTATTCTTACCCACAGACACCACAGCCAGTTCGGGCCTGACAGCCGCTAGCCAGGAGGAAGTCGTCCCAAACTTGCTGCCGTGATGAGCAACCTTTAGTACATCCACATCAGACAAGAGCCCCGTGGCGAGTTGATCATCCAGAATCGCAATATCCGCGTCTCCCGTAAACATCATGTCAAATTCCCCAAATCGAAGGACTCCCCCTATCGAAAACTCATTTGTCCCCGCCCCAATCGTACTTAAACCCAATACACTTCCCCCTCTTGAAGCAAGAGGGGGATCAGAGGGGGTGTTATTCGCCACAAAAGACTTGGCGGGCCACACTACCTCAAACCTCATATCCCCAAAACGTATTTCATCCCCGGCATATACATTTGTTATCTGGACATTGTGGTTTGTGGTTTGCCGCATTAGGTTTTGATATGCAGTCGTTTGTGTGCCAATAGGCACTGTCACAAATTTTCCGATCCTGTATCTGGCCACCACCTCAGCCATTCCTCCTACATGATCAGAATCGGGATGTGTAAGGATCACCAGATCAAGCTTCCGATCGTAAAACGGTATATGTGCTCCTAGACATGCCTGCACATCATTATTAGGACCCGAGTCCACGAGCATCTGGATATATCCTTGCCACACCAGTATCGCGTCCCCCTGCCCCACATCGCATACGACCACATGCAGCTTGTCATCAGGCAGCACAATGACCGCCGTCCACACGGCTATCAACACGAGAGTCAGACCAATAATCAGATATTTCATCCTCTTCTTTTTAGGTTAATTAGACTAATTAGAGCAATTAAGACCACATAATATGCTCCCACCCAGGCCAAAGACATCTTCCCAACACTGATACTCGCCAGTGGCAGCTCTGAAAAAAACTGTGCTCCCAGATTCAGAATCCGCAAAAAAGGATATGCCAAAAATGAGATCAGTTGGCCAAAAAACGGCCACACCACACCCACTCCCAAGGCAACTAACATGATCTGCATCACAATAGGCACCATCCAGAGCATAAGAGCATTAGTTACTGGTGCAATCAGGCTCAGATCACCAAAATAATGCAAGATAATGGGTGTCGTAAATGCCTGTGCCCACAAGGTAGTCTTTAGATCATTTTTTATTGTCATCCCGAGCGAGCGCAGCAAGTCGAGGGATCCCTCCACTCGTTTTTCAAACTCGGTCGGGATGACATGAGAAGAAAGCACTCCCACAGTCGCCGCCACCGACAGCAAAAATCCAATATCACTCACATACCCCGGATTAATCAGTATCATAAGTCCTGATACCAGCCCCAATACCCAGTAACCATCGGCAGGTCTCCCAAACATCAAGGCAATATATGTACAGATTGCCATAATCCCAGCTCGCACGACTGACGCTGTCATTCCCGCCAGATACATATACAAAACCACACTAACTATCACAAACAGTATCGCCCACCTCCTGGATACCAGTTTGACGGCAATCACCATTGTTAACCCCGCAATTATTGTGACATTGTATCCAGACGCTGCCACCACATGTAGCATCCCCACTCGTCTATATGCTTCTTTGGCCGGGCTACTTAGCTTGCCAGATCCTCCCAGGAGGATTCCAGAAGCAAGTCCTGCCTCGTCCCCCGGTAACCAAGACTTAACAAGCCCCTCAAAGTCATGTCGCAAAAACAAGCTTCCCCCAAATACTAGTAACAGTCCAAATACCGCTAGTTTCTTGCTCATTCCACAGCTATCAAATCTCTAATCTCATCGTACGCCTTTTCCCCCAGTATCTTTCTTTCTACCAGCTCACGCGTATTCACATATGGCCTCCCACCCATTATCTTTCTCGCCGTCACCTCACCAATTCTGGGCAAGGCCTCCAGTTCTACTTGCGTTGCAATATTTATATTTGTCTTTAGTCTTTCGTTTTTGGTATTTATTTGGTTCTTACGCGAAGAGCGAATCTCCGATTCGTAATTTAGTATTTGAATGTTTGTATTTATTTCTAATCCCCCCGATTTCCAAAAAAACACACCCAACCCTATCAAAATACCTCCAAATAGCGCAAAGACAATCGCTTGTTTACTTGTGTCCCTCACTCACAAAGTTTATTACTTTTCCCGGAATCTGCACAACTTTGTAGTCACCCACCAAATACTTCCCTACTTTCTCTCGAGCTTCAGCTTCAGTGATCGGTCCCTCACTCACAAATCGTACTCTTCCATCCACCTGTACAATGATCTTTACCTGTTCGCTAGCCTGATCATATTCCATCACCGGCCAGGAGCTGGTGTGCACAGATTCAAATTTGTCACTCGAATCCTTCAAGCGCTGATACATCTCTTCTGCCAAAAACGGTGCAAAGGGAGCAAGTATTTTTACAAAAGCCAAAGTCAAATCTCGACCCACTTCCGTCTTATGATCAGACCACCAGTTCACCCACGACATACATGCGGCGATTGCTGTGTTCAGCTTCAAAACATTGATATCCTTTTCAACCTTAGTAATTAACCGACTCATAGTCAATTTAGCCTCGGCACTACTGACTTCTGGTCGTTCTTCATTCTCAATCAGCTTCTGAACTCTGCTCAAAAATCTTGCTACCCCCTCAATTCCAGAGGTACTCCAAACCATGGTTGCATCCAATGGCCCCATAAACATTTCATAAGTACGTAGTGCATCAGCGCCAAACTTATTGACCATTTCTACCGGATCGACCACGTTTCCCCATCTCTTGCTCATCTTCCGATTGTCTTCACCCAACAGATGCCCATTCTTGTAAAAACGAGGGAAGGGTTCCTCCTGAAATACCAACCCCATGTCATACAAGGCCATCATCACGAATCGGGCGTAAATCAAATGCGTGGTCGCATGATCTCCACCTATATACAAATCAACCGGCATCCACTTCTTAATAGATTCCGCACTCCAAGGTTCACTAGTATTAAATGGATCACAAAACCTCAAAAAGTACCAAGAAGAATCCATAAACGTATCCATGGTATCCACTTCTCTTCTTCCCTTTCCACCACAGTTTGGACACGCCACCCCCTCTTGAAATTCCTTAGATCCAGCCAGTGGCGATTCACCAGTAGGCCTAAATTCAACATCCATCGGCAACTTGACTGGCAAATCTTTCTCAGAGACAGGGTTCCATCCACATTTCTCACACCAAATCATTGGTATTGGCGCTCCCCAATATCTTTGTCTACTAATCAACCAGTCTCGCAAATGGTAATTTACCTTCTTTTTTCCCCAACCTTCTTTAATTATTTTTTCCGCAAGTGTAGCATCGGGCTCTTTGTTTACTATATCAATCTGATACTTACTAGCAAACTCGTTGTCGCGGGAATCATGACCAGGCACTCCCATGATCGCCCCAGTCCCAAAATCCATAGTCACATAGTTAGTCACCCATACGGGAATTTGATCCCCCGTCAAAGGATTAGTTACAGTAATCCCCAGATTCATGCCCTCTTTGGTTTTATCTCTCGTTTCTTGTGTCCAAGTCCTTTTTAAGAATTGCTCTACTTGAGGCTTCTTTTCTTTACTTGCCAGCTCTATCACTCCGGGGTAATCAACTGCCAATGCCACAAAAGTCGCACTATTCAGAGTATCCGGACGAGTGGTAAAGACCGCAACCTGCCTGCCGGCAGGCAGGATCCCCTCAAATTTGATCGTATAACCTTCTTTCTTCCCAATCCAATTCCTCTGCATGGCTTTAGTTGAAGCTGGCCAGTCAATATTGTTCAAACCCATAAGTAGCCTCTCGCTATAGTCGGTTATCCTAAAAAACCACTGCTCCATCTGTCTTGATTCAACTACACTGTCGCATCTCTCGCATTTGTCATCTACCACCTGTTCGTTAGCAAGCACAGTTTCGCAGGATGGACACCAGTTTACCGAAGCGAGAGCCTTATAGGCCAAACCCTTCTCAAAGAGTTTAATAAATAGCCACTGCGACCACTTCATGTACTCGGGGCTACTCGTATCTATTACCCTACTCCAATCGTATGCCAGCCCCGGCCCCTTCAGCTGTTTAATAAAGTTGGCGATATTGTCGTGCGTAGACTTATCCGGATGGACTCCGTGCTTGATCGCATAATTCTCAGCTGGTAAACCAAACGCATCCCATCCGATTGGAAACATTACGTCATAACCCTTCATCCTAAAATATCTCGAGACCACCTCTGCCCCAATGTAGCCTGTCAAATGTCCTACATGGATGCCAGCACCAGATGGGTATGGAAACATAGCGAGGATATATTTTTTATCGCCCTGACCTTTAGCCTTATAAATCTTCTCCTCATCCCACTTTTTCTGCCATTTAGCCTCAACTTCCGAAAAATTGTATTTAGCGCTAGTCATTCCCAAATTATATGCCACTCGCTTCTACCTGTCACTCATTAGCACACTCCTTTCATCTCTGCTTACACAACTACAAGACAGTCTTATAGTTTACTCTAGGTTTAACCTATAACTTCTCGTCACCAAGCACCAATTTTTGCAGACAACCTACAACTAACAACAAACAATCAATAAAGTCCCTCAAATCGTCCCCCAGCGGGTCAATTTTCATGACTACAGGTTGAAAAACCAGTGCTCTGCTCTATAATCAACCAATGGGCATCGACAATCCCACTCACGGTAATCAAGTTAAGGAAGTCCAAGTATATGACGAGGAGGGCAATCGTGAAGAGACAATAATACCCTTAACCTTTGTTCAGGGACCAGATGGCAAACTTGCGATCAGTACTGACATCGCCCTCGACTTGCCAAAAGATAATTCAAATCAGAGTACAGATAATACTCGACAGTCTTAAATCCCTCTTTTACTCATCTATCATCAACTCATTTATTTCCGAATCAGCCTCAGATTTGGGCGATTCGACATATCTTCGGTACTCTTCTACGCTCATTCCCCCATATACAGGATTTACCCAGTTATTGTTATTAGTACCTATATATCTCTTATAACTTGAGTATGGGTACTCCTGGGGGTTGGTACCCGAAATCGTCTCTACTAGCCCGAATCGCTTTTTTTCCCTGTTTCTCGGGTTTAGGTGGATCAGTCTCCCCACTGCCATCACCTGTTTCTCATCAGAGGTCTTTACTGCCCGATACACATTTTCAAAAAGCGGCCCCCTCCTCCCGTATCTCTTATTAAAATACATCACATACCCAGTCATCAGCCGTCTAACTAGTTTTGTAATCCCGATTGGATCATCTTGCTTAACTAGCAAGTGATAATGATCAGGCATTAGGCAATACGCGATTAATGTGACTTTCCCCATCAAGCTCATTTGTAGTTTTCTTTTTATCAGCGAGGGCTTTGCTTCTTTATATGGTCCAGTCTCCTGTTGCACTTGTTCTAGATATCCAGCTAGCAGCTTTTCAAAATACAGATAATCTTGTTCGTCTCCAAAAACGACCTTTCCATCTATTCCTCTATTATATATATGGTAATAGCAATTACTTTCATAATCCTTGATTCTGTATTTAGACGGCATAGGTCAGTCCTAGTATACAATAGGTCTGACCTCATACATATTTCTTCTTGACTTGCTTGCTTATACATCCTAATAATAGATTATGAACAAGATTTCCTTCTGGATCCTAACCATCACCATTTTTCTGACACCCATATTCTTTTTGCCTTTTACCCAGGAGATCTACGATTTCAACAAACAAACGCTTCTTATGATCAGTGCAGTTATACTTTTGGTTTCATGGTCCATCAGTACAGTTCTTTCCAAACAAGTAAAGCTTGTCAGATCCCCCTTCGGCCTACCATTGGCAATATTCTTGGCTTCTTGGATTGCTTCTACAATAATGTCTTCTCCCAACCGCGTAGACGCACTGTTTGATCCTGGCCAAACCGGGGCCGTGATTTCCCTAGTCGTTATATTTTTTGTAGCCACAAATATTATCAAGACCAGGCGTCAGCTAGAGATCTTGTTCTACAGCTTACTAGCCTCTATCTCACTTCTGGCCATTTTGACTCTGATTTGGGGATCTGGCCTTATCACATCACTTTTGCCTGCAGGATTTTTGAGATCAAATCTTTGGACCCCGACTGGCGGCAGTCTCACCACTCTTATTGCTTTGGCCAGTTGTGTTCCAGCCCTCCTCACACTTTTAGTAAAAGAAAAGCTTGGTTCTCCCAGATCGTTGTTTCTTGGGGCAGTCCTCTTATTGACAGTCGGCGGCTCAAGTCTCTTGGGATACAGACTATTTGGCGCAAGTTCCACAAACAAACCCATTTTCCTGCCTATCTCCACTTCTTGGGCCATTGCTCTCGAGACTCTCAAGGTCTCACCGCTCTTTGGCACCGGCCCTTCCACATATATTAGTAGTTTCACTCAGTACAAACCTCTAGCGTACAATCTGACTCCTTACTGGTCCGTAAGATTTGCAAATGCCAGCAATTATTATCTCGAGATCTTGGCCACAATTGGCATCATGGGTCTTTTTGCCTATCTATTTCTGGTCAGTAGAGTCATCACCACACTCACTAAAGTCTCTCGCACTTCTTCCGAGTCTCCTCTTCGCATTCTTTTCTTAGGTCTGGGAACAAGTAGTGTCCTACTATTTGTCAGCCAAATTTTTCTTCCGACCTCTCTTCTCGTCCTATACCTCATCATGATACTCCTCACCCTTGCCACTCTCGCCCTCAAGCTCATGGGCTCAAGTCTCGTTCACGAAGCCAGTATTGATCTAGTAGCTTCAGTCGAGACCGGTCACAAATCAGCCATCCTCCCCTGGATAGTGCTGGTCATTAGTCTCGGCGTAGCAATTCCATCGACTGTAGGCATTTATCGAGTGTATCTGGCAGACGTCTATTTCCAAAGATCTATTCTTGCGGCAGCAAAAAACGATGGCAAAGTCATCTACGACAATCTGGAACGAGCCTACAAGACCAATCCTTATCAAGACACCTATCGCGTAGCCTATTCTCAAACCAATCTCCTGCTGGCAAACTCAGTGGCTAGTAAAACTGACCTAACCGACACTGACCGAACCACCATTTCCCAGCTAGCGCAACTTGCCATCAGAGAGGCCAAAAATGCCGTCTCTCTCAATCCCAAAAAGGTTGCCAATGTCGAAAACTTGGCCACCGTCTACAAAAGTCTGATCGGATCCGCCCAGGGGGCCGAGGACTGGACACTGACCACCTATGCCCAAGCCATTCGCCTAGACCCAACCAATCCAAATCTGCGCATTGCCACCGGTGGAATCTTTTTCTCGCTAAAAAACTACGATGACGCCATCAAGCTCTTTGGCCAAGCCATTGAGCTCAAGCCAGATCTGGCCAATGCCTATTACAATCTATCAGCCGCCTACCGCGAGAAAAAAGATTATCCCAAGGCAGTCGAGTCCATGACCCAAGTAGTGAAACTTGTAGACAATACCTCCGCCGACTATGCCAAAGCCTCGTCCGAGCTCGAAAATCTAAAAAAGCTCGCTGGCCTCCCTCAAGAGCCATCCAACATTCCAGCAATTCCGGCTCCTACCGAGCTAGAAACTCCCGAGCTACTTCCATCACCCAAGATTACACCTATTCAATTGCCTTCAGAACTCGGTCCAGAACCGACCCCCACACCGATCTCCGGCCCCATCCAGTGAGTATTTGTTAAAATCACTGCCACTGGGCCATTAGCATAGTAGTAGTGCGCCGCATTCGCATTGCGGATACGGGGGTGCGATCCCCCCATGGTCCACATGGATGATTTTCCTTATCATTTCTGTCCCAAGTGCGGAGCCATTCTTGATCTATCTGGCCCATATCCCAAATGCACCTCATGTAAATTCATTTTTTTTCAAAATTCCAAACCTTGCGTAGGTATTTTTTTAATAAAAAATGACCTTGTACTGTTAACAAAACGCGGCATCGAACCTTACAAAGGTAAATATGACATCCCGGGAGGCTTCTTAGAAAATGGCGAACTACCAGAAACTGGAATAAGAAGAGAGATCACAGAAGAGTTGGGTGTAGAAATAAAAATCTTTGATTTGTTAGGCTTCTATATAAACGAGTATGGCTCCAAACATATCAAAACTCTTGATATCTTCTTTGTGGGAAAAATCACAACCGGTACACCCATAGTCCACGATGATGTGGCAAAAATCGAGTGGCATCCTATCTCAAATCTCCCCACCAGTCCGATGCAAAGCGTAACCAAGGCTTTTGTTGATTTACGCAAATGGAGCGCTAAAAATCGCAATTGACACCCCACTTTCCATATCATATCTTTAGAACATGCTTACCAAATCCGATCTATCCAACATTCGCACCGCTGTAAAAGAGGAGATTCAAATTCAAACCTCTCAGATCGTTCGTTCCATTGTAAAAGACGAGTTAAAACCAGTGACAAGGGCTATAAACAAACTTAGGAAAGATTTGGAATTTTCTGTAGGAGCTTTAGACAAAGGTCGTTGGAAACTCGAAAACAGGTTCAATGCGCACATCAATCATCCTCCAACGTCCCAAATATAAACATATTTGCTAAAATAGCCTCAGTCCAAGGGCCCTTAGTTCACCGGTAGAATGCGTCCATGGCATGGATGAGAAAGGGGTTCAATTCCCCTAGGGTCCACAAAGAAATTCCAGGGTTTATCCTGGAATTTTTTTGTCCCAGGAGGAATTGTTCAACTGCGAACGAAGTGAGAAGTATGAAAGGATCCACAAGCGTAAGCGAGTGGTAGGTCTCCTTTCATATTCCCCTAGAATCCACAAACAAAAACCCCGCTCGTCAGCGGGGTTTTCTTTTTTAAACGCGAAGCGTTTAGTGGCTCTTGTTACTCCTGAAACAATCGCGACACAAAACTGGTCTGTCACCACGGGGTTCAAACGGTACAGTGTCTTGCTTGCCACAATTAGAACAGGTAATAGTAAAGCTCACTCGGTTTCCACCACGATCGTTTCCACCACCTCTCATCTCATTTTTCTTCTTGGATCTACAGTCTGGACAACGAGTAGGAGGATTCGTAAAACCTTTTTCTTGGTAGAACTTCTGCTCACCTACAGTCCATACAAACTGATTTCCACAATCTTTACATGTTAGTTGTTGATCTTGCACTTGGGATTCACCTCCTTTTAGTTAGTCCCAAGGGCTTTCAAAAACTTGGGTTCTAGGGTGTATTGTACCACAAATGGTCCATCTGGCCTTACTTTAGGTACTGCAAGGGGCTTACAAACACCCCATTTTTCCTGATCTCAAAGTGCAAGTGTGGGCCAGTTGAGCGCCCTGTAGACCCCTCCAGACCTAGTGTGTCGCCTCGTTTTACCGTCTGTCCGGCAGTTACATAGATTTTGGACATGTGGGCATACAGAGTCGTGTAACCATTGCCATGATCTATCATCACCCGGTTCCCATACCCTCCATTGTCCGGCCAACCAGCCACGGTTACCCGGCCAGAGTCAGCAGCCACAATCGGTGTCCCATGCGCGGTCGCAATATCCACACCTCGGTGATACCAAGCGAAGTTCTGGGTGATGACTCCTCCCATGGGCCAAGCAAACTGCCCAATTGCAGACACGGCTCCCGCATCAGGGGTCCTGCGCGCCACATTCTGAAGTGGCGACCACGGCACTTCACTCGGTTTCTTACCATCCGGCACGATTAGGTCCTGCCCCACTTCCAAGGCAAAAGACTCATTGTCAGCAAAGGTATTAAAAGGAAAATCGACTATCGCCTGAGCATTGGCGCTGTATTTCTTGGCAATCGAGTACACCGTCTCCCCTCGAGTTACCTTGTGCCGGACTCCTGACACAGGTAGGATCTTTAGCTTCTGGCCAGGTTTGATTTGATTTGCAGAGGTCATCCCGTTTTCCCACCGGATCGTGTCAGCAGACACCCCGTATTTTTCCGCCACGGCAGACACTGTGTCTCCTGGCTGCACTTCATATTCCAAAGTCTTATCACGCACCTTGTCAGATGCAGTCCAGGCAGTTTCCGTAAAGCTCGCTTCCATGACACTTATGGGCAGATCCTCTTCCTGAGCCAGAGCCGGTCCAATTCCGGGAATCGATGAAGCCAGTATCGGAGCGAGTGTGACAGCCAGAGCCACGAGTCCCCCCATGGCAGTGTGCATAAATGGTCTCGTAAATCGTCCTCTTTGCTTATACAGCACCTGGGCCAGAAGTTTCTTTACCCACTCAAATCCGGCAAACCATTTGTAAGCCCGTTTGTACAAAAAGTTCCCCCATGCCAAGACGTACTGCACCAGGTCCTTCCTAAACATGTTCCACCTTCTCATGCGTTCATTATAATATCACGGGCGATCTCTACATCCGACCAAGGATGCTCCACCCCACCCAAGTTGATCGATTTCTCATGCCCCTTACCAGCCAGTAGCACTATATCGCCCTTTTTGGCCATCCCAATTGCAAATTTTATTGCCTCCCGCCTATCATTAATTTTGTGTATTTTCTCCATGCTTGATACCTGATACTTAATACCAGATACGATTTGCTCATAAATCTCGTCCTGACTTTCTCTCCTAGTATCGTCGGAGGTAACCACCACGACATCAGCGATATCAGCAGCAATTTTCCCCATGATGGGGCGCTTAGTCTGATCTCTTTCCCCGGTGCACCCAAATACCACGATCAGTTTCTTTTTTGTCTCAGACCTCAGTTGCGTCAAGATACTTTTCAGCCCATTTGGCGTGTGGGCAAAATCCACATACACTTTGAACCCTTTATCATTCTTCACTTCTTCTCTCCGCCCCAAGACTCCCCCAAAATTCTTTATCGCCATACTCGATACTTGATACTTGATACCCAATACTTCGGCGACAGCCAAAGAAGCTGCAATATTATATTTGTTATATTCCCCCTTCAAAGGCTCGCTTACTTCTTTTATTTCTGCTTTCCCATACTCGATCACTTTCGTGTCATCCTGACCCCGCAGCTGCGGGGGAAGGATCCAGTCCAAGTGTTCATCGTCTTTGTTCACAACAGCGTATTCAACACTTCTGAACAGTTTTGCTTTCGCCGCAGCATACTTTTCCATAGTCCCAAAATCATCCAGATGCTCGTGCGAGATATTTGTGAATACTGCTATTTTGAAGTTGCATCCTAGCACCCGATGTTGATCCAATCCGTGAGCCGTCACTTCAAGTACAACATGCGTAATCCCCTTCTCTACCATCTTTTTGAGAATTGGCTGCAGATGCTTTGCATCTGGATTAGTCGTATGTAGTCCAGTATCCAGCTCCTCATCCCCAATCCTGGCTGACACAGTTGTGATCAGACCGGTCTTTATTCCTGCAGCCTGCAGTATTTCATAGATTAGGGTAGACGTCGTCGTCTTCCCATCCGTTCCCGTAACACCAATTACAGTAAGTTTACGGGCAGGATAGCCATAGTAGACCACCCAAAACAAGGACCTCACCCAATGCCAGATGTTTTTTATCCTTTGCACGTACCACTTCAACACACTACAATTCTATCAAATGCGCCGTTTAATCTTGGTTATTTTCACGATCCTAGCAGTCGCACTCTTGATCCTGATTGTCCAAAACGAAACCAAGCGGTTCTCCCCAGAAAGTACAATTAATTTTATTGGTTACTGGGGATTGATCGAAAACCCTCAGATCAAAAATCACAAATATGGTTATGTTTTGGAACCCTCATATGTTAGAAACGTTCGTTTTTACCAAGACAGTTGGTTAACTCGTCTATTTACATCATTTTTTACGATATTTGGGATAAAACCCTGGGCAATAACTTGGGGACAAAACGTTTTTCTCACTTCTCAGATGACCAGCCTCGATGTACCCACTTTCGCACATGAGCTTGTCCACACCGCTCAATACAAAAAAGAGGGTTTTCTAAAATTTGATATCAAATACACCTACCAATTTTTCACTCTAGGTTACAATAACGTTCCCTATGAAATCGAAGCGTATGAATTCGGTAGTCTTGTAACGGACGTGATTCTTGACAACCAATTTTAGAGAAATGCCAACCACAGTCCAAATATAGCCAGTGCAATTCCAGCGAGCCACGCCCGCGCCACAATCTTGGGTTCTTCCCAACCAATAATTTCCAACCAATGATGAATAGGAGCAATTGGAAACACCCTTTTACCATTTCTTAGTTTTTTAGAGAGGATTTGTATCAAGCTCGATCCCCCGTCCACTACAAATAGTCCAGCGATAATAAGAAGCGCCAGTATCTTGCCAGACAAAAGACCTATGACTGCGAGTGTCGCCCCAAAAGCCAATCCTCCCGTATTCCCAAGCATTATACGAGCCGGCCAAATATTGAAATACAAAAATGCTCCCACGACTCCGACCCACAAAGCGATAAAAAGTGATAACACCCCATCCAGGTTTACTGCCGCAATCGCCCAAAAAGCGAGTAAACAAATAAATAGCAGTCCATTGGATAATCCGTCTAGGCCATCTGTAATATCAAATGCATTTGCAAAAGCGACAATCAAAAATGTAGCCAAAAAGAAGTATCCAATCCCAAGTCTCACAATTCCCCAAAACGGCACGTATACAAAATCGATTTTCAGTCCCCAGTGCATGAGCCCAGCGACGATTGCAGCCAGGGCAACTTGAATCAAGAGTTTCTGTCTCATCCGCAGGCCAAAGAACCCTGATTTTTCATACCCAAATATCTTGATCAGATCGTCATAAAATCCCAGTATTCCAAACGATATAAAGCACGAAAAGATAATTCCCACTTCCCACCAAAAGCTGTATCCGGACAGTAGTCCTCGAATATTTGTCCCCACCCATCCAACTGTCAGGGCAAACATTGTCATAAGCACTATCGCTTGCAGTATCCCTCCTCCAGTAGGCGTTCCAATTTTTTTAGAGTGAATCTCCCGCATCTTATAAAAATTTGCGGATGCATTTTTTCGCACTTCTTCCGTCTCTTTTCCCCGAATAAATTTAGCTTTGTACAAGAAGTTGATAAATGGAATGTACAAAGCAAAAGTAATTCCAAAGGTCAAAAGCGCCAATCCCAAAAAAACCTGCATAGATTTATTATATCCCAATGTTATACTCTGATTGCCAATGAAACAGCCCTCAAAAGTTCACTTCATGGGCATAGCTGGCTCAGGTATGTCCGCAGTGGCCCAAATCGCCCACCATCTAGGCTACAAAGTCTCAGGCTGCGATCTCAAAGTAGATTCAAATTACATTGAACCTCTAAAAAAGCTTGGTATCAATATTCACTCCGGTCACTCCGAAGACCATCTCGAGGGTATCGATATCTTGGCGGTTACTCCTGCTGTTTTTTACAAAAGTGATTCCCACCCCGAAGTGGTAAAAGCCAAAGAACGAGGGATCCTTATGAAATGGCAAGAATTCATGGGCAGATATCTCCATGAAGGCAAAACATTGATTTGCATCGCCGGCACACATGGTAAATCAACAACTACTACCATGGCTGGTCTACTTTTAGAAAATTCCGGATTCGACCCTACAGTAGAAGTAGGTGCAACTGTCAAAGAATGGCAAAACAACATCCGATTAGGTCAGGGTAATTACTTTGTGAGTGAGGCAGATGAATTTCATGACAATTTTATCTCATATCACCCAAATATAATTATTCTTAACAACATCGAATTAGACCATCCTGAATACTTTTCAACATTGGAAAATCTGCAAAAAACCCATCTCTCTTTTATCAACAATCTACAATCCGAAGGCACTCTTATATACAATGCCGATTCCCAAGGTATATTGGACATACTCCCTCAAATCACCAGACAAGATATTAAGCTTGTCCCTTATTCTCTAAAAGAATTTCCAAATTACAATTATAAAATATCTGTCGCAGGAGACCACAACAAAAGTAACGCATTAGGTATCATCAAGCTGGCAGAAGTGTTAAAAATCCCAGCTGAAACCATAGCTAGAACTCTTGCTTCATTTCAAGGCACTGCTAGACGTATGGAGCTTGTTGGAGAAAAAAACAATATTAAGGTCTACGATGACTACGGCAACCACCCTACTGCTTTCGCTGCCACCATTGCAGGCGTCAAAGAACAAAATCCAAATTCAAAAATCTGGGCAGTTATTGAACCTCACACCTTCAGCAGACTAAAAACTCTTCTATCAGAACTACCCCCTTCATTAAAACAAGCCGACGAAATAATCTTTGCTAAAACTTTCGCCTCGAGAGAAAAGGATCCAGGTGATTTTTCTAGCCAAAACTTGGTTGACTATATCAACGCCCATTTACCAGGAAATAAAGCTCGACTAATAAACGAGTTCACAGATATTGCTGCTACTCTTGGAACGGAAGCCAAACCAACCGATGTAATTTTGGTTATGAGCTCAATCTCCGGCCATCAACTCTGTGAGCTTATTCTCCAAGCGCTTTAAGATTGTTTACCTCTGACTTAAATTGATCTCCTCTGTCTTTATAACTCTTAAACATATCAAAACTCGCAGCAGCCGGTGATAAGACCACTACGTCTCCAGGTTGGGCCAACTCTACAGTTTTCTTTACAATATCTTGCATGTTTTTTAGCCCTTTTACTAAATTTATTCCGCCCCCCGCTTCCTCTATCGCCTTTTCAATTCGATCAGCCATCTCTCCAATCAGCATTACAGCTCGTATATGCCCACACTTCACGATCTCTTTTCCCAACTCGGAAAAATCAGATCCTTTTTCGCTTCCACCAGCAATCAGCACAATTGACTCTTCAAAGGATCTTATTGCAGCAATTGCCGTCTCCGGCACAGTAGAAATCGAATCATCATAATAAGTTACTCCATTCACGGTCGCTACTTCCTCCAGCCTATGTTCGAGACCCTTAAAAGATTCTGCCACCAGATGAATTATCTTCTCGTCGACTCCCACTATCTTGGCCACTGCCGCAGCCACAGCTACGTTCTGTCTCTGATGCTCTCCCTTCATACGTATTTTTCCTACAAAATCATCCGGGGACACAAACACCTTTTTCCCTTCCCCCTGGCTTCCCACCCATTTTGAGCCTTCATATCCACTGTTAATAACAGTCCAATCTGTATCTTTTTGATATCTAGTCAGATTGGCCTTAGAGTCCAAATATTCTTCCAGTGATTTATGCCAATCCAAGTGGTCTGAAGTAGTCATCACCACTGCTGCAATATGGGGTGACTTGTGTAAATCCATAAGCTGAGCAGATGACAATTCCAAAACCATCCACGATTCTGAGTTTAATTTGTCAAAAAAATCAAACATTCCCAAACCGATGTTCCCCGCTATGTACACATCTTTTCCAGCAGCTTTCAACATCTCATAAATCAAAGTCGAGGTTGTCCCCTTACCCTTTGTACCAGTCACACCAATTATTTTTGCCGGACACACATCAAAGAAAATTTTCGTCTTTGAAGTTATCTCCACACCAGCTTTTTCAGCATCAATCAAATCCTGTCTATATCTGTGAATCCCAGGCGTTCTCACAATCACATCAAATTTCTCTAATTCAAGAAACTCGTCTTGGCCCAACCTCCATTCAAAATCTTCTCGTTTTCCTTCCATTTCACTCTTTTTGTCATAAACCGTTATCTTCGCTCCCTGCCCGGCCAGCCAATCCGAAACATCCCGCGTATCAACTGCCCAACCCAAAATTGCTACTTTTCTTCCTTCCCACTTCATATCATCATTCTAACGCGCAATCTCCACTTCGGCCAAGAATCTTCCAATAGGCTTGCTGTCACGAACAGAGACTGTATGGGAAAAAGCCGTACCTTGCTCTGCCCCACAAGAAGTACAGAACCCCGAAACTCCTATATTTTCTTTTGGTATTCCAGCATTCTCCAATCCGTCTCTGCAGAAATTTTGCATCTCGACCCACATTACATCACCTGAATTCTTAGGCTTAATTCTAAAACTTTCTCCAACCCTAACTACTTCCACGCCTGACAATCCCACCCCTGGAACATCTATGTGAGGCATCCATAAATCGGGTGTGTTTGTATCAATCCAAGTTCCCGGATAACACCCTATCATAGGGCCCACCCCTGCAACCATTTCCCTCGGATCAAACCCCATCTCTCCAAGCATTTTTACCCCTTTAGAAATTATTCCTTTTTCAGCCCCTTGTAATCCGGCATGTAGCAATGCAACAAAATCGGCATTTCTATTAGAAATAAGTATTGGTCCACAATCGGCCGGACACAGTCCCAAGACAACGTTTGGTTCTGTCGTAATCAGTCCATCGGCAACTGGCAAATTCTTTCCAATATCGTCTCGGCCAACATTTAATATGTTCAATCCGTGCACCGGAGACATCACAACCATATCCTTCTCATCAAAACCGGCAATTTGTGCAAACCTGCGTCTATTTGCGCCAACATCTTGTCCTGGCCACTGATCTGCTTTCGAATAAGCCATATTCCCAAACGAAGCATCAGAGAAACCGTACTGTACACCTGGCACTAAGTTCAATGGCCTCAAATTCCTGTATTTCTCCACCGAGGCTCTCAGCTTTTCTCCAGATTCACCTTCAGGCGACATTGATCAATTGTACTACAGGATGTAAAATAGTGACAATGACAAGCCCTGATCTTGGTCCAAAAGTACACAAACCCCTGCAAACTATAAATCAATGTCCAATATGCGCATCTCAGGGAGAACAACCCGACGCCGGTTCATACGATGTAACAGTTATCCCAGTTGTGTGTGCAATACACGCACTACTTTCCCCTCAAGACAGTCAGGCATATAAACAAGGTCCTCTTTTCTCCTTGATCAAACACGTATAATAAATCTCCCATGGATATTAAGATCAAAGGTGGTCAGGTTATTTCAGGAAAAATTACTCCATCAGGTTCAAAAAATTCCATAGTTGCTCTCATTCCTGCCTCACTTTTGTTCGACAAGCCAGTCACGTATACCAATGTCCCTGACATTACAGACGTCACCCGTCTAATCGAGATTCTTACACAACTGGGTAGCAAAATCGTCTGGGACAAACCCACCCAGACGGTGACCATAGACAACTCTCAGGTTTCCCACAATTCAGTTAGCCAAGAGGGCTTAGCCACGACCAAAGGCATTCGCGGCACTACTCTTCTCTGGGGACCACTTCTGGCTCGTTTCAAAAAAGCCGAGAGCTCAGAGCAGCCAGCTGGATGCACCTTAGGAGCCAGGCCCATAGACGCTCACTACCAAGCTTTTGAGGACTTGGGGGTCAAGGTCAAAGCTGAAGAAAATCGTGTAGTGTTAGATTCATCTTCTGCCAAGTCAGGACTCATCTGGCTTTTAGAGACCAGCCCCACAGTCACCGAAAACGTCATTATGTTTGCTACCAGCCTTCCGGGGATTACCACCATTTTCAATGCCGCCACTGAACCCAATGTCCAAGACCTGTGCAATTTTCTAAACAAATGTGGGGCCAAAATCCAGGGCATCGGCAGTAGTGTCATCACAATCGATGGGGGTCACACGCTCTCGCCAGTAGATCATCACGTTATCTCCGATCATTATGAGATCAGTACTTTCTTAAGTCTTGGAGCATTAACAGGTGGGGGGGTTTCAGTTTCAAATGCCATTCCAGAACAGTTTATTTCTATCAATCGTGAATTTGCCAAATTCGGCATCAACATTCGCTACGAAAATGACACAGCCATACTAGATCCAAATCAACATCCAAAAATCACCAGGACCGATTCAGCCATGATCGTGAGAGCTCAACCATGGCCAGCGCTTCCCGTAGACATGCTTCCCCTTTTTATTCCTCTAGCTCTCGCCTCTCCCACAGGCACAGCTCTTTTTCACAACTGGATGTACGAATCAGGTTTATTCTGGACTTCAGAGTTTCTAAAAATGGGCGCCAACCTCACTATGTGCGACCCTCACCGAGTCATAGTCGCCGGTGGCAACAAACTATCAGGCGCTACCCTCGAAGCCCCTTACATCATCCGAGCTGTAATCAGCATGTGTATGGCGGCGTTCATTGCAGAGGGCGAAACTACAATCAAAAATGCTGACTCACTCCACCGCGGCCACCCAAACTTTGTAAAAAATCTCATTTCCTTAGGAGCCAGCATCGAGGAGGTCTAAATGTTTGATTTATCACACCTCAACACTCTCCACGTCTCAGCTCACACCAAAAATTTTCTCGAAATAAATGACCATTCTGATCTTACCCAGATCAACCCCTCCGAGCCCTTCCTGTTCTTAGGACTCGGTGCAAATATCTTATTCACCCACGATTTTCCAGGGACTGTTATCAAAATCAATTTAAAAGGTCGCAAGACAGTCAAAGAAACCGCTGATTATGTGGACATCGAGGTAGCAGCAGGAGAAAACTGGCAAGATCTAGTAACTTGGTCTGTGGATCAAAATCTCTCAGGCTTAGAAAACATGGCCGGCATCCCCAGTACAATTGGCGGAGCAGTGGCTGGAAACATCGCAGCCTATGGTGGCAACCAACAAGATGTAATTCAAAATGTCAGTGTTTTCGATGTCGTGAGCAAAAAAGGTTTAGTCCTTACAAATTCAAAATGTGAGTTCGATTACCGAACTAGCCTCTTCAAACACCAGCCAAACTTTCTGATTACAAACGTAGTTTACAGACTCTCAAAAAATCCTCAAATAAACGCCAGCTATTTTGACAGTCGCGTCTCTCTCCAGTCCGAATTAGCAAAGATAGATAATCCGACCCTGAAAGACGTTTATGACACAATACTAAAAATCAGAAATTCAAAACTACCTAATCCCGAATCGATAGGTACCGCAGGCAGCTTTTTCAAAAATCCTGTTGTGACGAAAGAAAAATACCAGCTTCTGGCTTCAAACATCCCCGGACTTCAGTGGTACCCACAAGAAAAGTTAGAGTATGTGTCTGATCAAAACTTACCAGAAAAAGTAAAGATTCCAGCAGGAAAATTGCTAGACGTTCTAGGCTGGAAAGGTAAAACTGTAGGACGTGTCTCCACCTCACCTAACCAAGCTTTGTATGTGATCAATCTCGGCGGAGCCACTGGTCAGGAGATCTGTGAATATGCCGAACTAATGCGACAGGACATCAAAACGAATTTTGACATAAATCTCGAGTATGAGGTAAAAGTAGTTTAAAATGATACAATAGTGCAATGGCAGAGGATCAGAGATACACACCAGAACAGGTCTATAATCGATTAGAAGCCGCAGCAGGGAATCTTGCAGCCATCGGTCAAGTTGAAGCCTTACAAACAATTTTAAACTTAGTTGAATTATCCCCTCAGGCCAAAAATGAATTATTGCTGCAAGCTCATGAAAACGCTTTGAAGCGCTGCAAAGTACAGACTGAAGAATATAATGGCATCGCTGGAACCTGGTTCAACGACGACCGCAGAACGGGTGAAACTCTTTCCAGGGTGCAAGAGACTCTTCTTAGATCTGAAATGCCCGAGTTAGAAACCTACGAATTCTCAAACGGCCTCATGAGACTCCAAGCACTTACCAGAGAACAACAATGGGACAATAGACAACGGGCAGAAGGTCACGAAATTGCAATAGCTGCTCTCAAAATGGTACTTCCGAAACAACAAACTTAATTATAGCTTCTTTTTAGCTTGTCCTTCTGTCTCTTCTTCTCAATCGCCAGTTCGATTAATCGATCCAACAATTTTGAGTAAGACAATCCTGATGCTTCCCACAGTTTCGGATACATGGATATACTAGTAAATCCCGGCAGAGTGTTTATTTCATTCACGACTATTTTCCCAGTCGATGTCAAAAACATATCCACCCTGGCCATCCCACAGCACTCCAAAGTTTTGTAGGCTTTAATCGCAACCCTTTGTACCTCTGCCACTTTGGACCATTGCAACTTAGCAGGAATTTCCAATCTCGCCCCATTTTCATCCAGATACTTAGCCTCATAGTCATAAAACTCATGCCCCACCGGAACTATTTCCCCCGGCACAGACGCAATGGGGTCTTCGTTGCCCAATACTGACACTTCTATCTCTCTCCCCCTCACCTCTTCTTCAATTATTACTTTTGTGTCATATCTAAATGCTTCTTTAATTGCCTCCCCCAGGCTTTTCTCATCTTTGGCCTTACTCACTCCAACTGACGAACCCATATTTACAGGCTTTACATACACTGGAAACTTTACTCTCAATTTTTGAGGTTTTTTAATTACCCAAGACTTAGCCACGGCAATTCCTGCTTGGGACATTAGTCTCTTTTGCACATCCTTATCCATCCCGACAGCCGATCCCAGCACTCCCGCTCCTACATACGCCACATCCAGCATCTCAAGTAGTCCCTGCAAACTTCCATCCTCCCCGTAAGTTCCATGAATAATTGAAAACACCACGTCGACTCTCTTTAACTTGTCCATTTCAAATTGACCATCTTTATTCACAAAAATATCTATAACTTCATATTTAGATTTGTCCAAACTATTTCGTATCGACTCCGCCGATCTTACTGACACCTCGTGTTCTCCCGATTTGCCCCCAAACACCAAACCTACTCTCAGCTTTCTCATTGTCGAACCATTATATAATGGCTATACAATGCTCTTGAATCTGATTCGTATCTGGCTTGGGCCTCTGCCAAAAGAAGAGATTTTCCCCTCCCCCAAGCCCAATCCCCTCAACCATTGGTTCTTTCACCCTATCAAACGTAGATTGGCCAAATATTACCTCTGGCTTCTCCAAAACCTCTTCGGCCTCCAAGTCATCGCCATTACTGGCTCTGTGGGCAAGACGACCACCAAGGACATGCTGGCCTCAATCCTAGCCTCCCAGGGCCCCACAGTGGCCACCACAGCCAATATCACTCCGACTTACAACATTCCCACTACCATCCTTCGCTGCACCCCAGCCACCAGATATCTCATTCTAGAAATGGGTGTGGAATACATCGGAGATATGACTTTTTATACTTGGCTCGCCAGACCAGATATTGCCATCATTACCGCCGTCAATCTTACTCATACTCTCCACTTTGGGGATCTCAAAACAGTCGCTCATGAAAAGGGTCTCATTGGAAAAAATGCCAAGTATCTGATCATTCCCGACTCTGATCCAAATATTGAAATCAACACGACTGGCCAGGTTATAAAGCTAAAGACTAAAGACTATCAGCTACCAGCTACTCTTATCGGAAATCATTTCAAACTCAATGCCTCGCTTGCAGCCAAAACCGCCGAGCTATTAGGTGTCTCACCAACAACTTACAACCAACAACTTACAACTTTCACCCCTCCTCCTCACCGCATGAATCTCATCAAGCTTCAAAACGGCGGTTACATCATCGACGATACATACAATGCCAATCCTTTGGCCACTCGTGAAGCTCTCACAGCTCTCATCGAAACCGCAAAGAAGCTCAAAAAAACTCCCGTCTTCGTCTTCGGCCAAATGAATGAATTAGGCCAGTACGAGAAATCTGCCCACGAAGAAATCGGACTAAAAATTAAATCATTAAACATTAAACATTTATATTGTTTGGGCCCCGCAACCAAACACACTATCAAATACGCAGGCCTAGGCCATTATTTCGACAATCCATCAGATCTTTACAATGCAATATACAAAATACTAGATACAAAATACTTGATACTAATCAAGTCCAGCCGCGGCTGGCACCTTGAGGATCTCGTCAAAAAACTTGTTGAGGCCAGTTAGATCCACCACAAAATTACACTTCCCAGATACACAGCTATATCCTCCTGGACAATGTGGACCCAAGTCAGAACACATCTGTCCTTCATATTCATTCCCCCAATTCCTTACAATCACAGTCCCCCACACTACTCCCGCAATTATCAGTAGCATCACAAACCAAAAAGCCACTCCATCATTTCGCATCTAGTATCTCGACCTTTCTCCCATTGAGATCTACTGTAGCACCCGCCACTTGTCCCTTCAAGACGACCCCCAGTGGAGTAGTCACGGATATGACCTGTACATCGTCAATTTTCTTGCCTCCCATACCTTCTGGCACAACTACCAGTTTCATCTTTGTCCCCCCGTTATTGATTTCAAAATATCCCACTTCACTTTTTTCCAGAGACTTCATCCCTTGATCAAGTAGCCATATCTGCTCATCTAGTGCAGACACCAATTTCTCATGCTCAGATCTAGTAGTATCCGAATGAGATTCATTAGCAGTCGGCGCGCTGTCACGTGTCGCCTTGGCATGATCCCGAGCTCGCACTAGTAACTCCCGCTCAGTTTCAAACAGTTTTGTGACCTTATCCTTCCACATAATTTGTGGATTTTACGCCCTCTACTTTACTTGCATCAAGACCCACGGTAAAATTTGCCTCAATCACAAAGCTATGTACGCCCAAAACCTCAACTTGCTACTAGTACCCGCACAGCGGGGTAGTTTGCATGTGAGGTAATATTCGTTTCTCATTTACAAATTAACCCGCAAAAGGCGGGTTTTTTAGTGGGAGAGGAGGTGATTTTATGAGTCGCACCAATTTACAAAAAATCGAATCGATGGCAAGACGAGCTTCAAACTCTGAACAAGAGGGTAATTTTCCAGATCCTCAATTCAATTTTGCAGATTATGCACAGCGTGCAGCTTTAGCAGCCGACGATGAAGACTTTTCCAGAACAGCGGTCGCTTTTATGGATTTAGCCGAAGCAGGGAGAATTCCTGTTGAAATAGTAGAAATTGCCAATCAAGTTCGAAATACTACACGTCATAATTCCTAAATTAACATCCCGAAGCGGGAGCGTAAAACAAATTCAAGCAAGCTTCCTTGATCTGGAGAGTAGGCCCCGCCCATAGGCGGGGCACTATTCCAGTCTTGCGAAGAATTTGTAGCGAGCCTGAGGGGTCTTTTTCTTGGTTCGTTCTTTTGGACAAGCAAAAGAATGAACAAAATCGTTAAAAATTATCCAGACTTAGTAAGTGAATTCAAAAACTCTTCATTTGTCTTGGTCTTTTTCATCTTGGCAATGAGTAGCTCTGTGCGCTCTTCTTCACCCAGAAGATCCAGCATGCGACGCAGCTGCAAGATCTTGTCATACCTGTCACCCAACAGCTTCTCTTCTCCGCGGGTACCCGACTTCAGTAGCTCAAAGGCCGGAAACACCCGTCTATCAGCCAATCTGCGGTCCAGGTGCAGCTCCATGTTGCCAGTACCCTTAAACTCTTCATAGATCAGATCATCCATACGAGATCCTGTGTCAACCAGAGCCGTCCCCAAGATAGTGAGAGACCCACCTTCTTCAAATTTGCGAGCTGCCCCAAAGGCTTTCTTAGCAGGATATATGGCTTCTGCCGAAAATCCTCCCGACAGCATTCGAGAAGATCCGGAAGAAATCAAGTTATAAGCCCGAGCTAGTCTCGTAATGGAGTCCAGAAGGATAAATACGTCTTTACCCATTTCCACCAGCCTCTTAGCTCGTTCCAGAGCCAGTTCCGCGATCCTCACCTGTTCCAAAGGCGGCTCGTCAAAATGCGACGCAGCTACTTCTCCTTTAAGGCTTCGGGTGATCTCGGTAACTTCTTCTGGTCTTTCTCCAATGAGGACTGCCATGAGGTGCATGTCAGGATAGTTTTCAGACAAGGCCTCGGATATTTCTCGCAAGAGCCATGTCTTTCCGGCTTTCGGCTGAGCGACAATTATTCCGCGCTGACCCTTACCAATTGGTGCAATCAAATCAATTATTCGGGTCGCGAGCATCTCCGGCTTGGTCTCAAGCATGAGTTGACTATCCGGAAACACAGCAGTCATATGCTCAAACTCCGGTCTGGTCGCTGCTTCCTCAGGAGTCACTCCATTGACTTTTTCGACCTTGAGAAGTCCCCAATATCTCTCATTGTCTTTAGGCTCTCGAGCTTGTCCCCCTACCATGTCTCCCGGTCTCAGATTAAATCTGCGTACTTGTGAGGACGAGATATAGACATCTTTAGAAGACGGCACCATCTTGGGCCTTAGATATCCATGTCCATCGGGTGTGACGTCCAAAAATCCTTCGACAAACTCAGTCGGTAGATCCGCATCTGGAAGCACTCGCTCATTCATCATGGGTACGGGGGCTGGGTTGTTGTTGTAATTTTGATTCATCTGAGGTCTAGGTCGATAATTGTTTTGCGGTCTGGATTGATATGACTGGCTCTGATTTTGATTTTGCTGAGGATAATTATTTTGTCTGGGAGCCACTCGGCCGATGACCCGCACCACACCAGGTCGCATCACCGATTTCGGGGCGATTCCAGAAGTAGTGTCAGATACGGACGCATCCGTAGCCACGGGATCCAATGAGGTGTCAGACATATATCAAGAAATTTGTTTCGAGGTCATGCTTTCGTAACTCCAGGGGGAAGATCGAACTGTTGGCAAGTATATCACCCCGAAATCCCCTGTCAACTATTCAAAGGTTACCCCTTCTACAGCCAAATTTAACAACGTCGTAGCCACCAGATTCTTTCTTCTCGCTCGTTCCACCAGAATTCTCCCATCCTTCTCTTTGCCCCCCATTGCCCTTTCCACCACCCTAGTCGCCAACAGTTCATTTGCATCCCGAAAAAACAACGTCGAAAGAAAAACATGCAGCTCCCGATCTGACAAACCAGATTTAGGTAAAAAATTTTGTTTCTTTACACTCACTTTTAAAGGTTATCACATCCTTCTCTTTGCAATTACTACAAGTCTTTTCCAAGTCGTCCCAGGGGGATAGCAGGTTTGCAGCACCAACCTCTCGACCAGTTGTTGTGGTACCAGGTATTGCAAGTCCGAGGCGAAAAGTATCTCCCTCCCCACCACTTCATAAGTCAACAGATTATTTTTGTACATCACTTCTATCCTATCCCCTGATTCCAGTTTATCTAACAAGTAAAAAACCGCGTTATACCTGGCAAAATCCACTCTCGACCCCACCGAATGGGCAAAGAGAAACGTCGTCCCCAGTTCTCCTGGATGGGAGAGACCTTTTGCTTCTGCTACACCCAATTTAAGAGCCGTTGAATACGCCTTTTTGTCAAAAGCATCCACATCAGGAATTACGACCGACTCTGCCCCAATCTTAGGGATTTTTATCACGTATTCAGCAGTATTTTTTTTCTCTTCCCTCGGCGATACTGCGGTCTTCAATTCAGATTGCACTTTAGGCTTGGCTACATACTTCACTTCCTCTCGAGCCAGTGGTCCATACACATATACGATTCCCACTACGCCAACCAAAACAAATACCTTGCCCACAATTTTCATTCCGCGCGCCAAAATCCGTAAATATTTCAAAAGCTTAGAAAAATCCAGCTCTCCTGCCGAATCTCCTGTTTTATACAATATGCCTTGCACGAACAATCATCCTCCACCCTAGTATCATAAGACCAGAAAAGCCCAACAGATAGACCCATTTATCAGCCCCAGTCTCAGGCGTTGTATTTACATTTCCCGAACCAGTCGAGGATGATCCCCCAGCACAAAAACAGGTCGTGTCATCCATACAAGATGGATTGCGACACACTCCTGCATCGCACACAAACCCTACACTACACAGCTTGCTCGGACCACACGTACTTCCACATATGTTTCCACTGACAGACCCAGCTTTAGGCGTCACTGTTGGAGTTACTGGCGTCGTAGGCCTAGGTGTAGCCGATGGCAACAGATTAAATGGAAATCCTCGAGGAGTTGGTGTTGGCATTACAGTCGGTGTAGTAGATCCCACTCTACAGTCTCCCGAGTACCACACCATATATCCCTTTAGTTCACAGCTCGTATCCCAAGCTCCATCTTCCAATCGGCATTTTTTATCAAACACCGAAATTTGCACCGTCTTACCACAAGCCACATTGTCCAAAGATGCCCTATTCGAAAAATTACTTTCTTGTTCCAGACACTGCTCCCACCTACCCGGACACAGCCATCTCACTACTCCATTGTTTTCACTCTCACAGATTCCGGTCGTGGTGTTACACCTAGCTTCACAACGGTAAGCAGTAGCAGCCGTTCCGGTTCCACACAAGTTTGTATAGGTCCCACTTCCAAAATTCACCGCCGCATTTACAGGCCTCGCAAAAATCCCAAAAGACACCAGATACAAAATACTAAATACGATATACTTTTTCATATGCTTACTATGGAAAGTGGCCGGCCTGCCCGATCCTGCCACCCTCCATACTAAGCACAAAATATTTGTTGTGGATAGTGTGGCCAAATTTTAAAATTTTATGGATTTTAGCGCCCCGATCTTTCCTTGACAGACGTTCTTCACAAATGATATCACTCTTAATCAAGTGAAAATCATCTAATCTGTCCAGATGGTTTTTCAACAAAAAGGGCATTGCTACTCGTGGTCCTCAATATCCAGCGATGGCGATGCTCTTTTTTAGTTGTCTAAATGACTTCCATTAACATAGTCTTGGAGGTGTTTGCCACCATTAAAAACTATGTCTCCAAATACTAAGCCTAGAATTCCTACAGATTTGACAGCCTCAAACAAAGGATTCAAAACAGGCAATTGATCCGTCTTCGGAGCAGAACTATCTGATGAAGTTTGTCGCTCACGGGAAGCCGATCCGGAATTTTGATTGAACATACTATCTTCCTGCATTCATCAAAATAACTCCTTGATTCATTTTACTCATTTGCACAAGTTGATCCCGTACCCACATCGGCTTTACTCCCACTCTTCTTCTCAGTGTCTTCTTCGTTCCAAACATGTTGAGCAGTTTTCCAAACATTACCCTAAATATATTCTAGTCCCATAGTTAAGTCAATACTCAACTTATCCACATCCCATAGTCGAATAAATACATATAATATATCCTATATAAAGCCAATTGTTGACAACAAAAATACTTGATACTAAATACTTTATACATCATACAAAAGAGGTGGATAACCCGTTCACAACTACTTCAGAAGCTTCTGGATCGCAGCAGACACACTCTTCCCCGACTCAGCCGACGCCACTCTATATCCCAGTTTTTTGGCTTCTTTGACTCGCCTCTCCAAGCTCCCAATCTTTCGTACTTCTCCCAGTAGCCCCACTTCCCCCACAGCCGCAATATCCGCAGGGCATGCCCGGTTTAAAAATGAAGATGCAATAGCCAGGCATATCGCCAAATCCACTCCCCGGTCAGCCAGTTTTATCCCCCCGGTTACGTTTACAAAGATGTCCATATCCCCGAGGTGCAGCTCAGCTCGTTTCATAAGGACTGCCACCAGCATTTGCATCCGGGCAAAGTCTATCCCCGTCGCCACCCTTCTGGGTACCGGCGAATTCGAGCTCACGACTAGAGCCTGGATCTCGATCACCAGTGGCCGCGTGCCCTCAAGAACGACCGAGACTACACTCCCCGGTACATCTTTTACCCTTTCAGCCAGCAGCTTGGATGATGGATCAGTTATTCCAATGAGTCCCCTTTCCACCATCCCAAATACTCCCACTTCGTCAGTGGGTCCAAATCTGTTTTTGACCGCCCGAATTAGTCGTAGTGGTTGCCCTCGCTCGCCCTCAAATGTGATGACTGTATCCACCAAGTGCTCCAGTACCCGAGGCCCGGCGATAGTCCCTTCTTTGGTCACATGACCCACCAAAAAAATCGGTATCCCCAGTTCTTTTCCTACATCAGCGAGCCTATCAGCGGACTCTCTCACTTGTCCCACACTTCCGGCAACACCGGTCAGATCCGAGGTAGTCAGAGTCTGGATAGAGTCCACCACGACCAATCCCGGCTTCTCACCCCGAATCTTTCCTACTATCTCATCCGCATCCGTACTCTCAAATAGTCTTAGATCACTTTGTCCCTTTGGACCTTTGAGCCTTTGCACCCGCAAGGCCACTTGGCTAGCCGACTCTTCTCCACATACATACAAACTATTCTTTACATTCATTACCACCTGGGTCAGTAGTGTCGATTTCCCAATCCCCGGTTCTCCCGCAACCAAAACTATCATTCCAGGCACGAGTCCTCCCCCCAGTACACTATCCAGTTCACCCTCCCCAGTTTTCAGTCTACTATTATCAGTTGTCTTGATCTCAGAGAGTTTATATATTTTTCCACTTTGTATCTTTGTACCTTTGCTACTCTGCACCTCTGTTGTAGTTTCTACTAATGTATTCCAGTTGTCACACGATGGACACTTTCCCGCCCACTGACTCTGGGTATATCCACACTGCTGACACACATATTGAGATCTACTCTTCGCCACGAACAAACTTTACCACACCTTACTTATATATCATTTCCTTGGTAGAAGTCTCCACGACTCCCAGAGACAAGCGTCTCTTATCCAGATCCACAGATTCCACAAACACATCTACTTCATCTCCATCTTTAAACGGCATATTGGCTGGCATCTTGGAGGCGTGGATTAGTCCTTCGATTCCTTTTTCCATTTTGACGAGAACTCCATAAGGCACGATCTTGGCCACCACACCCTTATGTTTACTGTCTACAGTATATTTAGCAGCCACGACCGACCATGGGTCAGACGACAGTCTCTTCATAGACAGGGCCAGCTTGCCATTTTCTTCATCGATTCCTATTACCTGCACTTTTACTTTACTGCCTTCTTTCAGGATCTTAGATACATCCTCGATCTTCTCCCATGAGATTTCCGAGATATGCACCAGTCCCTCAAGCTTTCCTTCTACTCCTTTTGCTTCGATCTCGACAAACGCCCCAAACGGCACCATACCCACGACCACTCCCGCGTATTCAGTCCCGATTTTGACTGATCCCAAAGCTGCTTTTCTCTTGGAGATCTCTTCGGCGTCAGACACGGCCTTTTCAGATAGCACTAGTTTGTTTTGATTTCGATCCACTTCAATGACTTTGACCTTCAGTATTTTTCCCACGATTGTGGCCGACTTGGTATCTAGATCAGACCCAAACTGGCTGGATGGCACAAATCCAAATACCCCGTCTACTTCTACCAATAGTCCTCCCCGAGTTGCTTCTTTTACCCGAGCTACCATCTCAGTGTCATCATTCATGGCTTGTTCAAATGCTTTCCATTTACTGTCAGTTGCAGCTCTTCGTAGTGACAGGATCACTTGTCCAGATTCGTTTTCGGACATGAGGACCAGTCCTGTTACCTCGTCTCCGACCTTGAGGGCTCGAAAATAGTCCCGGGCCAGGTCATATTCTTTCTGTGAGACTATAGCGTCAGTTTTTGCTCCCAGGTCTATATATACGGTTCTACCCGTTACTTCTTTTACTTTTCCAGTGACTGTCTCTCCGCGCTTAAAACCATGTAGTTTCGTGCCATTAGCAGCCAGGAGCTCGTCCATTGTTGTTGGACCCACCACCCCGGCGCTTTTACTCTGCACCTTTGTCCCTTTGTTACTTTGAACCTTCTTTGTTGTTGCCAATTGTCATTTCCGCCTTTCTTATTAGAATATCCCTATTATACCAGTTTATTTACACTCCTCAAGCAAGTAGTACCACACAGGCATCCAATACTTTTGATCGGGCTTTGTAAGGTCAGACGCTCTGAGTTCGTCTACAAGTGACTTCCATCCATACCCACTGGGAATCATATCCTGCGAGGGGTCAAATCCACTTTCATGCAAAACTGGTCCTACTCTTTGACCGTACCTTGCCCAATAACTATTTTTACCAACAATTGCAAGCTGCACTTCCCCAGGCAATAAATTGTGATTATCGACACCAACTGAGTAATCAAAACCAGGCCTCCCTTTTTTTGTTTCATTAGACATATCACGATTTTCCCATCATTCTTTCCCACATCTTGACCTCACATGACCATTTGCCTATCAACTTACTATGGGATATAATCAGATATGCAAACTGTTTGGGACTACTCCCCCCGTCATGAGGCCGAGCGCCTGATCCACTGCGCTCATCAGATAGCCACTGGATTTTTTAGGGTCAATGGTTTTATTACCCTACCCTACCCAGCGATCCTAGGTGATCACATCGTTTCTATCCCAAATCTTCCATACCTCTCAGTTCCCAGATTTTGGCAAAGGTCATCCCGAATTGATCTATCAACACTCCCTATTATTGCTCCTAAGGACTTAGTTGACGAAACCGAAGAATTGATCAAAAGAGCTAATCTGCCTAAGCCAGACTTCTCCAAATTACAAAAGGTCTGGGACAAAAACCAAGACGAGATTATGGACACAATCTATAATCTCATTCCTCACAAAAAGGATTCAGTTTCCAGGATTGAGATCTGGCCCACGGCTTTTGGTACCGGTTGCTCATTCAATCGTCACAAACAGCCAGGTGACCCAGTCATCATGTGGCTGCGCGAAGATCAAAATATTGGTTCTGTTGTAGAGGCCGTTCTCACCTCACTCACCCGCCAGGATGTCTATGATCAGCTCGGCGGCTTGTGGCAAGAGTCAGAAATTATTGTAGACTGGTTACTTGCTTTCTCGCCGCTTGCTGATGTCATAAAAAAGATCGATCCTGACTGGAAAAAGACATTGACCATCAAATCCACTCGCACCAAGCAGTCAGCGACTCTCATGCAAAAATCAGACAAGTTTCTTCACAGTGTTGGTGCGCCCGCAGTTGGCATCGACGCCATCCGCCAGATCCCAAGCTCTACGTTCTCCTCTCGCGAGCGCGAACTTCTAGATCTTCTGATTGCCAAATCCCCCAATTTTGCCACCATGGACGAGATCGGTGATATCTTATTCAGAAACAACGAAGAAGCTTACTCACTAGCGGCCATCGCAAAGGCCATGCAAAGACTCAGGGATCACCTGGAGCAAACCGGCATCTCAGGTTCGTACATCCAGACCAAACGCGGCGAAGGCTATCTATTGATTAGCTGATTGAGGCTCTAGATTATCCCAATTACGAGTGTTGAGATCACATTCCCTGTCAGGAAAACCAACACACCTGCCACACTGCGCCACCAAACTCTCGATGTCACCAGGGTATCCACATCCTAAATACTCGTTAAATGGACGAAAGATAGGAACCATTACTCCTGGTTTCACCCTATAAAAATCAGGCGGTCCATCTACCGAATCAATCGGCTGGATATGAATCGATCTCTCGGCTCTGCATCTTACTTCCATTCGCATATTAAACAATATTGGCAATCTGCTATCTTGACCTCAATCTGACGCTAAATTCCACACCTATCCAAATCCACTTTATCTCCCACAAAAATTACATCCTCTTCCACCAATTTTTTCTTTTGGACTTCCGGACCACCGAAGGCATATCCAGGGGCCATCGATCCGTCTTTAAAAACCACCCTGTGACAGGGTATCGTCTCGGGAGTTTTATTTGAGTGCAGGGCCCAGCCCACTTTGCGCACATCTTTCATCCCGACTTCTTTTGCCACCTGTCCATACGTCATCACCTTCCCCGTGGGTATTTTTTTCACCACCTCATATATTTGCTCAAATATATTCATTTATTTCTCCCCACTGCTTGTGAGACATGAGTATACCCATCTTTTTTAAGTAACTTTTCTAGTCCAAAATTTATTTCGGTTATCACTTGTGGTCCTTCAAATATCATGCCAGTAATCATTTGTACGATGCTCGCTCCTCTTTTTATTTTTTCATAAGCGTCTGCTGCATTAAATATTCCCCCACACCCCACAATCACAAACCTCTTACCGTATTTTTTATAAGCCAGTTCAATTAATTGATTAGACCTTTCATAGGTCGGTTTGCCAGAAAAGTTTCCTACAGAAAACTTGGCCACCTCTTCTTTACTCAGACTCACGTCAGTTCTGTCTTTTTGTAAGTTCCCAAATATGACCGCTTTGTAGCTTTTGTATTTTGCAATCATGGATAGCAGTGCCAAAATTTCTTTATCAGTTTTATTAATAGGCATCTTGACCCAGATAGGTTTTTTGACCCCGATCTTATCTACCGCAGCAAACAGCTTTTTCAGATCCAGCTCACGAGCTTTAAGGAGATTCGGACAACTAATATTTAGTTCGTAATATGAGTTCTTTACATCAGTTTTTTCAAATCTTTTAAATGTTGATAAGATATTTTCCACACTCCCCAGCGCGTCTCCTATCGATATCCCCACCGGAACATCAAAATTTTTTCCTCCAATCCGAGAGATCACCACATCACTTCCCGGATTCTTAAATCCTTTGTTCACCATAAGTGACTTTGATTTAGGTAGTCTTCCGAGTCTCGGCCTGTCGTTGCCTGCCCAGGGCTCTAGTGTAATCGTCCCCACACTCTGAAATCCAAAACCCAATGGAGACAAAGCTTTCGTAAGCCTAGCTTCATAGTCAAATCCTGCCGCGAGTCCTACTGGCAATCCGAAATCTATCCCCATCAATTTCTGATTCAACATATCGCTTTTACCTCCCAAAAAATAATTGACGGTTGTTTTATATCCTGGCAGTTTGCTCATCATCTCCCCTGCTCCCACCATGTTCACATGTACTACTTCAGGATCTATTGCAAAAAAAAATGGTTTCAATACATTTCTATATACCCACCCGCTCACCGATACAAACATCTCTTTCCTCTCATATGAAAAATACCTCCATATAATTCCAAACAGGATTAGACTGTCTATTGCAGACACCATGCAGTACAGACAGATCGCCCGAATCACAAATAACTGCAAATACACAAAATATGCCGAGGCAAAAAGTCCCGACACGCTCATCAATACTGCCAGATACCTGGCCTGTCTATATTTGATAGAAGTCAAAAGTACCAGGACCAACATTCCGTAATGCAGCATTCCCAGTCCAGCCAGTGGCACTCCCCCAATTTCAGCGTATTTACTTCGAAGTACCACACCACAGTCCACAAATGAAAATCCTGTTGTACAAGGTGGAGTTACTTCCTGATAGTGTTCCCAAGTTAGATAAGCAGAATCAGCCAGTCCCACAACCGCCAAAATTATAGATACAGATATCCACTTCTTCACGCCGCAAATTGTACTGCTTCTTGTATGAATTTTACAAATATCGGATGAGGAGAGAGTGGCCTAGACTTATATTCAGGGTGAAATTGCGTCCCCACAAAAAATGGGTTCACTTTTTTTGGCAGCTCAATTGCCTCCACCAGTTTTCCATCTGGACTCGTCCCAGATATCACTATCCCCTTCTTCTCCAGTAATTCCCGAAAGTCATTGTTCACTTCATATCTATGCCTATGTCTCTCCGATACCAATTGTTTTTTGTAACACTCTTCCAACCTCGTACCTTTTTTGACCACGCAATCCCAAGCCCCCAGTCTGATTGTCCCCCCATATTGATGGGCCGCCAGATACTCTTTTTGATCGGGCATGATATTGATCACAGGATATTTCGTCTTTGGATCCACCTCATATGAATTAGCCCCACTGAGCTTACATACATTTCTGGCATACTCGACGACAGCCATCTGCATCCCAAAACACAGTCCAAGATAAGGTATTTTTTTCTCCCGCGCATATTTGATAGCCGCGATCTTCCCTTCAGTCCCCCTACTTCCCCACCCCTGTGGAATCACAATACCCCAAAACCCCTTGAGTACCCTATTCATATCTTTTTCAGATACTGCGTCTATCCAGGTCATATTTAGTTTCACACCCAATTTAGCAGCAGCATGCTTCATCGCCTCAATTACACAGATATATGCGTCAGTCAGTACATAATTTCCAGTTGCAAAATATTTTCCCACCATTGCTATCTTCACTTCTTTTTTTCCACTTTTCAGATTATCTACAAACCTTTTCCACTCACCCAAGTCTGTTAATTTTGATCGAATTCCCAATCTCTTCAACAGCTTTTCCGCAAACCCTTGTTCTTCCATAAATAGCGGCACTTCATAGATATTCTCAAGATCAGGATTACTTATAATGTCCTCGTCATGCATATTGCAAAACAACGCCAATCTCTCACGTCTTCTAGCATCAATTGGTTTCTCACTTCTGGCCACTAGAAAATCGGGCTGAATTCCCATCGAGTTCAAAACATGCACCGACTGTTGAGTGGGCTTGCTCTTCAGCTCCCCTACACTTTTAATTACTGGCAAATAGGATACATGTATATGTGCCACATCAGTGGGATTTTTTAGTTTCATGATCCGATTGGCTTCAAAAAACAAACCGTTTTGGTATTCGCCTACTGTTCCTCCCAGCTCGACTATTACCACTTGGGCTTGATTTGCCTTGCCTGCATTTTGGATCCGTCCAATTATTTCATCCGTTACATGCGGGATGGCTTCTACATCTTCCCCGTCATACCCAAACGCCCTTTCCCTATCAATCACCGTTTTATACACCTGTCCCGTGGTCATATAATTTTCTCGTCGTAATGCCTTTCCCAAAAATCTTTCATAGTGACCAATGTCTTGATCTGTTTCTATGCCATCATCTGTTACAAATACTTCTCCATGTTCCTGAGGGCGGATTGTCCCAGCATCCACATTTAGATACATATCTATCTTTACGTTGGTCGTTTTTACTCCTCTTGACTCCAAAAGTAGTCCCAGTGAAGCTGCCGTTATTCCCTTACCTAGGCCAGAAATCACCCCTCCCGATACAAACACATACTTAATTTTTCCAACCACCCTCGGCACTTATAAGTTTTACTACCTCTGACAATCTAGTGCAAGTGCAACTCAAAAGATCGATCTCTTCTTCACAGTATCACTTTTGAAAGTACGTAATCCCGGCCATGACATATCTTCACGGATCCGCGTGGATCAGCTATTGTCTGCGCTAATGCGTTTGACGGCTCTGTTCGGAATGGGAAGAGGTAGTTCCACATCGCTCAAATAGCCGGAAATACGTACTTTCAAAAGAGCTTTCGCCCTCTCAAAAGTAGAGAGAAATTTATTGCAGGAGACTTGTATAGTTACTTCAAAGGATCTATTAGTACTAGTAAGCTAAACACGTCGCCGTGCTTACACTGCTAGCCTCTTATACAGGGTGGTCTTCCCTGGATCACTGGATTTCTTATCTTGGGTAGGGCTTCCCACTTAGATGCTTTCAGCGGTTATCCCATAGGTACATAGCTACCCGGCGCTGCAACTGACGTCACAACCGGCACACCAGCGGTACCTCCAACCCGGTCCTCTCGTACTGGGGTCAGACTCCCTCAAAAATCCCACGACTCTACTGGATAGAGACCGAACTGTCTCACGACGTTCTGAACCCAGCTCGCGTACCCTTTTAACCGGCGAACAGCCGGACCCTTGGAAGGTACTGCCCCTCCAGGATAGGATGAGCCGACATCGCATGTCGACTTTAATTACTTAAAGCGCTGACTATACCTTCACCCTCTCACGATTTGAGTAGGGGCTGACGTCTTAGCTTTTTACAAACAGTAAAAAACTCCGTGGTCTTGAAACCACAAGTCGATAAGGGGTCAACTGTGCGTATATTGCACAGCGACTTCCCTCGGAATTTTCCTTAATGTGTTCGTTACAAAAGGAGTTTTCCGATATGAGTCAGAAAATTTTCAAAAACCAAAAATGTTCAGAAACGTAAAAATATAAATATCTATAACAAGGCTTGCTAACGACATTACTGTCGACACACCCCGATACCATTTGGTTAAGGTGCCAAACCGCCGCGTCGATATGGACTCTTGGCGGCGATCAGCCTGTTATCCCTAGGGTAGCTTTTATCCGTTAAGCCCGGTGCCTCCCACGAGGCATCCGAGGATCACTACGACCAACTTTCGTTTCTGCTCGAGTGGCTACTCTCACAGTCAAGCGCACTTATGCCGTTACACGACTCGCTCGATTTCCATCCGAGCCTAGTGCACCTTAGCACCCCTGCGTTACACTTTAGCAGGGTACCTCCCCAGTAAAACTGCCCCTCTGACCGTGTCTCCGATAGCGTTTCCAGCTACCTTGGGTGAGTGCTGAGATCTCAAAGCGGGAGGTGTTTCATCGTTGCCCGAAGGCTCCCTCCTACACTAAACTACCTCAAAATCCAGCACAGGGCCAGAGTACAGTAAAGCTCCATAGGGTCTTTTTGTCCTAGTAGAGTAAGGCCGCATCTTCACAGCCATTTCAATTTCGCCGGGTAATAGTTCAAGACAGTTATTCCCTCGTTATACCTTTCATGCGGGTCGGAACTTCAATTATTTTTGTTTCTCTATGTCGCCATAGAGTTCGGACTATATCTTCATCCTGATGTTAGTTACATCAAGAGCTCTGCGTGTAGTCTCTGGGGATTTCCCGCCAAAGGCGGGATCTTTCCTGCTGATTGACTCCACCATCGGATTATCACTCTTTCGAGTACCTTTGGATACTGAGTTATTCCAGCATATAGCAAAGTTTTCACTAACCACCTGAAAGAAATATTTTTTATCTAATTTAACTAATGATAGGAACCTTAGTGCCCCGCATTATTAATAAAAATAATGTAGGGTCGGGCAAGTTATTCACCCGACAAGGAACTTCGCTACCATAGAACAGTTATAGTTACTGCTGCCGTTCACTCGAGCTTCATTTCAACGCCTTGCGACGCATCCACTTAACTTACGAGCACTGGGCAGGTCTCAGCCTGTATACCGCCACTTTCGTGTTCGCACAGACCTGTGTTTTAGTTAAACAGTCGGGAAATACTCTTTTGTTGTAACCTCGCTTACGCGAGGCAGGACATCTTGCATAGCTTACGTCCAGCTTTTTTGCCGAGTTCCTTGAACTACCTTCTCCCGATCGCCTTGGTCTTCTCGACCATCCCACCTGTGTCGGATTACGGTACGGCAAAATATATATCTCACTACGAATCTTTTCTCGAAAGCAAAAACTGCTTACATTGCCAAGTCAATTGCTCAAATTGGCTTTACATCACCGCTCAATTAAACGTCAATCCGGATTTTCCAGGATCAACTATTTTACGGCTTATACGTGCATTCACTGCACACGCGTAAGACTTCTCACTTTGTCCATCCCTAGCTGATAACGATATATATCTTGTAGTCGAATATTAACGACTCGTCCATCGGTTACGCCCACTACGGCCTCACCTTAGGTGCCGACTAACCCCCCGCCAAACAATGGTGCGGAGGAACCCTTGGGAATTCGGCGTGGATGATTCTCACATCCATCACGCTACTCATTCCGGCATACTCACTTGAGATCGCTCCAGCCCGCTTCACAGCAAACCTTCACTGCAATCTCAACGCTCCCTTACCACTCCCTTTCGCACGAATGCGAAAGAAAATCTGTATCTTCGGCAGAATGCTTAAGCCTCGGTTCATTTTCCGCGCCAAACTCCCAATACTCGACCAGTGAGCTGTTACGCTTTCTTTAAAGGATGGCTGCTTCTGAGCCAACCTCCTGGCTGTCTGAGGAGTTCAACTGCGTTACACACTGAGCATTCATTTAGAGGCCTTAGATGACAGTCTGGGTTGTTTCCCTTTAGAGCGACGCGCTTAGCCGCGCCGTTCTGACTCCCACACGGGTGACGAACACGAATTCGAAGTTTGACTGAGGGCCACAACTTGCGCTGCAACACCCAACCAGTGCTCTACCTCATGTTCGATACGTGTAGGGCTATACCTGTATATATTTCAGGGAGAGCCAGCTATCTCCTGGTTCGATTGGCATATTACCCCTAACCACAAGTCATCCCACAGATTTGTAACTCTGACGGGTGCGGGCCTCCCCCTTCCTTTCGGAAGGGTTCACCCTGCTCATGGTTAGCTCACCAGGTTTCGGGTCTTCCACATTGCACAAATTCGCCCTATTCAGACTCGGTTTCCCTACGTCTCCCCAAGCTTGGCTTGGTTAAACAAAGCGCAATGCGAAAACTCGCCGGATAATTCTTCAATAGGCACGCGGTCACCCCCAGTCTTGCGACTGAAAGCTCCCACTGCTTGTCAGCAGATAATTTCAGGTACTATTTCACTCGGGTTTCACCCGTTCTTTTCGCCTTTCCCTCACGGTACTAGTTCACTATCGGTACGCCAATGTATTTAGCCTTGGAGTGTGGTCACCCCAGCTTCCCACATTATATTTGTAACATGGTACTTGGGAACAGAATAGAGCAATCAAAGGTTTCGCCTACACGGCTGTCACGTTCTATGGCCTGCCTTTCCAGACAGTTTAACTACCTTGATTGATCTCATATTATCTGCCCCGCAACCCCTGGATATTGCTACCCAAGTTTAGGCTCTTGCGCTTTCGCTCGCCGCTTACTCACGCAATCTCTGTGATTTCTTTTCCTGCTCCTACTTAGATGTTTCAGTTCAGAGCGTGCCCCACCTCGAATAAATTCGAGGGATCTATAAAAATAGATGGGTTTCCCCATTCGGAGACCACCGGATCAAAGCTTCTTAGCAGCTCCCCGATGACTTTCGTGGCTCAGTACGTCCTTCGTCGGCATTGGCATCCTAGGCATCCATTATCTGCTTTACGGAAGTATAAAATACAACTCTCTCTACAATAAATTCTCTCTACTTTTCAAAGGGCGACGCAGTCGCACTGTGACCATTAGGTCACCAGGGCGGCCACTTTTCTGGCCTCATAATCTCAAAGGCTCGTCTCGGTCTCCCACGAAAGGAAACCGGGACCAGCCATCAAGGCGGTGGACCCGAGCAGACTCGAACTGCTTACCTCTTCATTGCAAATGAAGCGTTCTACCAGGTGAACTACGGGCCCTGGTCAGTTCTGTCGCACAAATTGTAAAAAAATAGACCTCTTTCGAGGTCTTGTATACCAAAGTTGCTATTAATCCAAGGCTAAATTAGCCTGGTATGGTTTGAAAATAGCTTAAACTTCAACATGCAAAAAAGGCCTCGAAACTTAACCGATATTACCCTGTAGTCAGGCACGTGTCAATAACCATTATCGCACCCAGGTAGAAGGGCTCGATTGACACACCGCCGGGCCAGTTGAAGTTAGGGCCCACCTAGTCACCAAAGTGTAATGTCCTGCCCTGGCAGCATCATTAAGATTTATAGCCAAAAGACTAAGGGTACTCCCGAAGAGTCTGTCTCTTCCTGCAATCCAGGTTGAGTTATTAAATGGCGAGGTCGTGACATTTCCAGTCCATATCGTGGCTGGATTACCTACGACTGTCGAACCATAATGCTGAATATTCATTATGTATGGAGTAGTACTTGGAGGCACTGGCGTCGGCCAGGACAACCAGACACTATGCAAATACTTATTTGCATTGTTGTTAACAAAATACCACTGCACATCATTGTTGGACGACACCCCAGCCGGCCCCATTTGCATATCTTGACAAATCTCCAAAGTTACAGGCGCAGTCGGCGTTGGCGATACTTGAGGTTGTGTGGGAGTCGGGGTCCTAGTAGGTGTATTCGTTGGAACAGTTGAAGTCGGCGTCGGAGATACCCCGCCTCCATCACACACAAATCTCATCACACCAGTAGAAGGCACAATAGGGTAGCCACCACCGTCACAATATGCGATTGTTCCCCCGGGATCATAAGGGTCATATGACGAAGAAATATACAAAGTCGCACCAGAGTCAGCAGAAACAATTGCCTTATTGTCACACAACATCAACTTTTGATAATTCGAGCCTGTCGTATACTTTCTCAACTCCAACGGTCTTGCTGTATATACTATCGGTTCTGGAGCCGGTGGAACACTTTGAGGTTCATACCTATTGTGCTGGTAACCCCAACCTCCCAATCCATTAATCATTTGACTATAGGCAACATACATAGTTCCAGTTTCATCCACATCTACACTCCTAATTTGAAAGTCATTTCGTGTACTGATTACTTGTTGATTCTGAATATAATTGCCATTTGCATCATAAATCATCACTCCTGCCCAATAATCAGGTGAAAGAGGATCATGAGGATCAAAATGGGAATTAGCAGCCACAAATACTCTGCCTGATGTAGAGTCGATCCCTCCCACTGTTTCTGAAATAGGTGTTCGCGTTGGAGAAAGTTCAGCAAAATCCACATTCCACAATCTTAAAAAACTACCGCTCATTCCAAAAACCTTTACTCTATTATTGCTATTTCTATTATCGGTCACAAATAACTCATTCCCCACCACTTTTACACCAGCAGGATTAGTAAATTGTCTATCTCCCAAACCTGATTCAGATGTGAAATTCCTAGTACAACTGGCATCATTACAAACAAATCCATTGGCATACTCACCTGCCACATCACACGCCGTCGAGGACCCAACATTTCCTGAGCATTTCCCGATATAAGCATATGTACCATCGTTTAATCCCAACCTACCTATTCTATGAGCATAATAATCAGCAATATACACATAACCATTTCCATCAAGAGTGGCACTCTTAGCATCTTTAAACTGCCAATCATACTCATGTGGATCGGCTGGAGCAGGTGTTATACAGCTAGTACCATTATTCAGAATACAATTAAATTTATCGCTGTGACCTTGCTGAATATCGGGCGATAAGTCGACACAATTACTTCCTCCCTTACATTTACCTGCCCACGTAATCGTTGGCGTAGGTCCCGAATATTTCAACACTTTTTGTCCAAAAGGGACATACATATCTCCAGAAGTCGATACTTCTGGACGATTAGCAAGTGGGGCGCCACTATACAATCCATCATATTTATATACTGCTGACGGACAAGCTTGTGAAGGAGTCGATGGCCTTGGAGCGAGTGTTGGCCTTGGGCGCAATCTCGCAGCCATTGGCACAGACGTCCCTTGCTGAACAACTAGTAGTCCCAGCCCGAGTCCCACAACCATAACTACCATTCCCAGTATCTTCATATCCCGACTCATACTCCACCACTTCTTTACAGGAGTTACAGTGGGCTCTACACCAACTACATCACTTACCACAGGATCCATATATCCATAGTACTACTCCCATCTCAACGCTTCAATAGGGTTCAGTCGTGATGCTCGAATAGCAGGAGCGAGTCCAGCCACAATTCCCACAATTGCCGATATCCCAAACGCCATGATCACCGATCCCGACGTCACACTAGTTTCAATAAACTGCCGCAAAAGCATCGATAGTCCTCCCCCGATCAGTATCCCCAGACCTCCCCCCAATATCGACAGTACCACCGCCTCGATCAAAAATTGTCTCAATATGTCTCCACTTGTAGCACCCAATGCTTTTCTAAGCCCAATTTCCCTCGTTCTTTCGGTGACCGAGACCAACATGATGTTGGCAATCCCGATCCCTCCCACGACCAGAGATATAGCCGCAATTCCCGACAATGCTCCCGTCACCACTCCCAAAAATGAGTTTATGGAGGCGAGCAATTCTTTCGGTTCCATGATTGTGTAGTCATCATCTGTCAGTTTCTTTTTTTCAAAATAATTTTTTATTTTTTTGGCAGCTAGGCTTACCCCCTCCGCATCCGCAGTCTTGACCATCACCGCCGCCGGCTTGTCTATTCCAGTCACTTTCATAGCAGATGTCACAGGCATCAACAGATAAGTATTTTCATCACCAGCTCCGCCAAATCCTCCGCCTTTTTCTTGCAGCTTGCCGATTATTTTGACAGTTTTCCCCGCCACACTTATTTCTTTCCCGATGCCCCTTTCTCCTTCTCCAAACAATTCTATATATGCTTTGTTTCCGATGACTCCCACCATCGAGCTGCGTTCAAGAGCAGACTTGTCAAAAAATTCTCCATACTCCATTTTTACATTTCCATAATCCAGATAGTCTTCGCTCACTCCCACGATCGAGCCAAAAAATGTCTCGCTTCGATATTTAAAAGTGCTGGGTTTACTCACCATTCCTCGGGCTGACACGATAGGATCACCCAAATCTTCTATTCTTCTCACATCATCAAAATCAAACTTGGCTTCTACATTTTGGGGTGGCCCGCCCCCAAAGCTCACTTTACCCGGTGCCACAAATAGTGAGTTCGATCCCAAAGCTTCAAATTCTTTCGACACAAAATTTTGTAATCCGTTTCCGATTGAGACGAGCAGTATCACCGAAGCCACCCCAATCACAATTCCCAGAGTGGTAAGAACAGAACGCGTTTTATTAGTTCTTATTGCCACCACCGCAGATCTAAACAGTTCAGCTACGTCCATAGGCTCGATGATTTTTAATAAGTCTTTCAAATTGAATTTTATCTAACAACCAAGCGATTGATCCAGCGTCCACCTTTGCATGTCTTAATTGTTTAAAGAAATGTTTCCCCATCTTTGCAGAAATGGCCTCTGCAAACTCGCCGATTCTTTTCGGATCAAGCTTTATGTCAATTAGGTAATCATTAAATTTTATTCCATTGATGTCCCCTACAACGTCTCCTAAGTCTTCAACTAATTGCTGTACAAGTGTTGGCATCGTCACTATAGCATCAGAAGAATTCTTATCATTTTGAAGATATTTGTCATTTAAATTTACATGCACACCCTGAACATCGTACTTAGCATATTTATCACTTTTTATCCTATCCCCCACCAAGTCAGCTTCATCTTTAAATTCATCTCTTTGCAATAGTTCTCTTTCAAATTCTCCTTGCAAAACATAATTTGCTAATTCGTTTAGCAATTCCCCATTCCGCGGATCAACGACGGCCTCTCCTTCCGAAGTTCTCGTAAATCTTTTGACTCTTGCCCCAGATCTTGAGCCTTCAACATTTATTGCATTTCCTTGTCTAGTCACAGAAAGAACTTCAGTCTCAATCCCATTATGTAATAATTCATGAAAAGCATTGGACGCTTTTCTATGATCTGGAATCTCTGGAGCATCACATGTAATCGACACTCCGGCCATTGCTATTCCCAGAGAACACCTGCGACCATTTATTGAACCAGCAATTTTTTTATACTTATCATCATCCATAAGACACCATTGCAACTCACTATCGTCTAATTTATCTAAACCATGCTTTGTCCTTATTTCATTAACTGTATTTCTTGCCAGATCAACGGCTTGTCGAACACGAGTTGATGGCTCAATAGATTCCCTAATAATTATTTCTTTAATTTCAGCGTCTCTCTTGCCCATTGCACCAGACACAAGACCAAGATCAGCCGAGGGATCTAAGGATAGATCCGTTCCCTTGCCTGGAGTATGACTCACAGGAGACTCTCTGTAATTTATCTCTCCAATCTTAAGGTCGTCCATGTTATGCCACCCTCCCATCTCGAATGACAATCTGTCTCTTCGCTTTTTTGGCAATACTTGAGTCATGTGTGACCAGTACTATCGTCACTCCATTTTTATGCAGGTCTTCAAATAACTGCAGTATTTCCTGTCCTGTTTTACTATCCAGATTCCCAGTCGGTTCATCAGCCAAAAGGAGTGATGGATTAGTGACCAATGCTCTGGCAATCGCCACTCTTTGTTGTTGTCCTCCCGACAATTGAGCCGGACTATTATTTAGCCTATCTCCGAGTCCCACTTTTTCCAGCTCGGCTTTTGCAATCCGTGTTCTTTCAGAACTACTTATTCCTGCATACACTAAAGGTAGTTCTACGTTTTTGAGTGCCCCAGTCCTCTTTAGTAAATTAAATTGTTGAAACACAAATCCTATTTTTTTATTTCGCAGTTTTGCGAGTTTCGCATCCGACAATTTACTTGCCTGTTCTCCATCCACCAGTATTTCTCCCTCCGTCGGTTTATCGAGTAGTCCAATGAGATGTAGTAGTGTGGATTTACCAGATCCAGATGGTCCAGTGATTGCCACAAACTCGCCTTTTTTTATCTCAAAGCTTACATTATCCAGTGCCCTCACCATCGTCCCCTCATTGTTTGGATCACCGTAAACTCTACTTACTTTCTTAAACTCAATTACAGGAATATTTTGCATTAAACATTAAATATTAGACATTAAACATTATTTTATTACGACCTGATCACCCTCATTTATCCCAGATATTATTTCCACATCTTCCTCGCTTTCGATGCCGGTCTTGACATCCATCTGCTTGCCATCAGTTTTCTCTACTTGGCCATCATTAACTGCCTCAATAGGCAGAGTCAGCACGTTTTCTTTTTCCTGGATAATGAGTTCTGCATCTCCATTTAGTCCCACTCGTAGTCCATCGGCCACGATACTAATTCGGATTGGGATAACTGTAGCTCCCGAGTCAGAGAGTCTCGTGGCAAACCCCATTCTGGTCACCGTGCCCTCAAATTCCATATCCTCATAAGCATCCAATTTCACGATTGCCTTCTGACCGACTTTTATTTTCCCAAAATCTGTTTCATCTACTTCAGTGTCAAAATATAGCGTTTCCGGATCCACGACTGTAATCCCATCAGTTATTCCCACTGTGTCTCCGGAAGCAGAAACCGTCACTTCAGTTACCATACCCACAAATGGAGATTTTAGAACCGCCAGTTGCACAGCCCGATTAGCCGAAAGCCAATTCTCATACGCACTGTCTCTGGCCGTTTGGGCAGACACTCGAGTATTTTTCTGGGCAAATGTTTCATCCGACTCATGCCCTTTTACACTATCTTCTGCCACTTTGGCTGCCGCGTCATATGACAAATAGGTGTACCAAGCTTTAGTGACTGCCGCTTGCAAGTCTCCCGTGTCGAGTGATGCCATCCATTGTCCAGCCTTGACCGAATCTCCTGGTTTTACGTTTACGTAAGATAGTTTTCCAGCAGCTGGAAATGTCAGTGTTGCCTGCTTCTCAGCTGCGATCTTGCCAGAAACCACGATGCTCTCCACGATATTTTTCTTCTCCACCGACACGATTTTTATCTTTTCACTTTGTACCTTCGCCTGATTTTGCTTATTCCACAAGTATCCTCCCCCGACGAGAAGGATCACAATGACCACCCAAAACCACTTATTTTTCAAGAGGCTCTTCATTAGTGGGTGCGCATGGAATCGAACCATGGACCTCATTCTTATCAGGAATGCGTTCTACCACTGAACTACGCACCCAAAGTAGCCTCAAAATTATACACCAAACCCCTATCTAATTGCTTCAGCCACCAGATGAGCAATTGCAGTCTTCGCTCTCCCCGCCTCAGACCACGGCAATATATAAGCAGTATTTGGCAACAACGTTGGATTTTCCTTAGGATTTTCTCCTAACGGAAATCTCAATACAGGCCTCAAATCATCATCTCCAAACCCAACATCCATTGTAAAATTCCCAACATCGATTCCAGCGCCATTTTTAGTTGTTATGGCAACTTCCACTCCACTGCCTACTATTCTTCTTTCAAACCCAACCCCATTAAAAACAAAGGGCTCTTGCCCTTTTTGTTTATATAAAAAACCAGCATTATTAACGACTCCAAAGCGATCTGTTGTCACACACGTTACAGGACCTCCATAAGCTTCCAAAGCTGACGCATCCTGACTTGCCCTTTCCCTCAATGTGCCATGTAATTTTGCTGCAGCTTGCCTTGCGATTTCCAATCTTTCACTTGAACTCAAATTATTAAACCATACCAAATCCTTCTTTTTCATGTCATCGTCATCAAATCTTGCAGATGTCAGAGGAATTCGATTTCTAGAAATTTCACCAAGTTGCGATGTCTGTTCTGTATCCAAATCACTCATCCTCAAAATTCTACCACACCTAGAAATTTTTCATATTTTCCCAAAACACATGAGAGATTGCAGGGCCCAATGCACCGATTACGGCAACACCAACTGCTCCAATAAGCACTAATGTTAGGCCATACTCCACACAACTTCCTCTTCCCTTAGCTTCAGGAAACGTCAACATACCCAAATCTTACTTCCTCTTTTTCAACATCGCAATCTCGCGCTCCAGTCCATCCACCATATCCTGATACACTCGGTATTCGGTATATCTCATTTCAGATAGACTATCTTCGTGTTTTATCCCCCGAAAGTTTCTTTTTTTGACAGCCAGCTCCGCCCGATATTTCACGAGCTTTTCCTCTAACTCTTTTAGTTTCAGATTATTCATCCATTTATTCTAACCCCACATATCATTCTCGCACAGACTTTACATGGCACTTCAAATTTGTCGTCTTCTGATCCTGTATCCGTTTCTCCTATTTCAGCCGCCTTACATTTATCCAAAACCGAAATGCCACCCGGACTCAGATAATTATCTTTCCACATCTCAAAACCTGCTACTTTCGCTCTTCCTCGACTAATAGGGCAAACACGTAAATTCTCATTCATGGGAAACAAGATTATACTCTTCCCCATCTCCTCTCATCGACACCGTTACATCAGGTCTGGTGTTCTGCTTCAAAAAACCGATTCCTCCCATTAACCCACATGCACAAATTACATCCACATCTCCCCCTTTTCCAACATGCAGTTTTTTTACCGGACAATCTACATTCTCACAATCAAAGCCAGCAGGACTATTCATACCACAAAGCTCTACTGCAAGACCTCTCATCCCTAAATCTTGCATCAAAAAACCCGCCATTACTAGCGGGTTAATTAAAGTTATGCCTTCACGTAGTGCCATGTCTTGTATACCAAGAAGTGGATGGAAACGCTTTTTATAGCAGTCACAAACTATGACGTTGTAGTGACTCTATTTATGTGTGATTTTTACTTAAAGAGAGAATTACAAAACTCTCTGGGTGTTGATTCTCCTAGAAAGGAGGTGATCCATCCCCAGCTTCGGCTAGGGATACCTTGTTACAACTTAGCCCTCATCGCCGACCTTACCCTTGTCCCGGGAAACCCGAGGTATCAGGCACTGCCGACTTTGCTGGCTTGATGGGCGGTGTGTACAAAAGGCGAGAACGTATTCACCGCGACCTGCTGATTCGCGATTACTACCAAGTCCATCTTCATGAGGTCGAATTTCAGACCTCAATCTGAACTGGGGGGTGTTTTGTTGGGATTAGCTCCGCCTTACGGCTTGGCAACCCATTGTTCCACCCCATTGTAGGATGTGTGTGGCCCCAGATATAAGCGCCATGCTGACTTAACATCATCCCCTCCTTCCTCTTTACTAAATGCAAAGCAGTTCTCTGTGACTATTGAACACAGAGTAAGGGTTGCGCTCGTTTCTACACTTAAGTAGACACCCCACGGCACGAGCTGACGATAGCCATGCAGCAGCTGTGTAATCATCCTTGCGGATTTCTCCCAGTTTCTTGGGAAATGTACGATTACATGTCAAATCTGGGTAAGGTCCATCGCTTCGTATCGAATTGAACCACATGCTCCCCTGGTTGTGCGCCTTCCCGTCAATTCCTTTGAGTTTTAACCTTGCGGCCGTACTCCCCAGGCGGTCCGTTTCACGCGTTAGCTTCGACCCCCAAATAAATCCGAGGATCAAACGGACATCGTTTACGGCTAGGACTACAGGGGTCTCTAATCCCTTTCGCTCCCCTAGCTTTCGTTCCTCAGCGTCAGTGTTGCCCCAGGTACCTGCCTTCGCCCTTGGTGTTCCTCATAATATCAACGCATTTCACTGCTACACTATGAGTTCCAGTACCCCCTAGCAAACTCTAATTCTGGTCATCTTTCATCCCTGCCCGAGGTTAAGCCTCGGAATTTGAAATGAAATGCACCAAAACGCCTACGAACTCTTTACGCCCAGTAAATCCGGATAACGCTCGCATCCCACGTATTACCGCGGCTGCTGGCACGTGGTTAGCAGATGCTTATTCTACAAATACCGTCCCTTGACCTTGCGGTCTCGGCTTCTTTGTCAAAAGGAGTTTACGATCCAAAGACCTTCATCCTCCACGCGGAGTCGCTGCATCAGGCTTTCGCCCATTGTGCAATATTCCCAGTTGCTGCCGTCCGTAGACGTATAGCCCGTGTCTCAGTGCTATTGTGGCTGATCGACCTCTCAGTCCAGCTACCCGTCATCGCCTTGGTAGGCTTTTACCCCACCAACTAGCTGATAGGCCATAGGCTCCTCATTCGGTGACCGGTTAGGGTCTTTTACCTTGCGGTGTTATGCGGTATTAGCCCGGCTTTCGCCAAGTTGTTCCCCGCCAAATGGTAGATTCCTAAGTATTACTCACCCGTCTGCGACTAGTTCAACCCTTGCGGGTCTCACCCGTTCCACTTGCATGCTTAAGGCACTCCGCCAGCGTTCATCCTGAACCAGGATCAAATTCTCAAAAAAAAGACGTTTCCATTCCACTTCTTGAAATACAAGAAGTTATTTTCGTTTAGGCATAACTTGTCAAAGGGCCAGACTCGAAGTACCCATGATTATACAACCTTGACCCTCCAGAGCCAAGTCCTAAAGTTAGACGTAGTAGACCAGCTCTACGACGGCCAGAGCAAGCCCTGCCACCATTAGAGCCAGTAGTTTCAGATTCACTTTCCCCACCTTGATCCCACTTACCTTCTGTTTCTTTGCCATACATCTATTATGGTCATATTCCCAATGTCATGTCAATCCCAATACTTCATATGCCACGATACTGGCAGACACATGTACATTTAGGCTCTTGTTTACCCCATACATCGGTATTTCCACGATCACATCAGCCAGATCTAGCGCTTCTTTCGACACCCCACTCGTCTCATGCCCGATGACTATTGCCACAGGCAGTTTGACCTCAAGCTCTGCCAGCTTCACCGCTCTTTTATCTTGTTCTACTACAACGATCTTTACCCCTTCGTCCCTTAATCGCTTAATGGCCTCCGCAGCAGTAGCCGCATAGCTCCACTTCACCCACTCTTCTGTCCCTACAGCCGCTTTATGGATCCTACTCGATGGCGGCGTCTCACTGGCTCCACACATGATGATTTCTTGTGCCCCGATAGCATCAGCCAGTCTAAATAGAGACCCAATATTGTAGGTATCCAGCACATTGTCCAAGATCAGATATATGGGCTTTTTGACTAGTGCTGCCAACTGTTCCTCAGTCGGTTTGGTGATTCTTAATTCCTTCGCCCCCAGTTTCATAATCAAAATTATTTTATTACTTTTTGCAGAGCATCATAAGCTTGGTCTACTCCAGTACGCACAGCATGCTCCACTAAAGGCCAATTCCAACAAACCGCGGCAAATAACGCCCTTCCAACTTCTCTAACCACAACATCTTCACCATCATCTTCAGTCGATGTCCCAAATCTCCTAATAGTTCCACCACCTACGCCCAAATTCTCCAATATTTTCTCAATCCGATTTGTCATTCCCCCATTATACTATAGGGCTACTAAGTTCCTCAACTCTGTGGCAAACTACTCCACTCCGCTTGGTTTGTGAACAAGAGGTCATGTGCTTCCCAGTACTTTCCTTGATCTCCAGCACACAGTGCAAATTCAGATGCGGCAAAAGCGTTGGGGTGGATCTGGGTTAGAGGATACTCTTTGTAGACCAGTCTGATCTTGCCTTCATAGTCTTTCAAGAGCTGCTCGACTGTGGGCTCAGCGCGAGAACAATAAGGACACTGAAAGTCAGAGTATTCGACGAGTGTGATCTTGGCATCTGCCGGTCCCTTAGTTTGACCATTGCCCACATTTATTTGGACGGGTGTAGCTTTAAAGTATCCACCTTCAGCCGCCTGTGCGAGCTCTGCTGAGTATTTGGTTGCGTCAGTACTTCCCGTTCCAGCGAGTTCTTTGTCGATGATTTCTTTAAACAGATTTAGAGGAAATGCTCCTCCTAAGAATTTACCGTTTACGAAAAATCCTGGAGTTCCCGTCACTCCATATCCGGTTCCCTCTTCCAGATCTTTATTGATCTGATCTTTTTTACTACCAGAGGACATACAAGAAGCAATCTTCTTAGGATCTGCTTTTATTTGTTTTGCGTAATCTTCAAATGCTTTAGTCAGATTCTTATATTTACTATTTACTGCTGCCGTTCCCCCAGTTGTTGCAGTTCCACTGCTCATCTTTGTCCACATGACTCCCATTGCAAATGCCATTCCGACGACCAGGATTGCGAGCAAGGGGGCTGCTTTTTCCAAAGCACTCTTTTGTGGAGCTGCATACATCACAGGTTGAGGAGCTACATATTCTTGTTCGACTTTTTTAGTTGTTCTTCGTGTCGCCATACAGTGCTAATTACAATATCATGCACTCACTGCTCTTGCAACCATCTCTCACATTCTAGTGCTGCTTCGCATCCATATCCAGCTGCCGTGATGGCCTGACGGTAGTGAAAGTCATGCACGTCTCCGGCTACAAATACTCCATCTACCGAGGTCATTGAATGATACGAGTGCATTTTGACAGTCCCATCATCTTCTTGCTTTGCAAACTTCCCATGTCTTTTCGACAGCACATAACCTTTTTCATCTAGATCCACCTGACCTTCAAATATCTTTGCCATCGGAGCGTGTCCAATGGCCACAAATACTCCATCACAGTCAATTACTTTGTGTTGGTTTTTTATCTTCACTCCCGTTACTTTTTGCTCCCCCAATATTTCTTCTATTTCTGCCTCATACATCACTTTTACTTTAGGATTAGCGAGGACCCGGTCTTGCATGACCTTGCTCGCCCTAAAAGTAGATCTTCGATGCATAAGAATCACTTCATGGGCAAACTTAGCGAGCACTAGGGCTTCTTCCATAGCCGCATCTCCTCCTCCTACCACGATTACTTTTTTATCTCTAAAAAATGGCGCATCACAGGGCGCACAAGTACTCACTCCTCGCCCAATGAGTCTCTGTTCTCCAGGTACACCGAGCCACAGAGAAGAAGCCCCCGTGGCAATTATTACCGATTTACCAAAATGACCATTTACGACAAACGGCTTCTTCCCAAAATCTATTTTTTCCACATCTTCCTCCAGTACTTTTACCCCAAACCTTTCTGCTTGTGTCCGCATTCGTCCCATCAGTTCTGGTCCTTCTACTCCGTCAGGAAAGCCCGGAAAGTTTTCCACGGTTGTTGTTAGCATCAATTGTCCTCCCCAGTTACTTCCAGCCAAAAGTAGAGTCTTCATATTTGCTCGCGAGGTATATATCCCAGCAGTGAGACCCGCCGGCCCCGAGCCGATAATTATCACATCAAATACTTCATCCATAGCTAATCCAATCTACCTTACTAGAAGACTTTACTCAATAGTTGCACATATCCTGCTCTTCCCGAAAAACCTACATGTCTGACTACTTCGGTTCCATCCTTAAACAGGATACAAGTCGGAATACTCATAGTGTTGTACTTCTGAGCCAAGTCAGGATAATCATCCACATTCACTTTCCCAAACTTTACTTTACCTTCATACTCAGAAGCCAGCTCCTCAATAACCGGGGCCGCCATTTTGCATGGTCCACACCACGGTGCCCAAAAATCTACAAACCAATATCCAGAAGCCACCACAGTACCAAAATCATCACTAGTTAGATCCAAAATACTCATCGTCCAGCTCTTTCGCTACTCACTTCACACAAGTTAGCCAATACTTTACTCATTGTGCTTGCCCAATCAGTAGGAATTGGATTGGCTGTGTAATAAGGGCTTTGACCAGTGTTAGAAATAGATTGCAATGTTCTTCCATTAAAGTTTACGCCAGATCCGTACCCTACTACATAGTGCTCAATTCTTTCACCTTTACCCAAAGCCGCTTCCGAAACCGCTTTTTGATTAGCAGGATTGGCAGGATCTTCGTCTTTCCATGTGGGCTCTAGATACCCTGTACCGTCCCATACTCTGTTAGACAGTCCATCCGCGATCAATACATTTGCTTTTACAAGTGCCGTACTAGCTCTTGTAGCAAATACTTGCTTGCGACCGATTCTCAGACCACACTCAGTACAAGTTCCATCGCCAGATGGGTTGTAGGCTACACCTGTCACAGCAGATACCAAAGAGTTATATGAGTTTATATTTCTCAAGTCCAATAGTGCAGGAGTATGCAGAGTTGATCTGTAAGCACTACCCAATTTCAAAGTTTCACCATCAGGTATATTTCCTTGTGCTCCATAAGAAGTCACAGTTGCTTTAATAGTCAGATTGTCTTCAGACTGAGCAAGATCACGTGCAGCTTGCAAGAAAGCCAGCATTGCATCTTTTTCCCATTCCAATCTCTTTTTAGTCACCCCAGTCGCTGGATCTGTATAGTTCACGTTCATGGATGACGATCTATCCATAACAAGATTTACATCGATACTTCCAATGCAAGGCTCAGGAGTAGGAGCAATAGACACCCCAGCTACGACGTAGCTTATATTGCAGCTTGCTTCACTTGCTCGTGTACCAGTTGGGACAGTACTTGTAGATCTGCTTAAGAAAACAGCAGAAGTAACAGCCAGTACTCCCAACCCCATGACACCCAAGACTGCTGCGTTTCTTTTTAGTACGTCAAGAAAATTATTCATATTACTTATTATGGAACCAAAGTAACAAGTGGCATACATGTACCGTAGTCCACTCCGTCATATTTAACGTTATATGATCCAGAAACATCTTGCAATAGGTTCAAAGTCGCAGTGTACTGATTACGAGTAGTACCACCTGCAGGACAAAATGCGCTAACACCAATTCTTTGTGGTCTATTAGTCCCCTTCGTAACTTGGTAATAAATCTTAGATACTGACCTAGATGAAGCCACAGCAGCTTTAAAATCAATTCTGTCGTTCAAAGCGATTGCGGCATATGGTTCCACCAGTCTTACTCCGTTTTTCCACACAGTTATGTTTTGACAAGATACCGCGGTGCCAGTAGCGCTGGGTACAGGAACTGTGGGGCTTGGACATGTTCGTGCGTAATTGATCTGAGTTGATACAGTCGTTCCCCCTCCACACTGATTGATAGCGTGCACCCAAATTCTATATGTCTTACCAGAGGGCAGTCCAGGACTTGCAATTACATATGACGGACTCACAGTAGCCGGAATGTTATCTACGCAATAGTCACCATCTCCGCCAAGGCCTTGAAAATCACATTGACCGTCGCCATTTACATCTCCAGTCCAATTTCCGCCATTATCAATTCTTAGTTGATAAGTGACAGTACCAGCGAGACCATCCCACATAACTGTTTGTGCACCTGTTTGACCACAAGCCAGTTCAGGACTGACTCGAAGTCCGCCTGGAGCTTGATTTTTACAATAATGCCAAAATACTTCCACAGATCCATCTCCTACTCCATTAACCCTAGTAGCCAACATAGTTTGTTCATCTAAAACTACTCTATTACCCATATTAGGCACCGGCTGACCAGTCGGCACCACATGACAACCGCGCTGAGTATTGTTGTAACAAATAGTATATCCAACAGCATATCCAGAAGGAACAGAGCTTCTGACAGCCCAAGCACCAGGAACTGCATCCAAAAGCTTCCATGTCACAATCCCCAAAGAAGTGTAATTAGTTGTACCGTCACCAATTCCGCCACTAGTTATGTTGTGTGGGATCAACATGTCTTGCACCTGTTCATCCAGATACACACTTATTTTATTTTGATCTGATCCAAAATGAGTCTCACCGATCGCTACATTTCCAGGCTGCAACCTATAACCACCTTTTACATAACCATTTACTAAAGGAGTCGGTGTTGGAGGAACCACCGTTGGCTGAGGATTACCGCCACAAGCCGCATCTAATCTACACTGACATGGATTATTTGGGTCTCCAGTTGCCTCACCCACACCCATACAACACGCATAATCTTTTCCATCACCGTTTGCTTCACAAGCCGCATTTCTATCACAAGATCTACAAAATCCGCCAATGTTACAGAAACCATTATTAACACTACATTGCCATTGTGCATTTGCACGACCTACTCCCACAAACGAAAAAACTACAAACAATGTCAGAACCAATCCCAAAATCTTTTTCACAAGTATCATATTAGCTATATTCAAAATTGCTTGTCAATACCCAATTAATAGCCAGCCCTGAATTAGCAAGACTACTCCCAGTCCAAACACATATGCTCTTTGCTCTTTTTCAGTAAATGTTCTGGCAAATACTGCAAACCATGAGGACAAGTTGGTGCTCTTCAACATCTCCCAAAATGCTCTGGCCCCCATCCCCCATACAAGGCCTGTTGCCAGCATACTAGGGCTCGACGACGTCACCCAGATGCCCACGACGGCAACGATTGTCACGACTAGTACGTTTCGAAACGGCGCATATTTAGTAATCGGCCAATTAGTTTTCACCCAAGCATTACTTTCCAAGTTCCATATCCACCATCCCCCTACCCAACCCACTAGTATCCATAGATTCTGTAAGGCAGTAGTAAATGTAAATCCTCCCCATCCAGTTCGCAAGAATATTATTAATAGCCTGATCAACAAAACTACAGCAATCGGTGCAGTCGCAAACAGATTGATTTTTCTCTTCACCCACTCAGTATGACCACTCCCCAATTATTTGTCAAAAAATCTGCTATGACCAATCGATAGCCATCTGACCACCATTAGGCACAATCTCAATTTTACGTTCAATTGTCTCTCCAGTCATACGATCAATAAATCTCTGTACCTTAGGCAAACTTGCAGTCCTTTTTGCTAGATCTGACTTACTTTCGTCAACATACATCGTCAGAGAACTTGGTACTCTTTCTCTACCAAGTGGCAACTTACAATGCACATTAGCAGTACCAGGTCTAGCTTCTGTTGGATCAGATCTCAAAATATTCCAAACCAGCCCAAGATCTATATCATTTAATCCAACTCTAGTAGGATTATTGGATTCAACAACTGTCCTAGTAATTTGTAAAACGTCTTCTCTCTCTACGTGAAGCTCTGCATTCGACATGGTGCGAATTCTATCACAACTCATTCTCTCACTACTTAACTTGCCATCCTCTCGTATATCTCATTCAAAAATTCTCTGGTTCCTTCCACTCCAATCTGAGTTATCACATCACGTGCCACAGCGGCTCCAAAATAATTTCTCACATTTCCATTTATCGCTCGCAAAACCCTAGCTTGTTTCAAACTACTCTCGGTCCAACTTCGGAAATCCTCCCCAGTTATTGATCCGAATTCACGAGCAAAAAATAATGAATCACCCAAATATGCTTGCAGCTCACCAATTAAACCCCTAGGCATGAGACCTTTACCCCTAACTCCATTCCAAATTTCTACTGCTTCTTCATCCAATATTGTTGCTCCATTTTCCCCCATCATCTTCTCAAACACTACTGCTCCATTCTCAGATGGCAACCCCTCACATGGCCCAAACTCGTTCTCAGGTGGCCAAGGCAACAAATTCATTTCAACAACATGGCTCAATTCATGTCTTCGCATTTTTCGTAACTCCAAAGGCATTCCAGAATAACTCCCCCATTCCTCACCCATTGCCCGCCTAAGACTTGGTGGTGGCACAATTACACTTGGAACTATTTTTGCTGGCGCTTTTCCTCTGGGATAATTTGGATCATCCACAGCAAACCGAGCCAGATGACTTACAACCCCAGCCCACTCTGGTGCACTCTTTGGGCCATCTAGCTGTAGTCCCTGCTCCCAAGCCGTCCCATTCCCCAACTTGGCCCTATCGATAAAAACAATTCGATCCTGCAATGTTAGTCCTGCTCTTATCACCCGCCATCCACCTGCCACCGACCCAATTATTTCTGCCTCAGGTCCTGCATATCCCAAACTTTCAGGCAAAAATAGATATTTCCCAGACTTATCCACCATTACATTCAACGTCACTGGTGGAATGAATTTGGGGTTTATTCCTATAGCAATATTAGGATCCGGCTCAGAAATCAACTCCAACACTTCCTGAAAATCGCCAGGTATCAACAGTTTATGTTGTTCAATCAATAACTGTTTCCTATTTAGTTCAGAGATTTGCGCCATATGGGCGCATTATACCAAGCTATAGGTCTTTTATCCTCTCCTCATACTTCAGTTCCCCCCGGTCTTTATACGTCTCCACCCGGGCCTTTCCATCACGGACTAGTTCCTCTTGCACCAGCTTCCCCTTCTTACACCCCACCGGGTTTTCGGTGAGTCCGGCCCTAGATTGGTTTTTACTCAAGTGCATATAGTTTTTATCCAAAAATTTAGGATTCCCTTCACAGGCAATCCATATCCAAGCGAGTGTTCTTTGATGTTGATCATCTTGGTATCTGTCATATTCCAGCCATACTCTTTTATTTAGTATCAGGCTAGACAATAGTCCCCGGGCTTCTTCATATCCCTTTTCTCCCCGGTCCGGCGCATTTATTCCCACCATTCTCACCCGTTTGCCATTTTGTAGTTCAAAAGTATCTCCATCCTCCACTATTCTCACGATTCCAGTAGCTGGAAATTCCGATTTATTTATATAGTCATACATCTTCTGTCCCCCCAGGCCTCCCATTCCAACCGCAAGCGCGAGCAAGATTCCCTTTATATATTTCTCATCTATCTTTCGCTTCCTCAGCCACTTAATAGTTATTCTCTTCCCGGCCACATATTTAGCGTATCACATTAGACCGTAGACGCTGGGTCATCCCTCATTTTCAACCTTCTTTCTGGCTGTGGATATGGCTCAGATTCTAGAACACTATGCAACCGCCGCTTTAACTCTGGGGTCGCATCTCCATTGGCTCGTTCTACAATTTCCCAAGCCTGTTGTCGCAAAAATTCATCTTGAGCCATAGCAGTTCGAAATTCGGCAATGTTGTGAAGTCTTCTTGCCATATTAGGCCCCACATACAGACGTCCCATGTTTATAGCAAATAGTCTTGCCAGTTGAACCCACCTAAAAGCCTCAATCTTTTTCATTCTTTTATCCACATCTTCCCGGTTTATTACTCTTCGCACTAGTGCATCTACGTTCCCCCTACCATACCCACCATCATTTACCTTGACAGTTCCATTATCAATTTCATAAAGCAATTTGGCGACAGCCATGTCGTATCTTGTATCAAAGTGAATCGCGTCATAATGACAAGGTCTGCACAGTCTCACAATATTATTCGGAGCATTCATCGCCATTTCAATGAGTGGGGCGTACCTCCCCATAAACCTCATAACTCCCGGAACATCCTTCCATATCTTGGCATTATCCTGCTTGGTCACGTCCAGATATTCTGCATGGTTGGCATAAGACATCAGCATTACTAGATCCCTAGAGTCAAAATCAGGCGGTAATCCCTGACGATGTATATACGTAATTGCCTCCAAAATAAACCCTTTTCTTGGTAGTACATGATGGAGATTGGCGCTTGAATGTCTTGTCGAAATATCATGGGTCATGTGATGTATCGCATCATAGGCCCCCATCGGTTGAGGTCTTTCGCATGGATCCAAACGCAGTCCTCCTACAGTCGCTCCCGGAAACACACATATTGGATCCCTTTTGGATACAAACTCCCGCATGTGTTCATATCCCTCAGGTATAAACGGATACAAAAGAGCGTTCACGGCTTGCCCCACTACATGAATCGGCCTTGTTTCATCGTCAGCCAATTCCGAAGGTCTAACTCCAAGCATTGCGATTCCTCTCAAAACCACATGCATATAACTTTTCATAAATTCCTCCCCCATCTGATCCGCAATCAGTTTTCTTTCGAGCAATCGGTCAGGGTCATGCAACGAGGAGTCCATTTCCGAGATTAGAGGAAACATTCTTTTCTTTTCTTTCCAATTTGCAACCACTTCTTTAGTCACAACCAAAAAACCGTCAGAAAAATGTCTATCAAATCCTGTGGGTGTCATATCCGCAGCTCTCTTCAACACGCCTCGCATCGCATTCAAGCGTTTCTGAATATATTTTTCATCTTTATTCTTGAAATCTTCAGGGTGATAAATATATACCCCAATAAAGTTTTCTGTATCATCGTTTGGAAGCTCAATTGGAACTCCGACCGGCTGGCCCGGACCCCCATTTCCTCTAGATCTCATAAAAAATCCCAAATGCCCCTTCAGTCCTTCTCTCCGGACCAATCGAAGCATCCGCCCTTCCAAATCCCGTCCACTTAACTGTTCAGCTGGAATAAACTGAAGTTCAGAAGAAAGTCCACCAGGTACTGCCATCCTCAAAACCTCAGATTCCACAAATCTCAAAATCCCAGGATGACTAGTTCCAGCTTCTACTCCCATATATTGGCAGGTTCTTTACACACTTCTTACCAAACTACCACATCTTAAAGATATTTCAATCCATTTCAATTACGCATTTTCTTTGGTATTCTTTTTTGCAGCCCTCAATTCCTTCAGCTTCCACATAAACAGAGCTCCCCGGTTTGCAGCATTACTGTCTACTACAAACCTGCGAGCCTGCTCGAGGATTGCCCTATCCACAGTCTTGGCAAGCCTCATATATATCGGAGTATGTTCTTTATCCCCTAGCGACTCAGCCAGGCCATAAGCATAGTCCTGAAATTCTCTAGAGATATATTTATTCTTTTCTGGAGTCTTCTTCTCGTCCAGCACCTGTCTGAGCGACTTCATACTATTTCTGCGATTACCTTCATAATCACCTCGTCCACTGTCTTTTTTTCCTCGAGACTAAACTTTTGTAATACATATTCCTCACCGGGCACAGGTACTTGTCTATTTTCTATTCCGATTCTGATCCGCCAAAAGTCTTTGTTCCCGAGAGTTTGTTCTACAGAATTTACTCCGCCATGAACCTTAGGCCCAATGCCCCTTTGCACCTTATATTCACCAAGTCGTATATCCAGATCATCATGCACAATCCATAACTGATCAACTGAGAAACTGGGGAACTGACCAACTACGTCCTTTACAAGCCGTCCCGATTCATTCATAAATACTTCGTGACTTCGCACAAGCACCAGATCCGGGGTTTTAAATATTTCTACTCCGTAGTGCTTTCTCCATCCGTATTCACTGTGCAATTGTTCAGCAAAAGCATTCACAAACATGAGTCCCGCATTGTGCCGCGTCATAGCATACTCAGGACCAGGATTCCCCAAACCAACTATTATCTTCACTATCTTATTTTACCAGCTTACCAGTCCACTCCGAAATGAGGGGTAGATTCAGTTTCTCTCCTTGATATGTCTTAACTAGTACTACTAGTTGGATTACAAACGCCGCGATATTAATAACCGGGATCATAACTGCTAGAAATCCAGTCATTCCAAATGCAAAGTTGAGAACCGCCACGCTCAACATGAATATGAGGGATTGCACTGCATGCCACTTCAAAGCTTTGTTGTCCGATTCCAATACCAAAAATACGATACTCAGTATTCCTCCTGCCACTGGCACATAGCACAGGGCGGACTTTACGTTGGTGTTATCTGCTGCCATAAATTTAATATATCATATATTTTCCCCCGCTTAAAGTAAGAGGGAGTTAGGGGGGTGTTATCCCTCTCCCCTCTGCTTGTCAAACAGTATCCGTAGCTCATCTGTCGTCGTCGCATCCTCAGGCTTCTTTTCGCGAAAAGAGATGAGTCTGGGAAACCTTAGTGCCAGCCCCGAGCTATGCATGGGTGACTTGGTTATTTCATCTGCGAGGATCTCCACCACCAGTTTTGGCTTCACCCACACATCACAATTCATTACTTTACTTACTTCATAACTTTCTGGCATGACTGAGAAACTGGAATACTGATCAACTGTTGTCTTAATTCTTTTCCACTCCTCATCAGTGAGTCCTGTCCCAATCTTGGCAATAGTCTTATATTTTTCACTCTTGGGTTCATATACTCCAATCAGAAAATCCCCGATTCCAAAAGCCGTTCTCTTCCCCTGTCCCACGTCATACCCCATGACCACGGCGTCAATGGTGTCGAGTAGTGCAGATTTGTCATAACTTTTTTTATATTTGATCCAGTTGAAGTCTCTGCTCCCTGGTTTATACGGGCCAGAGAGGCGCTTGACCATAATTCCCTCGGTTCTATCCTCGATCGCTTGTTTGTAAAAGTCCTCGATATCAGAGACATTTTTCGCTGTTTTCCTGGTGATTAGCTTCACGTTTCCAGACCCAGTTACCAGCTCCTCCAGCATTTTTCGCCTGTCCTCATTTCTCTCCCCCATCACATTTCTCTTCTCAACTACTAACACGTCAAACAAAAATATTGTCAGAGGTATTTTGTCCCTCATCTCATCGATATCGTATTTGCGTTTTCGCTGAGTGGTTTCCTGAAATGGCAAAAATTCTCCCTTTTTTCCCAGAGCAATCATCTCTCCCTCCACGATGCAGTCTTTTTTGATTTGCTTGGCCAGTCCCTCCACTATATCCGGATACATACTCGTCACATCCTCCATCCCCCTGCTAAACAATATAACGCGGTTGTCATCCCGAGCGGAGTCGAGGGATCCCTTTGGTTTTATATGAGCTTGTATACGTAATCCGTCCAATTTATATTCCATGGCTCGAGCTTCTCGGTCCCAGATCTCTTGCGCAGTAGTCGCCCGTTCTGCTTTTGCCATCAGTATTGGTGTTCCCACTACCGGCTCTACTTTTAATCCATCAATTCCGCCATTTTCTTTTATCTTCTTCGCCAGTTCTCCCAAATCTGCCCGCACATCATATAGTCCCTCTATCTTGGCTCGTAGACTCTTTCCTCCAGTGAGCATCCAAGACAGTCCATCCAGGACCGTCATATCCGAAAACCCAGATCTCAGTTTTCCCAAGATCATTTTGACGGCAAACTTAGCTCCCACCGGATCCAACTGATTCACCAATTCACAAATTAACATTATTTTTTTCTCCTGACTCCCAAGCCCCCCTGCTTCTGCAATCTCCCACAGCTTGTCATACACCTGTTTTACATTTAGTCCTTTAGTATTTATTTGGTCCTTAGTTTTTTCAGTCTTTAGTCTTTCCACAACCAGTCCCAAATCACCATATTTTTTAAAAAGTTCTGTAGCTTTTTCACCCAACGCCCGCAGCATCATCTTATCCGCGACACCGAAATCCGGTGATTTATAAGCGGGCCCAAGCTTTCCCTGACACAGATACACCACTTCCCGCATTTCATCAGAATCCGCTTCTTTATAAAGCTGCGCCAGTATCTCAGTCATGGCGAGTCTCGAGCTCGTCCCCTCCAATTTTTCCAAATACTCAGCTAGTTTTGCAAATTTCACACTTCAGATTATACAAAGAAAAATGGGTTTGGATGTACTTTGCGGGCAGAATTTCGCAACAGATCATCACAAATCCGATTGCGAGTAGATGGAGGCATCCTGTTTTGTCGCCCGCAGAGAACCGGCGGTGTCGAGTCGAGGACGATCAAAACACGGGTGCCGAATCCACGGAGCAATCATCCAAACCTACTTCTTCAACACATACTTCGCCGCTTTGGTGGATCCCCTCTTCACAATCACATCTTTATTCATCAGGTCCTTGAGTTCTCGCAGGATCGTATCCTCAGACACCATAGACAGCAGGTTTCTGGCTCCCGCCATAGCAATCTCTCCGTGTTGGTTCAGATACTCCACTATCTTCATCTGCCTCTCAGACAGCGCTACCTGTTTACCCATTCTTTGCTTGATCTTGATATCGACCGACAGTTCCCGGATCTTTTCTTTGATTCGCGTCAGCTCAATAGCCAGAGCGCGGGTAAACACTGTGAGCCATGAGGTCAAGTCTCGGTCTTCCAGATGTGTCGATTGGTTAGACACTTCCATAAGGGCGCCAAAATAATCCGAGGCGTTTTTGTCAAAATATTCTTCCAGAGCAAACAAGCGCTTGATGTCATAGCCTTCAGACAGCATGACCAGTGTGGCAAAGGCCCTCGCTGTCCTACCGTTGCCTTCTACAAATGGGTGAATGGCAGCCAGGACATAATGGGCAATTCCTGCTCGCAGGACCGGGTGCTCCCTCTTCCCAAAATCCGAGTTCAGCCACCGCAAAAAGTCATCGACGAGAAATGGTACTTCATGAAAGCTAGGTGGGCGAAATCCGATCTCTCCAGTTTGGGAATTTTTTAGTATCACCTGTGTTTGTCTGTATTTACCAGATTGCTCGGCTGGTACGATCCTATAAGTTACCAATCTTTGGATCTCACACAGTATTTCTTTCGTATATTCTATGCCCCTCTGTCCCTTTGTAACTTTGTCACTCTCTAAGTATTCTAAGACGTCTCGGTAGTTAATCACTTCCTGCACATCTCGGTCTCGGGCTACCACTCCTGCGTCAGTAGCCGCCGCCAGGTCTTCCACATTTTGTTCCACGATTATCTTGGCTTCCCCGATGGTTAGATCATTGCCTTCCAGGGCCGTTCCATAGTGGGCAGCTCTTAGTCTCGCATCTTCTTTGAACTTGGCTTCCCAAGCTGGAACCAGTGGCGCATTGTCTATTACCTCTTTTGCCGCCTCCACAGACCCAATATTTCGCAATATGTCTGTCGAAATGATATATTTAGGTATATACATAAGTGTCCGCGGATATTCTACGGTTATTAAGCGGAAAATACAACGAATAAAACTATGTCAAAAAAGCTTCATCTAGAGATCGTCACCCAGATGCTCACTCTTTCTACCTCAGCTTTTGGCTTGGTAGCGGCTCTCGCTTGGAACACAGCCATCCAGACTTTCATCAAGGATTTTGTAGAGCCATACATTCCAAAAGGTGGTTCCGTCATCCTCTCCCAGCTCATCTACGCCCTCATCGTGACAGTTCTAGTAGTCACGATCACCCTCTACCTCTCCCAAGTCAAAGAACGATTAGAAAAATGATTTACCTTCAGCCAACTCTCTAGTTACGACCAAAACAGGAATTATTCTTTTTCTAAAATTACTGATTAACCTTCTTCTCATTCTTTTTGATATGTCGCCATTTAGATACTGAGCATAAGTGTTAGTTTGCTCTGTTAGATAATCGGCCCAGTCTTCGACTCTTCTGTTAGCTTCCTCTGGAGTTCTCCCATCCAAATACCACACCCCATGTGCGCCTTCTTTTGCGATTCTCATAATCTTGTTACTTGCCATTCTACTCCTTCTGGCAACAGGTGCTCATCTGCCTCAGTGGCAATTACTTGGCCGGCATAATTTCTCACATACTCTGCTACTTCACCTCGATGTTCGTGGTCTAGTTCAGAAAATATATCGTCAAGCAACAAAACCGGCCACTCTGCACCTTTGTCACTCTGTCCCTTTGTCACTAGGAAATCTATCTCCTTCTGCTTCAGCCACCACATCATCATCCGCTGCTCTCCCCGTGATCCATACTTGGACACATCTCGACCGTCTTTGAGGATTACAAAATCATCCCGGTGCGGCCCAACTAGCGTAGTCGCTGCCATTACTTCCTCGTGTTCATACTGCTTGAGTCTGGCTTCCGAGATTACACTCTTGTCATAGTCACACATCGCAGCTATCAGATACTCCCCTCTTTTGAGAGTTATATACTCCCCATTTTTGATTAGTAGTCGGTCCCAAAAATACAGCTGTGATCTTTGCGCGCGTCCTTCCCGGATCATGTCCAGCAGTTTGTTGCGCTGACGTAGTCCCTTTTCATAAGACACCAGACATCTTCTATACTCTCGGTCCATTTGCGAGATCACAAAGTCCAGATATCTTCTCCGCTTACTTGGACTTCCCGTGATGAGTTCCAGATCTTGCGGGGCAAACAGGACTGCTCGGAGCTTGCCCACAAAATCCATACTCCTCCTCCCCACCCCATTCACCTCAAATCGCTTTCTCGCTCCTCGTATCTCACCATCATTAATAACTATTTTCAACTCACCCCCATCACATATCTCACCACTCACTACACACAACTTCTCCCCGTGTCTGATCATTTCCAGATCCAAATCCGCCCGAAAGCTTTTGCCAGTCGCCAGTAGGTATATCGCTTCCACGATATTTGTTTTTCCCGCCCCATTGTTACCAATGATGACCGTTTTAGGTGAGATCTCAAACTCCTGCTTGGGATAGCTCCTGAAGTTCTGTAATATTAATTTGCTTATGCCCATAGATTTCCTGATTCTATCAAGCTTGACCCTCTCCATGCTGGCTGGCGTCCCCCTTTACATCTTTTTTCGAAATCGCATGGTCAGGTCAGCTCCCGAAAAACAGCACTTTTCCAGACGCCGTGTCTTCCACGTCACCTTCACAAACATTTTATTAAACAGTTTTATAGGTCTTCACCTCTTCAGCCTTTTTTTATATTCCTACAACCAGCTCATTGTTCCACTTTTTACAAACCAGCTCATAGCACTATTATTTTTGATTTGCGCCGGTCTTACTTTTTATGGCAACGGCATTTATATTACTTCCATCATTTTGGAGGCCTACACCCTCCCCCATCTCAAATCTCTCAAAGAGTTTCATACCCAATTCATAGCTACTCACCTCTTTCATGGCCCCATCAGCCACGTTCTCATTTATTCCGGCTGGCCCACCTGTCTACTCCTCCTGACGTTACTCAATCAGACTTCCATCTTTCCTCCCGTTAGTTCAGAGTTATCAGTAGTTCTCGCCATTGGCGCAGGTCTTGCCGGTTTGGGTTATGCCATAGCCCAGATTTACAACAATACCGCTCCCTACCAGATCATCACCATTTTTACAGGTCTCACCATCTTTTCTCTTCTCAACTTCCCTCTGCACCAGTTAGCTTTTACAAATTACATCAATATCTATTTCTTCAGTTTTTCTTCATCAGCTTTTCTGATTCTATCGCTTTATATAGCAAAGCTAAAGCTCACCGGCCGCGACATCAACTGGTATCTATCTATTCCAAAATAATCAGACCTGGCACTCAGGACAATAGTATGTTCCCCGGCCACCAATTACCGATTTCACAATTACAGATCCGCACCGTTTACAAGGTTTTCCATCCTGTTTATAAGTCCTAAAGTGTTCCTGATAATGTCCTCCTGCTCCATGCAGATCTAGATAATCGTCATATGTCGCACCTCCATATTTGATCCCCTCGTTCAAGACTAATACGATTTTTTCAAGCAAAATGTGTAACTGATCAATTGATAGCTGATTAACTGGAGTCGAAGGATTTATCCTGGCCTCCCACAATGCATCATTGGCATATATATTCCCCACGCCAGAAATTATTTCTTGTTCCATGATCGCCACTTTCACAGGCTTTCTGGTTTTTCCCATTCTCACTGCAAATTCATCAGGAGTTATTTCAAACGGCTCCGGTCCTAGTTTGTCTACAAACTTAGGATTGACCTCTATCCAACCAAACAATCTCTGGTCGTTAAAGAATAGTTTGCCCTTCTCAAATTCAAAGATAACTCTCGTGTGACCACTAGGCATCTTATTCACAAAATCTTCTGTTGGATGTCCACCCACTATCCTCTCTGCACCTTTGCCACTTTGCGCCTTTGTCCCTTCGTATATTAGTTGTCCCGTCATTTTGAAGTGAAATCCCAGCTCCGTCCCATCCCCAAAATCGATCAACAACACTTTTCCTTTTCTATTCACACCCACCACGGTTTTCCCCACCAGATGTTGGATATCTCCTTTTACAGTCCTGTTGTTATTTAGAGTGACTTTAGTCAGTTTTTGTCCTGGCAGCACTTTCCCCAATTGAAGTTTGACCGTTTCTATCTCAGGAAGTTCTGGCATAAAAATAAATTTTACCATTTCCCCTCTCCTTTCGAAGGAGAGGGGCCAGGGGTGAGGTATTGAGAGATAACCTCAACTACTTTAGTAGTATTTCTTTGAACCTCACTCGACCAAAATCGTAACACCTTTATACCCATCGATCTCAGGACAGCATCGCGTACTTTATCTTTTTCTTTCCCAACTTTTGTCAAATGATTTTTTCCATCTATCTCAATCACTAACCGACACTTTGGACAATAAAAATCAATAATGTAATTATTGATACTAAACTGCCGTCTAAATTTGACTCCTAATTTTGAATTTCTTATCTCTTCCCAAAGAATATCTTCCTCAATCGTTTGATTTATCCTTAGATTTCTTCGGACTATTCGAAGATGGTCTTTGTTGAACAATTGTGTCATTCACTAACTGTAGCATCTGTTTTTTGAAGTTATCAGTCGAAAACTTCCTCGCATGAGTCTTGATATTCGTTACATTAAATCTAATTTTTTCACACTTTTGTATTGCATTCCACAACCCCTCAGGCGTCAGTTCATCAAACAGTACTCCAGTCTTTCCATCAACCACCGTCTCACGGTATCCACCTCCGTTATAGGCAATCACGGGAGTCCCACAGGCCATCGATTCGACTGGAGTAATTCCAAAATCTTCGTTATTTGCGAGAGCAAGGAATGCCTTTGCTCCCCCCATCAGTCTATATTTTTCTTCATCAGAAACCCGCCCCAAAAATTGCACATTCTCACTATTTTCATTAGAGACTCCCGCCCATCCAGCCTGTTCTCCAGCAATCTTTAGTTTAATTCCATATTTTTTTGCAGCCTCTACTGCCAGTTCTATCCCTTTCCCTCCCACCAGTCTAGTTATCATCAAATAATATTCTTTGTCATCCTGAGCCGCAGCGAAGGATCCAGGCTTTATACTAATCGGCGGATATATCACCACACTATCCTTTCTATAAAACTTTTTGATACGCTTCGCCACATTCTCACTGTTGGCTACAAACTGGTCCACTTTTTGCGCTTGTTCCCAGTCATACATGCGGAGAAAATGTCCCACTACTGCTGCGTATATTCTCACCGGCAAATATTTTTGCAGGTCTACCGATGTTTGGTATCCATACAGCCATCTAGGTGGAGTATGACAATAGCAGATTTCAGGAACTCCAAATCTTTTCCCCAGTCCCTTTGTCACATACCAGCTCGCAGAAGTAATTATTAGGTCATACCCCGACAGATCAAATGAGCCCCAAATCTGAGGTATCAAAAATCGTAGTGGAGAAAACAGCTTTTGATAATACGGTACATTCTGCATCCAAGATGTGATTACTTTTCGGTTAGAAAATACGTTGCAAGCCGTTGATCCCGGCACACAAAAAGCTGTATATATGGGCGCATCCGGCCACATATCAGATAGTGTCTTTAGTACACTCTCTGCTCCGCCAAACTCATTCAAATAGTCGTGCAGTATTGCGATCTTCATCTGGTTTTCCTCCAGTTCGTCTAATTAAACTTTTGTGTCCCAACTCGGCAAATACTTCCTGCATCTTTTCTTGCGTAGGCAGGACTGCTTCATCGATATCCAGAGTCACCGGAGATTCCGTATTCATAGTCGCAAGCCTCCTCGACAGTTCCCCCCCCTCATATCCATTAATCAGCTTTTGTTTTATCCCCAGCGAGATGTCATTCTGAGCTTGCGAAGAATCCAGTACCTTATAAACATTTTCAAACGTTTTATATTTTTCCAAAAGTGTTATTGCCGTCTTTGGCCCCACCCCAGCCACCCCCGGATAATTGTCACTACTGTCTCCCACCAAGGCTTTGTATTCGATCACTTGATCAGGGTTCACTCCCAGTTTTTCTCGCACCCCATCTGCATCAATTATCTTTCCATCAGACAAGCCTTTCTGTGGCATATACAGTGTCACCCGATCATTTACAAGTTGCATATAGTCTTTATCTCCAGTGATGATAATCACATCCATCTTTTTCTCGGCTTGCTTAGTCAGTGTTGCCGCCAGATCATCCGCTTCAAATCCCGCTACACAAAACACTGGTACCCCCATCTTTTCAAACACTATTTTTAGTTTCTCCACCTGTCCCCAGATGTCTTCCGATATCTGTCTGTCTTTCTCCCGATTCGACTGATACCCCACATACATGTTGTGGCGAAATGTTGGGGCCGGGTTATCAAATACGACTGCCAAGTGAGTAGGTTTCAGTTCTTCGATGGCTTTTATAAGCATTGACAGAAATCCGTACACTCCAGCCGTTGCCTCTCCCGATCTGTTTCTCCAGTCAGGCAGAGCATAGTAAGCTCTGTGCAGCACACTATTCCCATCCAAAATCAGAAGTTTGTCCATTTTCAAATTTTACCATCTCTCTTATGCCCAACATTAGGTTTATAACAAAAATTGACAAAGCAGAGTTACCAAGTGCTACAATTCGCAGCAGTTTAGTTTGAGTTGAAGATTCCGAAAAATCAGCCCTACCCACATCAATAAATCTTGGATTCCCATTATTATCAATCAAGATATTCACCGACATTAACGGAAAGATATGCCGCAGACATCTGATCCCAAAATCACTATCTTTTTTAGATCCAATTACATCTGCTGCAATACCTGTTTTAATCCAAGCTTCGATATTTGCCAAATAAATCGATCTAAGATCGATCAACGATTCTGTTGAAAGATTGAGTATGTTTAAACCAACGGATCCCAATTCTGTACCATCGACAAATTTTTGATACCTTGCAATTTCTATATCAGAACTACCACTCCCCACTATCACAGCATTTTCTCTTACCAACACTCCTTCCCCTCCTCCTTGTTTTTCAATTATCCCATTAAAGTAGCTACTCCACGCGGACATACGTTGTATTTCATCAAATGCTAACTCCATAGTTACTATTCGCTTAGAATCAGGCTTTGGATATTTCACGACCAACCCATTCGGATAAAGTTTCACATCAGTCTTTGTAGACGACGTACAGACTGAACTAGTCTCAACAAACGGACCACTCATACATGTATTTTATCTTATCTGCCGTTTATGCCTTCATTATCGCCTCAAACTCATCCCCATCCATCGTCTCTACTTCCATCAGTTTCTTCACCACTTCATCCATCTTTTTCCTATATTTCTTGAGGATTACGACGGCCCTCTTGTAAGCTTCCTCGATTATCGATCTCACTTCAGCATCTATCTTGGCTTGCATCTCAGGTGACACATGGGTGGGTTCATAGTAGGCCTTACCCCAGTCCACCATATCTTGCTGTGGTCCATAGTTGATAGGACCCAATGAAGACATGCCGTATTCCATCACCATATTACGAGCCACCGATGTGGCTTTATCAATATCATTGGAGGCTCCTGTGGTGATCTCTCCAAATATCAGCTCTTCAGCCGCTCTTCCTCCCATCATCATAGTGATTTGAGACAAGAGCCTGGTCTTTGTTTCGTGTACCCGGTCCGAAGAGGGTGGGACTAGTGTATGCCCGAGACTCATTCCGCGTGACACGATTGAGATTCTATGTACTGGATCCATACCGTCTTGCGCCCATGTCGTCACCGCATGCCCTACCTCGTGGTAGGCGGTCATCTTCTTATCATCATCAGTCTGAGTTCTTCTCTTTTGTGGCCCTAGTTTCACTTTGGTCGCGGCTTCCTCAATGTCTTTCATCTCTATTTGTTTCTTGCTCTCACGGGCGGCCGTTATGGCTGCCTCATTTAGCATGTTTTCCAGGTCGGCTCCCGAAAATCCGACTGTACGCTTGGCCACGGCATCCCAATTTATTTTGTCTACAAATGGTTTGTTCTTGGCATATATTCCCAAGATGGCTTTTCTACCCTCAATATCAGGCAGGTCCACCATGACTCGTCTATCAAATCGTCCCGGGCGAAGGAGGGCCGAGTCTAGTAGATCTCCCCGGTTAGTAGCCGCCAGTACCACCACATTATCGTTTTGCGTAAACCCGTCCATTTCCACCAAAATCTGGTTGAGAGTCTGTTCTCTTTCATCGTGTCCTCCCATGAGACCATTTCCCCGCTGTCGCCCAATTGCGTCTATTTCATCAATAAATATTATCGACGGTGCGGCCTTCTTAGCCGTGGCAAATAGGTCTCTTACCCGCGCCGATCCCACACCTACGAGCATTTCCATAAATTCAGATCCAGCCATGGAAAAGAATGGCACTCCCGCTTCTCCAGCCACTGCTCGGGCCAATAGTGTTTTACCGACTCCACTTGGCCCTACCAAGAGGGCTCCCTTAGGAGTTCTGGCTCCCACGGCCTTGTATTTGCCCGGGTTTTTCAGAAAGTCCACTACTTCTTCTAGTTCGCGCTTGGCCTCATCAACGCCTGCTACATCAGCAAATTTGACCGATTGCTTACCTTTATCAAACAGTTTGGCGCGAGATTGTCCAAAAGAAAACAGGGAGTCCTGCTGTCCCCTCGCCTGGCGGATCATGTAGAGGAAAAATAGTATGACCACTCCCGTGCCGATTAGAGACGGCAGTACTGCCCCCAGCATTTGTCCCACCGTCTGATCTTTTATTTCATATTCCACCTTAGACGGATCTACTCCAGCTCGGTCCAAGATTTCCGTCATACTCTCCCCCGGTTCTTTTCTGGAGATCTTCTCTTCTCCACTTACATATTTGAGGACCAGTCGTTCCGAGTACACTTCTATCTTTTGCACGTCTCCGGCTTTGATGTCAGATAGGGCTTGCGACAGCTGCACATCCATCGAGGCTTGCTTGCCCGAGTTCCACAGTTCAAAAAGAGACAGTCCCATGAGGATCACCACTCCCACCCAGAGAAGTTTCTGGAGGTCAAAATGCATTTGGATAAACACTCCCTTTACCGGTTTCTTGCCATTCTTACCATTACCATGCCCGTTCTTTGCGGGCTCAGGAAGTTTTTTTCCGTTGTCACTCTTGGCCATATCGTGCCAATTGTACGCTATCTTCCCCACTCTTGCCACAGCCTTGACAAACAACAATGCATACACTGAACCCTAAACCGCATCCTCCACTATTCCTCATCCTCTCTTTGTATCTCCCTTACTCTTTTTCTGACTTCTCTCAAAATTCCCTTATATTCTTTTCTGAAAATAGGATTCTTTTTAGAAGCATCAATAAAATTAAACCTAGATACAGCATATCTGTCTTCTAAATCTGGCGCCCTTATGTCATATGTTCTCACGTCATCATATATTCGTTGAGTGTCCTTAAGTCTGTACTTTTTACTGTATTTATCTATCAAACTTCTATTCTCTAATTTTGCCCATTCCCACACCTGAGCAAGCTGAATATCTTTTTCAGGATCAATTGATTTATGTGTTTCTAGTCTAATATGAGCGGCGGCCGCTTCAGAAATTGCCCCTATATTTATCATATCTCGAGCCATTTCTCTAAATTCCTGATCTAACAATTCTTTCTTTTTAGAATCACTGACCTTGTCTCTCTCCGCAATTAACATTCTCCAAGAGACCCCACCAACAGGCCCCATCCATCTCAATTCAAGCACACCAGAATCTCTAATCTTTATAGGCATTCCACGCACATGATACGAGTCTTCAACCAAAGGTTTTCTTGATTCTGCATGAGTCCAATAAATACCCGGCTCCTTCCCATCTGATTGACTTACTGGCAATTGATTCACATTCATAAGAAGAGCCGCATCGCAAATTTGTAACATCTCCAAAGCTTCAGGTATTCCGTTTCGCCAATTAGCACCACCTAAATTTATATGAAAATTCATACCATAACCTTCAGAAATTACTCCCGATTTAATCATTTCATAGATTGCTCGCAACTGATCACGTGTGCTTGCTGAAAATGGTAAAGGAAACTCTCGAACCCCATCGTAATTTACAGGAATTTGCAAATCTTGAACTGCATCTAATCGGGGCAAAATTTTAACAAAATTAGCACCTTTTGGTTGTAAGATTTCTATTTCTACTCCTTTTGTAACTTTCTCACCCTTTCCGGATTTATCATCTTTTTTTCTTAGCTTTGCTATCAGCTTTCCTACAGCATCGGCTACCAAAATATCCCATTCCTCTGGTCTCATTTTTTTTATTTCCTCACCAAAGATTTGTCTTCTGACAGCTAAATACTCTGGAGTATTTAATATTGCCTTCACAAAAGCAGCTCTCTTTTGTACATTATCCAATGTTTCATCTTTATCTAATCTTTCAATTAGTTCCCGAGGAAGCACGTTATTTGACAGATCTTTAACATCAAAATTTGGCTCATTTTGTTCAGAAACAAATATTTCCTTTCCCCATCGGCGCGCAACCAGTTCTCCAGCAAGAGAAGTTGATATCTCTTTTTTATACTCTCCAGTTGTTAACAAACGCATCATCACCAAATACTCTGGCTTCAACTCTCCTTTATACGACCTATCAGAAGGTCTAATTTCAGGCATTCGCCAAGGTTTCCCAGTCTTCCGCATCGAAATCTCGTTATGAGCATGGCGATAATTACTCAAACTGTTCCTTCTCTCTATCATTTCTGAAAGCGTCGCAGCCGGTCTCACAGCTCCAACTTCTTGAGCTGGAATTATTGGATCACCCCTCCCTAAACCTCCCCTTGTCCTAACATTTGTTACGATCTTCGATATTGTTTCGCTGTCTAATATCGCGGCTTCTCCTAAATCACCCATGTAAAAATTATATATTATCTATCTCACCCGTGCTCCCACCGGGGCATCATCTGGATAAATACATCTATTTCCCACTAAGAGTCTCATTTACCCTTTTTCTAGCCTCGAGCAATAATCTCCTGTATGCAACATAATAATTATTTTTGGATCTTTTGCCTCGACTGATTTCATCCATGGCCAAAGCAGTTCTTCGAACAGTCTTCCATCTCAGGTCCCCATAGCGATCTCCAGCATTTTTACTAATTCTTGTATTACCCACAATTCCTCGTAGATAATCCTCTCTGTCTAAACCATGTTCATCGTCAATCTTGGCACTTTCTAATTTTACATATTCCCAAATTCCAGCCAATTCCCTGTCCCTCTCCAAGTCTTTGCTCCTTCCAGATCTCAATCTTATTCCAGCAGCAGCAGCCTCCGCCAAACAATAGATATTATTCACGGTCCTGATAATCGTAGGTAATTCCGACATACTTAAAACTCCTCTAATTTCCAAAACGCCACCATTCCTTATTCTGGCTGGGATATTCACAGGCGAAACCCCCTGATCAAATTGCAAAAATGGTTTGTCCATAATTTCCTCTTGTTTAAGGGAATGGTCATCACTTTTTAAACTTTTTTTATGCTTTGAGTGCCTAAATGTGTTTGGTTGATTCGATAAATTCGTCGCATCAAGTATCTGACACAGTATCAACACATCTTTCATACCTTGCGCCCAATCTACTCCCCCAATATTCAAATGCATCCCTACCCCATGCCCTTCAGGAATTAATCCCATCTTATATAGTTCATACACCGCCCTCAGTTGACCTCGTGTTCCTTCAGAGTAAGGCAACGGTAACTCCCTTAATGCGTCATAAACAACAGGCACACCAGCAAAAATTTCAGTTTGGTCCAACTTCTTTTCCAATCCTCTCTTAGGCCAATATCCTTTTTCCCTAAAGATCTCAAGTTCCATCCCCGACGAAAGAGTTTTCCTCATGGATGCCTTTATATCTTTTATCCGGTTTTTTAACACTTCGGACATTATTGTCCTAGTTACCCACTCCTCTTTCTCATCTTTACTAAGTTTTTTTACTCTTTTCTTTAACAGATCTCTTAATTTTCTATCATCTTTTAAAGATCTCATTGCCAAATCTACGTATTTTTCCCTTTTTGATACGGCATCATAAAAAGGAAAGTCTCTTTCAACATGATCCGCCAGGGATTTAGTCTTATTCGCCTGGTCACCACTTTTTCCTTTTTCAACCGTCATTCCCTCTTCAGGAAATAATGATACTGACCAGCCTTCCAAAATTATCCTTTGAGCGACCGCTGGGTCCATTTTTTTCTCGTACTCTCTAGTAGTAAGCATCCGTGTCAAAGTAAAAAGCTCTGGAGATAACTTTTGATCAATCTTTTTCCCTTTAGGTACGATTTCGATATCTATCTTGAAGTTTTCATTTAATTTGCGTCCCCAATGTTCAATATTTAGCCTATTCCAATACAATTTTTCTGCCCTACTAGCCCTATGAGACACAGAGGCATCTGGACGTAAATCCCCCACAGCTGCAGCAGCCTTAAAATAGTCGACTTTCCCAACCCCAACCCTGTTTACTGTCCTTCTAACATCGTCGATGTCCAAGCTCTGGCCTTCTTCCATCTCTCAATTTTACCTCACTCTACTCCCCACTGGTGCGTCATCTCCCATTTGTACAAACACTGGTTTTTCATCTGTCCCATCGACAGCTAGAATCATCCCCTGTGAATCCTCTCGCATTTTACCCGCCGGAGTTTCAACGAAGGAGGGCATTTTTCTATATTCCAGGTTAGTCACAAACAGCCATTTTTTATTGACGAAAAAATCAGGTGTATATCCAAACGATCTTACTCCAGTAAATATAGTTCGTTTCTCATCACCCAGATCGACTGAAAGTCGAATCAGTTTCTCACTCCCCTCTACATTTGTGGCCTCAGTCACGAGACCAACTCTCATCTCAACTTTTTTGAAATCGTCCAGACTAATCATCATATTCAAAAGACGAATATACATTAGTCAATCCTGTCGCTTCTCGCACTTCATACATCGTTTTAGCGGCTACTTCAGAGGCTTTCTCCGCTCCCTCTTCTAGAATCTTTTTGACCCTTTCTGGATTTTCTACTAGTTCTTTGTGTTTGATCCTCGCCGGTCCAAACACTTCCATGAGTCTGGCATACAGATATTCCTTTATCTCCACATCTCCCACTGTTCCCGCCTGATATCTATCTTTATATTCTTTCACTTTTTCTGGCTCGCCAAAAAAATCTAGATAGTGAAACACCATATTTCCCTCGATGTGTCCAGGATCAGTGGCTCTTGCTCGAGTAGGATCTGTGTATGCTCCCATCACTTGTTTTCTGACTACTTCCTCTGTGTCAAAGATACTGATGATGTTACCCAAAGATTTACTCATCTTTCTTTGTCCATCAGTTCCTATTACCGATGCCACCTCATCTGGGATATAAGGTTCAGGCAGTTTAAATACTTCTTGTTTAAATATTCGGTTAAATCTCTCCGCAATATCCCTCGATATCTCCACATGTTGTTTTTGGTCTTTACCCACTGGTACCAAATCAGGTTGATACAACAAGATATCGGCAGACATTAGAATTGGGTAATTAAACAGTCCCAGATTTATCTCATCCTCGTTCACATCTTTTTGCAATTTATCTTTATATGCATGAGCACGCTTGAGTAGTCCCAATGGTGTGACATTATTAAATATCGATTGCAGTTCCGCATGCATCGGCACATCCGATTGTCTAAAAAATGTGATATTGTCCAAGTTTCCCAAGCCGGACAAAAGTGCTAGTTCATCAAGTACTAGATTCTCAATGTTCTTTTGCAAAGTTTTTTTGTCTTGAATGGTCGTCAGTGCGTGCAAGTCAGCAACCATCAGAAAACACTCGTGGTTCTTGGCCAGTTCAATAAACTGTCTCACCGCCCCCAGATAGTTACCTATATGCAGCGTCCCATCTCCAGAGGGAGTAATTCCTGATAACAAACTCTTCTTATTCATATTTATCTACGATTCTAATATACGGCGTCACAGGCAATCTGTCAGCCCCAATATTATAATATCTAGCAATCTCAGGCGCTGTCGCATCTACTATTGCCATTCTTTTCCCCCTAGCAGCAACTCCCAAAGCAATATATCTTTGCAAATCTGCATCTACTCTATCTATTACAAAGTTATGGTAATCAGATACTCTTGGTCTATCTATTAGCCCCTTCATCTTTCTATATCTCTCATACATTGTTCCATACAATGAAGATCTCCCTACTCCCATTGATGCTTTTGTGCTCTCTGGGATTTGTCTCGCCTGCTTGATTGCATATTCCATATGATCATCATTCACAAACTGACTCATGAGCCCAATACTCAAAAGTCCGGACTCCACTGAATACGCTATTCTATTTCTAGTGCTCTCTGCTCGTTCCAATACCTGCCTTTCATTTAGCCCAGTCATCTCCTGATAGATCTGGTCATATGCCTCAGTGTCAGCCACCAACATTTGCCCTTTAACAATGGGGGCATGAACCTCAGCCAAAGCTTTATACAAAACCAAAGATTTATTAAGTAGGGTAGCCGCATTTGCACTTACTCCTCCTCCGATATTTTCAAATGTATATTTTTTACTTCCGTCTGAAAGATTTATATATGAATAATCCAAGCACGTTGGCAACACGGTTTTAAATCCAGTCACCAGCATGTGAGCTATTCCTCCCATTTCATTTCCAGATATGGGCAGCAGCACACCATCGTCCTCCAACCTCAAGCTATACAATGCTCTAAGTCTAGCCAAAGCCAGTTGAGTCGTCTGACTACCTGATACTCCATCCAAAGTAAAACGATGATTCATTTGTGAAATAATCTTTCGTTCAAGCCCGGGTATATTTAGATGTTTTCTATCAAATTTTTCTCTATCAATTGAGTTCATATCAGTATTTTCCAGAAATATAAATAACTGGTGTTTTTTTGCCTTTTTTGGCCACGTTGTAGCATCTAGACAACACTTCCGAATCAGCGCACAGGATTACCCCAGCACTGATATCAGGACAATGTCCAAAGCTCGCATACATAGCAATTTCATCCAAGGAGCGTTTCATGCTTTCCTCCCGAGACAGTCCAAACCAAAAACGGTGAAGTGGATATCTAATTGTCTGGACCTTCTTCGTCAGTAAGTCGTTTTTTAATCTTGTAAGTATTTCGTCAATATTTCCTTCAAAATCATATTTGTTCTGTTCAAAAAAATCGCTCATTAGTAAGCAGTCTTTTCCATCTCTTCTTATTTTCTCCGCTGTGCCTTTACACCTTCGGACAAACTCTTTTTTTGAGATCCCAAGTTTTTTCAAAATTACAGGGTCTTCTACCTCCACGTCGGCGACCAACAAGATATGCTTATACTTGATGTATCGTCTCTCCAGGTCATCAAACAATTCTTTTGAACTTGCGATCAACTTTTCATACACAATTCCCATCTCTTCACCCAATCCGTCAAAATCATGGATTCTCTCAGTCTCTCCAAAGGGATCTTGTATTTCTTTAAAGTGATAGTCCGGGCAGATAGGTGAATATATTTGCACCATCGATCCTCCAGCCAGTCTGGATTCCAAATCACCTTCGAGCAGTATTAGTTTTTGTGCATTTTTCATAGAAAATTTATTTCGATAGTGCCGTTAGTAAATAGATACAAGTACAGCAAGCAGCTCCAGAACCCATCATCGAAATGATAACTATGGCTCGTAATCTTTGGTGCCGTTGCCTCCTGTTGTGTTCATTAACCGCCATTTCCATCAAAAAACCTGGCGGTATTTCCGCCTTCTGTGCCGATTTGTAGATTTCATCGGCCAATCTTTGCAAATGATCTTTCATAAAATTACTTTTGAACAAAAAAAGCCCTTGCAAGAACCCCGATTCAGAAAACTTTATCGAGATACTTACAAGGGCCCACAAGTAGGCGGTACCACCTTGTACTACTGGCTCAAAAAAAATTCCTGATCGAAATCAGGAACATCAAGAGCAAGTCTCATTGATGCACTCCACTTTCGCGACATGCATTGCTTACTTTTTACGGTTTCGCCTCCGTAGTAGACACTTTTTTCAAATAGCCTACTCAGCTCAGAGATCCCAATCAATCTCGTCAACGCTTTTACAAATTGTAAAGTCATTCTACACCAGCCAGTCAATCTAGACAAGTTTAATCTCCCCCTCCAAACCTACAGTTAATTCAGAATAATCTCCCAGATCTACATCCACCACAAATCCTTTTCCATCAGGTCTTACAGCTCCACAAACTCCCTTATATTCTTTGTTATCTATCGTGACGGTTACCTCTTTTAGGTCAGTTGTTTCTTCCAGCTCGATTCGAAATCTTCTGGAGTCCAGATCCAATATTTTGTAGCCATTGGAGGCGGGGCTGGCATTCAGTCCCACCCTATTTCCCCCATCGTCCAGGATTATTCCATTCACAGGTGAGATCAGGACCACCTGATCCATCTTGGCTTTAGCCAGTTCCACTTCTTTTACCGATGCATTTAGTTGTGCTTGTTCTATCTTTCGCAGGAAATTTGTCTGATCGTCCTGTCCCGTATTTTTCTTACCAAATATTTCAAACTCGGCTCTGGTTCTTTCATAATCAGCCAGTTGTACATCCAGTTCCATTTGCAGTAGCTTGCTGTCTAATGCTGCCAGTACCTCGCCCCTCTTGACCATATCCCCAGTTCTTTTCTTGACTACCGACACCTTTCCCGAAAACGCATACCGCACCTCTATCGTATCAGCGACCACTTTCCCCTTGAGCTTATCCCCCTTGCCCACATATTTATACTACACATCACCAAACTCATTATCAATAAATCTCCCGAAGCGGGAGCGTATTTAACCGCCAGCCAGGAGCGCCCGAAAAATACGCAGCAAATTACCTTAATCCGGAGAGTAGGTCCACACCTTAGTGTGGACACTATTCCATATTGCAAGTATTTTTAGCGACTCTGGCGGGGTCTTTTTCTTGGTTCATTCTTTTGGACAAGCAAAAGAATGAACAAAATTTAATTAGCCTCAAATGGTATAATTAACCTCGGAGTACATTAAAAACATGCGGGGTAGTGTAAAGCCGCACGGAAGGCTAGTAGTATGGGCCCTCCCGTCAGCAATGACAGGCAGCAAATTTGGCTATATCGGTGGACATCCAATACCAATCAGGTACGGGACAATACCGAGGCAACCTGGGCAACCAGAGAGTCCGTAGAGACTGCACGCCAAACGTCCTGAGTATATCGAAGGATGATGATACAGTCCGACTCTCACAGCAATGTGAGTCAGCACAAGCATAATCTTCCAGACCGGGTGCGATTCCCGGCCCCGCAACAAGGAGCACATCAGTGTGACAAAGCACTGAGCAAACGCAGTGAGTCGAAGTGCAAGAGCGCAGTGACGCAGATATACTTTATTTATGTACTTCCTCTACATCCTTCTATGCCAGGACAACAGTTTTTACACTGGAATTTCAAACAATCTTGAACAAAGATTCCTCGACCACAAAAAAGGTCTTGGAGGAGCCTATACCAGATCCCACACGCCCATCAAAATAATTTACACAGAACACCATCCAGACAGATCTTCAGCTCTCAAGCGCGAGCACGAGATCAAATCTTGGAATCGGCAACGAAAAATAAACGAGCTTAATTTAGAAATCTAATCCCGAAGCGAGAGCAGTGAACAAATCGTAAAACTAAGTTAAAATACACCAATTGCCAGGGTAGCTCAATGGTGGAGCAGAGTCTTCATAAGGCTACGGTTGTGGGTCCGATCCCCACCCCTGGCACTAAATCCCAATATACAACTTCCACCACTTTCTCCAATTCGCCTCAGGCTCAGTACTGTCAACCGACAACTGCTCACTGACAACTTCGGGCGATATTACTATCTCATCGCCCGGGATCCCCAGCCCCAGCTTCTCTTTCGCCTCTTTTAGCACAAATTCTGGCGAGTTGACCTCAGTGAGACGCTCATTTAGCTTGGTATTCTCCTCCTGAGCGAGAGCCAGCTCTTTTTCCGCCATTTCCACCTCTTGCCCCGCCGATATCAGCCTCAAAATCCCCCCTGTGGTACGTACCGCGATCAAAATTCCTAGGCCTATAATTAGCGCTTTTTTGATACTCATCGTTTGCCTATTGAACAATCCCTATTGTACAATGTACAATCGCTAGGTTAAAATAGTCCTGTAGTATGAATTTACCCGACCCCGTCAGTTTTGAAAATGCCCTCCAAAAGTTTTTGGATTACCTAAGGCTCCAAAAGAGGTCTTCTGCCACAACTACCGCTTACGGCAGCGATCTCTCCCAGCTTCACAAGCATCTCCTAGACCATCGTATCACCCAAGCCACAACCATTGCCACCGACCATCTCCAAGCTTACATCGACCACCTAGGTCAAAAAGGCTATACCCCCAAGAGTATTAGTAGAAAGATCAATTCTTTCAAGACCTTTTTCAAGTATCTCCACACCGAAAAGATCATCATTGAAAATCCCGCCCACCCCCTCGTCCACCCCAAAGTAACTGCCAAGCCACCTCGTATCCTGACTTCCACCGAAGTCCGAAACTTAAGAGAGGCCGCCCGCCTCGACATCAGAATCAGCTCCATTATTGAGCTGTTGCTCCAGACAGGTATGCGAATTAGTGAGCTGGCCGGTCTAAAAGTAGACAGTATCAAAAAAAACGAACTCCATATCGATAGTATTGAAAACAATCCCGCCAGATCCATCCCCCTAGGTCGTGCCGCTCACACAGCCATCCAAAACTATTTGTCCCAGAGACCAAAAATCGACAATCCTCATTTGTTTATCACCAAGACTGGTCGCCCACTTCTTATCCGAAACATCAGAACCAGCGTGGACAGATATTTCAAAAAAGCCGGGTTAAAAGATGTAAAGGTCAATGATCTTCGCCACACTTTCATCGCCCACCAGCTCAAATCCGGTATCGATCCAGATACAGTTTACAAGCACGTAGGTCACAAGAGACTTTCTTCCACCCAAAAATATCTAGATCACGTCAAGATCGAAATCTCCGAAGTCACCTCAACCATCATCGAGCTCTAAGTCCTCTCCTCTTATTTCACATTCACCGTATATTGCACTGGGTCGCCCGTACTAGGAAGCACTCTCACACTCCCATTTTGATCCATAGCCTTGAGTATCACAGCGTTTTCTTGCACTTCCACTAGTCCAAATCCTCCGGAGTGTCCAGTCAGAGTCGAGCTCTTGGGATCCACAATACAGCTGGCCCCAGATGGCGTGTTGCAGTTGTACACGCCACAGGGAGGAACTGCATATGGTCCAGTACACCCTAGCTGCACCATATTAGTGTGTGGCACAGCCAATTCTGGGATACAAAAGTCCTCTGTACCATTTACACAAAGCCCAAACTCAGATAACCCAGTCCCGATATCTATTCCTCCGGCAGAATGCATGTCCGCATCCATCACAATCACGTTTTTTACATTGTTTTGTTGCATCCAGGTCACCAGTTCCTGCTGTTCAGTTCTATACAGATACCAACTATCTTCCATCTTCGACTTTCTGTTCCACACTGAGGAAGAGACGATAAACTTCCAAGTCGCAGTCGAGTTTGCCAGTCCATTTTTCAACCATGACTTCTGGTCATTTGAGATCGACTGATGGTTCAGCATCGATTTGCTCACGTTATCGGCCGCATTGTTCGGACTCTTCTGGGATTTCAGATCCAAGACAAAGAATTCTGCCAGATTCCCATACTTAAACTTGTGCCACAATCCTTCTGTCTGATTGCCCAGGTCATATGTTGGGTAATAGTCCTTAAATGCAGGCATGGCCGCAGTGTATTTGTTCGCCGTGTTTCCCCCACTGCTGTAATCCCAGTTATTGTCACCATAATCATGGTCATCCCAGATATGTACAAATGGATATTTGTTCAACAGATTATTAGCCAGATCTTTTCCTTGCTGATAATCCCAGATCGCCTTTTTGGACACTGCCCACCACTTACTCGCAGTTCTCGGAGAGTTTTTCCCAGGATTTTGATGGTCAAAGTCTCCAATCTGCATCACAAATGCTGGATCGTGCGTAGCCGCCGTTGCATATGCCGGGGCCGGATTTGTAGAATTCACAGCCAAGTCTGCAAATACGGCAAACTTAAATGGCGCCACTGCCAAGTCCTGAGGAAAAGTCTTAAATTGATACGTCTTTGGAGTGGTGTGGTTTACAAAACGGTAATAATACTGAGTATCAGGCGTCAGTCCAGTGATATTAAATATGGTTGTATAGTCATCAGCAGCCAGAGTCGTCTGAGCAGGACTCGTCGTAACATCTGTCAAAAAGTTTGGATCAGTACTGTACTGCACTTGCACGTTGGCTAGTACCCCCGCCCGCATAAAGATCCGGGCTGAACTTGATGTCACTCCTCCCACTATCGGGCCGTGCGTTACACTTACCTGAGTCGATGATTCTCCTGGCGTGGGTGTAGGCATTGCGACGGTTGGCGTGGGACTTGCTCCACCAGATCCAGTCTCCCAGTTCACCACCAGAGTAGGATAATTGGCAGAGTTGTATCCAGTTCCCGCTGATCCGGAGTCCCCCTCTTTGGTCGCATAGCTCACGTTGTCTGAGGAGTTGGTCATAATGTAGAACTCATATGTTCCATTTCCTGTCACGACTGGGCTCAAATCGGCCGAAGTTTTTGTCGTTCCAGTTACTGCTCCAGGAGAGCCTGGCAGATCGAGATTAAATGTCGATGTACAGTCATACCCGGGCTTTTGAGTTGAATTCCAAGTCAGACTCGCTTCACTCCACACCCCAATATTAGTAGTAGCTCGACACAGATATCCAGCCGAGGTCAGAGATCCATTTTTGACAGATCCATTTGACACAAACAAGTTCAAATATGCGCTTGTCACGACCGCATCCGGCTCCAATCCCGATACCACAAATCTGACCAATCCCCATCTTCTCGCATTTGTTCCAGTTTGGATATTCATATACTTAAAATTCGAAGCAGCAGAAGGTGCATCTTCCCGAATAAATGTATCTGCTGAAGTGATCACGTTTACAGTTCCCGACGATTGCACAGAACCAAATGCGACTCCCAGTTTAGGAAAGATCTTTCCCCCCAAGACTACTCCCATCCCTGCAACTATTGCCAACACTAGTCCCAACCCCAAGTTAGACGGACTTTTCTTTCTCGTTTTCACAAATTAATAATGGCCCGCTTTTCACTATATGTCAATAGTTTTATTGGTGGGCCCGGAAGGAATCGGACCTTCTTGTCGATTTTATAAGAATCGTGTCCTACCATTGAACGACGGGCCCAGCCCAGATATTAGGCCGATCGTGGCCATAATCTGCTCCTTTATTTTAACACTCCCAACTTGAATCCTACAGGTTCCATGTCCAAAACTCTTATAATCCAAGTTCGCCTTAGTACTCTTCTTGATATAGGGTTTAGCAAATCTAGATCTGTCTATTTCTAACTGTTTCACCCAAAAACCTATTTCTTCTTCAACGTTCATATCTGAGTAAAGATGTAAACAAACTTTCATCGATGACTTATTCACACTAAAACAGCTCTCTAACCATTTAATAGCAAACTTAATTATTTCGGGATTAGCATTGCTTACACTGACTACATCCCCCATTTTCTGTCCCTCTCCCCAGTACAAAAAAGCACCCGCTACTTCAAGATCTCTGTTTCCAACCACCCCAAATTTATTTTTAGCATCCTCATAGTTTCTTTCCATACGGACTTTCCTTTTCATGGCCATAGATTCCCGAAATCTCTCCACCCACAAATCCCGCTTTGAATATATTTTTAATTTTTGTTCTACCGTAAGAGGATAATTGTTCAACCAATAGCTCAGCGTACCCTTGCCAACATTGATTTCTTTTCTTATCTGAGAATAACTCCATCCTTTCAATCTCAGCTCCACTGCTTTTCTTCTATCCAAAACCCTATACACATATATAGAATATCACAGACCGAACAAAACACAAATGATTTAGAGCTTCGATCTCGTCCCGATCTCGCTCTCAACGAGCTTCATATCCCGCCCAAACTTAAGCCTCGACAGCTGCTTTATGGCCTCTCCTAATTTTTCCGACCTCATAGCCCGCTCTGCGGTAACATCTTTGGACAGATCCATAGAAAATGGCGGTACCGGCTCGTTTCTGACAATCGTTTTTATAAACACATTAAATCTTTCGATGTTCAAGAGATCCGATTCATTAAATACCGGAGAAAACTCATGTTGCAGGTAGTTAGCATCAGCAACTCCCGTCCTAAATGAGACCAAAGTACCCACATTTCCAAACACTGCGTTTTTGACCTCATCATCCATCTGAGAGGTAAACTGATTGGCCACAATCAGGTTCAGTTTGTATTTACGAGCCTCAGACAAAATCGTAGCAAAGTCAGGAGTGGCAAAATTTTGGAACTCATCTACATACAGATAGAACGGTCTTCTTTGGGCTTCTGGAATATCCGCTCTACTCATAGCCGCCGCCAACAGGCGAGGTACGAGCACCAGTCCCAAGAAGTTAGAGTTCTCTTCTCCCAGTTTTCCCTTGGACAAATTCACGATCAAGATCTTTCCTTTGTCCATCACATCACGAAAATCAAATGCTCCCTGACTCTGACCTATGATATTTCGGATAGTTTTATTGGTAATAAATCGACCAAATTTAGAGACAATGTAGTCCAGCACTTCCGACTTATGAAATTCACTTGTTTGGGCAATCTGATCCGTCCAGTATCTTCGTACTAGTGGGTCCTTGACCTTAGGTAGCATCTCTTGTACAAATTCAGGTCTTTGTAGAGCCTGCACCACCTCAATAAATGTTCCTCCCGGCACCGCATCCATGACAGTCAGCATGGCGTTTCGGATTGCGTGTTCAAATCGGGGTCCGATGATACCCGTCTTGTGCGGATCGTACAGTTTATACATCATTCCGATGACCGCATTGGTCGCCATGTGCCTCTCTTGATCGGTATGAGTTTCGATGAGGTTCATACCCATCGGCCTTTCCTCGTCTGATGGGTCAAAATAGATCACGTCTTCAGCGCGTTCCGGAGGGATGTATCCCAACAGGTCCTCTGCCAGATCATGCGGGTCGATTACACACACTCCTTTACCCGCCTTAATATCTTGGAGAATCATAGTTTTGAGAAATTCTGTTTTTCCTGTACCAGTGCGTCCTATGATGTACATATGTCGCTCTCGATCCGCATCGCTTATGTATACGGGTCTCGTGATGCCACGAAACACGGATTTGCCCAGATATAGTCCACTATCTGGTATTTGTTGTGGGGCGGGCGATCTCTTGGCATTCAGCCAGTGGATGTGTGGAGTCTCAATCGTTTTATTAGGAAAGTGATAGATAGTCGCCAGCTCTTCCGAGTTTAATATCGTCCAATCCCCCCAGTGCAAGACAGGCTGATAGCGATAAATAAAGTCCAGCATAAAATGACCCTTAAATCGGATCTTTTTGCCCTTCAGTCCATTCAGGTCCCCATTGTATTGTTCAAACGAGGCTTTAATGTTGGCCATGTGAGCTTTTGCCGACGCCTTGTCCCGGGATGACACAACCAGGCGGATACTTGTTTGAAACCCATTCTTCGTTACCTTGTTTTCCACCGCTTCCATTACCTTGGGATCTACTTTGTAGCTGGCCTTTTCGGGATTAGATTCATTTTTTTTGGTTTTTCCAATCCAAGCTCTTCCCTTACTCTTCCACTTACTATCAGCCGGAGCAATCAATATCTGTATATGCGCCCCTTCTCCATCTCCCATTTTAGCCAGAGCCGAGGTCAGTGATGCCATCGGATCAGTATTCAGATTTTTGTATACGTTTATGGGATTATAAGAAGCATTTCGTAAGACCAACCACGAATATTCCACCTGGCCCGCTTCATCAAATATCACTGGCTCATCCACAATCTTTATTTCTGCTCCCGGATATCCTCCATGGATTTGTTTTTCCACGAGATCGCGCAGCTTTTCCGGAACTACGATATAAAAACGAATATCGTCTTTTCGCGCCACGATTTCAAATGAGATATGAGGTTGTACAACCAGCCACGGAAACCAGCCAAACCAATAAGGAGACCCTTTTTTGATGGAAGCGAGCGAGGCAAACACCTGCTCCATCGCATCAATTTTTATTTCGTTATCTCGCGGCACTGCAATCTGCAGCGTCACCATCTCAAGCGACTTGTCTTCTCGGTCTCGATGTTTGTACCAAGCGACCAGCAGGTATCCAGCGGCAAACAATATCAAAACAAGGATCCCCAATACCGAAATCAGAGTCAATATATTCCCCAAGAGTCCAAATATATTTCCCAGATCCGGCCCCACGGGAGCCACTGGTCCCGGCGGCGGCGACACCACCACCGAAAATCTATCTTCCACAGCAAGTAAAGCCCCCCACAACATAGATTAATAATAACAAAAAACAGAAAGAAGTACGGGTGGGGTACAAAGTACTCCACCCAAAAAATCACTTTTTGTACATCACCTTGCCGTGCAGCATCTTCGCCTGCCTCACACACCACTCAGCCAGCCACCTGATACTTTCCCACACTTTGTGATGCAATCCTTCTTGCACCTGAGCCTCAGTCAGAGGCAGCTCCCCAGATTTACCGCTATCCTTGTCATAGTCTAGAAGGATTTTTTTTGTATAGTCATCCGTCACTCCACCCGCAATATCCATGTCTTCGCCCGCCGGCTCCATATATTGCGATACTTCGGGCTTTTTCTCTATCTCGACTTGTGTCGGAATCTCTTGCACCGCCTCTACTGGTTTTTCTACTCCTCTTTCTCCACCAGTAGGCCTCATCTCCACTTGTTCCTTGGGTCCACCAGATACAGACTGAGCTTGTTGTTGAACTTGCTGCGAAGCCACTACAGTTACTTGTCCTAAAGCACTCGCTGCATCAGCAGTTGGAGCTTGAGGGTTGGAATTTGGGATTTGCGTTGCATCATCCGCCATCGCTATATATTATCAGTAAGAGGACATCTACTTCCACACTTCTTCTTTGATCTTGAGTTTGTAGTTCACCCATCTAGCTATGGTAAACAGTGCATCCGACAACCTGTTTAGATATTTCAAAAGATTTGCATCAAATTTTTCTTTTCTACTAACAACTAACAACTGATAACTAACAACCGCACGCTCTGCTCTTCTACATACTGCTCTGGCTAATTGAAGTTCTCCTACTGGATAAATAAAATTAGTCAGCTTTGGTAACTCGTCAGTCAATTTATCAATCAGTTTCTCCAATCTTTTTATTTCATAATTTTTGATTCTTTTTTTACTCCCCGCCAGCTGCGACCCAATCGTAAACAAGTTGTCTTGGATTCTAATTAGCTCTTTTTGGATTTGTTTAGAATTTAGAATTTCGTGCTTAGAGTTTAGGTTGGATCGGCAAATGCCGATCATTGAATTTAGTTCATCAATACTTCCGATCGCTTCAGGCAACGCATCAGATTTAGCCATCCGCCCATGAAACGTCCCCGTCTCCCCCCTATCTCCCTTTTTGGTATAAATTGTCACTTAGCAGTTCTAACCGCGCCTTTTTTGCGCATTTCAGCATCAGCTTTTAACATAGCTTCTCTATCTAGGCCCACATTCTTAACCCACTCATAATATTCCCGTATTGATTCCTCGATAGTCCCATTTGGTTGCCACCCAAACTTTTTCAGCTTATTAATATCCGACACGCTGTGCCTCGTATCCCCGGCCCGATATTCGCCTCTTAGTTCGTAACCTATTTTCGTCCCCAATACTTTTTCTACCAAGCTCTCAAATTCCAACACAGTGACAGCTCGCCCCCCTCCTACATTAAAGGCCTCAAATAGTGTTTCTGTTTCACATGCAACCACATTTGCAGTAGCCACATCGTGTACACTCACATAATCACGGAGTTGACCACCATCTTCGAAAATTATCGGTTTTAGACCCACTAATGCTTTGGTCACAAACAACCTCAGCACTCCAGAATAACTGTTTTTATAAGACTGTCTAGACCCTTGGACTATCGAATAACGCATAGCGTTCGTTGGTACCCCATACAACTTTCCTAACCGTAACCCAATCAACTCCTGAGTATATTTTGAAATCGAGTACTGGTTTCTGGGGTCGTGATTGTCTTCAGTCAGATCTAGTCGTTTCACAGTCTGGCCACACTTTGGACACATCACTTCCCACTGTCCTTGTTTCAATCTCGTTTCTTCTCTACCCTCTGGATAAACCAATCCGTGTTCAGCACACACATATTTGCCTTCACCATATACAAATTGACTGGAAGCCACCACCACTCTCTCAATTGGTAATTTCTTTTCTACTATTACCTCGTACAGATTTGCTGTCCCTACTACATTAGTACTCATGAATCTGGAAAAGTTAGGCAACAAGTCCTGGTAAGCCGCCAAATGAACGACGTGCGTCACACCACCCTCCAAGGCCTTTTCCCAATCAGCTTTTATAGACACGTCTCCTACAATCTTCTCAACTCGCGCATCTAAGTAATCTGGCCATTTACCGGAGCCATCATGTACTGGCTGGCTCAAGTTATCGATTACCGAAACCACGTACCCCTGTTTCAAAAATTCATCTGCTGTGTGACTCCCAATAAACCCTGCTCCCCCACTTATCAAAACTTTTTTATTCATCATTTACTTTTTACCATTATTTTTAAGGCTTCGACTACAAAATGTTGAATTTCGCTATGCACTCCTTCTACATACCCATAGTGATCCACTGGTACTAGTACTGGTACGTCTACCATAGTTCGCATTTTTCCACCCGAAAACCCCAGCATTCCCACCGTCTTGCAACCGATTTTTGAGGCATACTTCAGAGTCTTCACTACATTTGCACTATTTCCACTCCCCGATATTGCCACCACCACGTCGCCCTTTTTAGCAAAATTTTTCAGTTGTTCCACAAATATATCTTCATAGGACAAGTCATTTCCCAGGGCCATCACCCAGGCCGTGTTATCACATAGTGACACCGCTTTGATTCTTACTCCTACATTTTTACCTATATCCGCGGCAAAATGTGTGGCCGTAGACGCACTCCCCCCATTCCCTACAAAAAATATAGTTTTTCCTTTTTGATGCGCACTCCAAATTACTTGCGCAAATTTATCAATCTGCTTGTGGTCCAATTTGTCCAAGACCACTTTTAGTTCCTCAAAATAGGACTTTGAATTTAGCATTAATTATTAGACATTAAATATTACTTTGCTTCCATCTTTTTCTAATGCAACTGGCATTTCTCGTAGTCCCTTGAGGGCCTCACGCACTTTTTCTCGCTTGGTAGACGGGACAAATACAGTCAGAAATCCTCCCCCTCCCGCCCCCGATATTTTCCCTCCATAGGCCCCAGCTTTTTTAGCCGCCGCATATATCTTGTCAATTTCGCTATCCGATATTTTAGAAGCCAAAGATTTTTTCAGCCTCCACCCCTCATCCAGCATTTTTCCGAGTGCCGCCACTCTACCTTCTTGTAGTAGTCTCCTCCCCACTCTAGCCTGTTGAGCCATTTCTTGTAGGACTCTATTTTTCTTTTCTATATTTTCTTTCTGTTCTTTGAGGATACTGGCCGCCTGTCTAGTTTTACCAGTAAAAAATACCATCATGGACGAGTTCAGATCATCCAGTAGTTCCTCTCCTAGATTAAGTGGTTCCACCGAGATCACCCCATCTTTACGAAATTCAATAAAATTTAGTCCTCCATATGCAGCAATATACTGATCCTGGACTCCAATAGGTTTACCCAAGATATCTATCTCTATCTCACACGCCTCTTGGGCCAATTGTTCAGAAGATTTCGCCCTTCCTGTATATTGATACAAAGCATTTAGTACTCCGACGGTTACAGTAGAAGATGATCCCAATCCTGTTCCCGCTGCCGGCACATCAGACAAAGTTGTAATTTCAATTCCGCGACTCACTCCGGTTTTTTTCATGGCTTCCCGCACCAGCTCATGCTCCAGCATATCTACTTTCTCCACCCATTCTTTTTTGGAGTACCCGACCACTATCATGTCATCAAATCTTTTTTGCAGGATGCAATACACGTATTTATCAATCGCCGTGGTCACCACACACCCCCCGTATTCTCGGTAAAATCCCGAAAAATCCGTCCCCCCTCCCAAAAAACTTATTCTCAGTGGTGTCTGTGTAATTATCACCGCCCAATTCTCAACTCGAGAGCCTCAATTGTCAATCTTCACGAATCTCTGAACCTTTTCGCCATTCACTTCCACTTCTTCAAACCACATTTTCGCTGGCCTTACCCACAACTCTCCTTCATGGGTATAAACCACCATATCCTCCAATGTTTCACTATGTCTCGCCATGCCAATTACTTCCACAATCATTCCCTTTTTAGAGTTCCTATATCTTCCGTTCTCAACCATTCAGAAATTATATCCCGAAGCGGGAGCGTCAAACAAATTTGAGCAACACACCAAAGCTCGACAGGAGTGGTAACCGACTAGGTTACCCCACAGAACATTCAATCGTGTTGCGAAAAATTTGTAGCGAGCCTGAGGGTGCCCTTTTTCGGTTCGCTTTTTGGGCATAGCAAAAAGTGAACAAAAATCGTAAAAAATTAATTCAATCCCTTTGCCACTATCTTCCCACCTTCTCCAGTAGGCACTATCTCGATTTCACACGCTCCGGCAATACAAGCGAGTTCCTGAGCGGCAGTTGTATAGTCCGACTCTTCATATCTATATATCTTGGAAAAATCGATGTTGGGGAATTTGGAAGCCAGCACTTCAAACTCTTCCTTGGATATCTCCTGATACGGCATCTGAGCATAATTGGCATCAAAGGCCGGCAAAAATGACATTCCCCCGATTATGTCTTTGTGTTTCCACACCCAGTTGACGAGATCTATTAGTTCATCAGGTTTATAAGTGATAGTGACCGATGGATTATGTTCCGTCCAAAACGTTTTATTTTGCAGCCAGTATTCACACTGCACCACGGCACTTCGCCCTTGTCTCATGATGGCCCCATCCGGAGTCTTGACTGGAAAATGCGCCACAAAGGTATTAGCAGTTTCCGCGATTTGGCCATTCTCAGGATCCATGGGTACACCACTATCCCGCATGACTTTATACACCGGCGTATACGCTCCTACTCGCACATTGCGAATATAGTAAGGAGCCATCCGCGCATGTAGTCCCGATGCACAGTTAAACAGTTGGGAAGAGTTTCCCGATGGTTTTACACAAGTGACAGATGTCGATTGATTGATCCCCAGTTTCGCCGCATACTCTCTATTTGTTTCCACGGCTACCTGCTTGAGTCTGTTTTGCACCGCCGGATCTTGCGCGACAGCCGAGTCTAGTTGTCCGGTGATATCTACCCCGAGTAGTCTCTCTTCTTCACAGTTAGATTTCCACATAGGCCTTAGTCCCGGGAAGTTAGTCGCCATCGACTGGATAGTCCCCAGTATTGCCGCTACTTCCACTTTGTCTTTCAGAGTTTCATAGGTGTCACCCGCTCTCGCTACTGCGATTGTCAGGTTACAAAACTGCCATGGTCTCAGAATTATCTCGCCACAGTTGTGTACATATAGTCCATTAGCATCAAATGCATGAACCACATCAACAGCGCAGTCGTATACATCTTCTACTCCCACCACTTCCACTTTTTCCACCGTAACCACAAATCTCTCTCTATTCAATTTCCTTTTGTATGATCCCATCGCTACATCCAACCGAGCTTTCTTATCAGGATCAGAAAAATTAATCACTCCTGCAAATCTGTTTAAGTTATCGTTAGCAATTACCAACTCATGGTCTGCTCTACAATCAAACAGTTTGTACCCACCATGACCATCAGGCAGTTTTCTCATACCTGAAATACGACGATTCTTATAGATCACAGATGCGATTCCCAGTCTTAGCAACATCCTTTGCACACCTTCCAATAAAGAGTAGTCCGACTGAGCCAACCTCACACTCACACCTTTCTCCTGAGTTCCGCCAACTGTCCCATCAGCATCAAATAACCCTTGCAAAAAACCCTTATAAAAATCACTCGATCCTTTTTCGACCAAGTCAGTCACGGTCTTCAATCCCCATTTGATTCCAAAATCAGCCGCATATTCCATCAATCCGACAGATCCTATTGTGCTTCTGTTGTGTTTAATCTGATTGTGTCCACTCAGGTCAGACCTAGCATTCAAGTTTTTATGGATAAACTCCGTTGCCTTCTGTGCCATAGCTAACCTATTTTCTCCCCAATAAGTAAGATGGGCAGTCCTTTTATCAAAAGTCCCATCACCCACTAATGAACCCAACAACCATCCACCGTCGACATTACCCTCACCTGCCCACGAGTTATTTCCATGATTGTGAATTTTTATCTTATCGCCAATCTTCAATTTCCCCGCCTCTACCCACTCAGTCTTCTCAATTTTCCTGCTCATATAAGGGACCGACAGAACCTTATGGTTGTCGGTTAATTTCAGACTAAGGCCTTCTTTTGTTGTGACTTTCAATACCAATTTCTCACCTGTTTTCCAAAATCCTTTGGCCAAAAACTTTTTACCGTTCACGACCGCCACATAATCATTCCCTATCAAATCATTTACTTGCCTCGGGCCATTACTTGTCATTACCCAGGTATCAGCAGTAACACAAGGATTGGTCCCAAACTCAGCCGCCTGTCTTCTGGCCGGCCTCATATCGATGGCTCCCCGCCTATTAAATATTCCCGGCTCTCCTCTTCCCCCTTTGGCCATCTCCAGCATCTGGGTCATCAGTTCTTCTTGCGTGATTCCCCGGTCCGGCCAGACGACAGAATTGTTGGCATTCCACCTTTGTGAGTTTTCCCGCTCAAAGTCACCACTTTTGCAGTTACGCATTTCTTCATCATCCCAGTCAAATAGCGAGATCATAGCGGTCCTCCTCATCCCTCCCGACACGGCCGCATTTCCCACTTCACACATGATGTCGTGAGCGTCAATTGGGCGCAGGAAGCTGCCTTGTCTAGATAGTATTCTCGCCCGGGCAAAATCCAGCATTTTGCGTAAAGGGTCAGGACCTGACGCTCTTCCTCCCTTGATTTTTAGTATCGCCCCCGCTGGTCTGACTTGAGAATAATCAAACTGGATATCTCCTCCCTCAAACCAAGTAGACAGTCCCAGTCGCACTGCATTAGCCCACCCCTCAGTCGAATCTTCTACTGTGTATTTGAGCGGTAGTGACTGGATTTGTCTTTTGACTCGCGGCAGGCTCTCCACATATTTTCCTTCTACCGAAAATCCTACTCCGCACCCGTTCATAGAGATCAAGAGTGCCTCCACAAAAGAATCAATGCTTTCCACCGGCTGATACGAGCAGTTATAGATAGCAATATTGGATCTCTTAGCCGCAGACCCCGCCATAGCCAGGAGTCGCATCGATGGCGCCGCTTCCATTTTCAGTATCGATTTTCGCAGTCGGTCAAATGTTGCTTCCGGCAGTCCCGTAGTTTGTTTTGTCAGATCTCGCAAAAAATCGATCGAGCGGTCCACCGTCTCCACCCAGGTTTCGCGTCTACCTAGGTCATAATTAAATCGTGAGTACTTATCAAAAAACTGAAATTTTTGTAGTTGAGTGGGAAAATATTTATCCGCTTCCTCAAAAGCCGCTTTGACCGAAGCAGGTACAGGTCTTACTTCTCGAAGTTTTGCTTTTTCAGCTCGGTAGAGGATATATCTTTTAGCAGCCTCAAATTCACCGGCGGCCTGGAGTACCATTTCTACAATGTCTTGTACTTGTTCGACAGTGGGCTCTGTATATTTTGCTGCCACTATATTTACGACCCGGCGCCCCAACTCCTCATACGAAGTTTCTGGTTGTTTTTTCATCTCCAAAAAACATTTTTCAATCGCTCGCTCTATTCTCTTTATGTCAAATTCCACTTCCCGCCCATCTCTCTTCATGATCTTGGTGGGCCACACCACTTCACTCTTTACCACCTCTGTTTTGACGTGTCCATTTGTCTTTTTGGGCCTTCCCCTGGTCTTTTTTACAAGGGCAGATTGTAATTGTATATCGGTCATAATTTGATTACTTAGTTGTTATTTGGTACTTAGTTTTTTTGTTTTTAGTTTTTAACTAGTTATCTTTTCAATGAGTCTTTCGAAAGCGGTCAAGTCTGTCAGCTCCAGATACACGCTGGCGAACCTCACCCAGGCCACCTTGTCTATATTTTTGAGTCTCTTAAGTACCATCCGGCCAATAGCCTTAGAAGATATCTCAGAGACTTCTTTGCGTCTCACTTCTCTTTCTACTTCATCAGCCAGATGATGTATCAGATCAATGGACACTGGTCTTTTATCAAATGACCGACTCACCCCCCGGATGATCTTTTCCCGGTCAAATGGTTCTCGACCTCCGTCACGCTTGATGACAAAAATTGTGGGTCCTTCTACTCTTTCAAAAGTAGTAAACCTTTTCTCACATTTTTGGCACTCTCTTCTGCGTCGCAAAGATTGACCGTCTTCGGCCACCCTGGACTCCAATACTGATGTGTCAAGGACCGCACAAAAAGGGCAACGCATACTACATTTAGTGACGAACACTAGACTAAAACACTAGATAACCAATGTCAACTATATCTAATCAGATCACTCACTCTCCACCAAGGCTTGATCCACCAGATCATGTAGGGCATCCACCTCTACCATAACTGTTTCCAACACTACTCCCTGCGTTCCGTTCGATTTTGTCTTAAAAGAGTTCAGCAGTTCCACATGCTTCATAGTAGCAAGAGACAATCGGTTCAAAAGAGATTTGACATCTTTTCCTTCAGACGCCAGTTTCACTGCCCCCTTTACAGACGAAGCCAGATATTTCTCAGCTTTAGTAGCCACCGATATTGCCAGATCTACTTTTCCGCCATCATAAAGAGCCAGAGCTGCGTTTATTCTTTTGTCAGCCAAAAACAGTTCTTTCTCAGCCTTCTTTTCTGGGTTTAGAGTCACAAGTAGCGATACTTTATCCCGAGCCGCTTTGATCTTATACAGCGGACTGTCTGGCAGTATTCCCGGATATGGCAAGTAGTATTCGACCTTGGGCACTTCCCCGATTAGGGCCGTGACTTCATGCGGAGACACAACCGAAGGCGATATTGCCAGTAGCGAGACCAAAAGTACCAAGCTTCCCAAAAACACAGCAGCTACACTACCAAAAGCAGCAGCTCTCAGGCTCCCCCAAGTCCGAATCATTTCTGACTTCTCTCCCATAGGGCACCAATCAGTATGCCACAATCAGTCAAGGGTCTCAACTATAGCCAACAACATACAACGAAGTTGGATATATGCACAACCAAATTTGCTTGCAAATTATACAGCGTTGGGCATACTCTTCACTTCACATCCAGCCAAGGCTTTATCCATAGCTTCCATTATTTTATTTATTAGGTTTTTCGCTTCTTCATAGGTGAGAAATTCAGCGTGATCCGGAAAAAAATGAAATACTCGGTTTCGGGCTCTCTTCCATGTTTCCCACAGAGTCAGCGGTAGGTCTTCTCCGCCACAAGCAGCAGATAGTTTTTCAAACACCCAACCCGATCTATATCTTCTTGGTAGGTTTGGATTGAGTATTTTTCCGATTCTTAAGTGCTCCCCTTTGTACTGCGCCATTCCAATCAGCCCCATATCCAAAAATAGCTTTTTGAGGAAACCCTCATAGGCTTTGGACATCGGAAACACGACAAATGAGTAGTCATGATGTCCAGACTTTCCATCGTCCTTAAATGTTTCCAAAAGCGTGTGCGATTGTGTCGCCAGATCCCTCATCGTGTCATCCATGTAGTTCCACCAATTAGAGCTCTGATAATTTTCCATCACCAAATTCTACACTATCTTCCCCTTTACAATTTTCAGTTCCAAGGATGTCCCACATTTATCGCAAGTTGTATAAATTTCAGCATCCATCCTTTCATTCAACTGAAAGCTGTCACAATAATTTGCAACAGGGTAGATATCATCAATCACAAGATCTTTTGTCTGCCACTGAACTTTAGCCCCACACACAGAGCATGGTTTATCAGTCAATATCACGTTGTACATCCCCATAGGTCAATTTTATCAAATCAAGGACTCAATACTCTGGTGCTACAATCATCCCATGAATCCCATTCCAGATTCAATCGAGCCTACCGATCTACCCAAAAAAAATAGTAAAACTGAAATCAAAAACCAACCTGACAACAGAAAACTACTAGCCACAAATATCCAAAGTCTAGAAACCCCAAAATCACCAGTAGAAGAGTTGCGCACAAAAGTAGGAGACCACTCACCTCTTACAACCGAGGATCTAAATCGCCTTGCCCACGAACTTGCAGGTCTAGACGAAGCTACATTTGCTGCGGTCGCCCACTCCGCCTGGAACAAATATTTAGAAGCCTATCCCCACCTTCGCCAATACACCGACCATCTAAAGTATGGTGGTTACAATCCCCTTCTTGACCGACCTCCCACTGTTTCCGTAAACATAGATCCCACCCAAAAAGCAGTTGCTGCAGTCTCGCTAGACAATCGAACCCTCACCACAAGTATTTCAGCAGGAGAGCTCAGTTTGATTACCACCACCCAGCTTCTTACCGACGATTATTCCAGTTTATATCCCGAATCTTGCCAGGGGAAAAACGCCGATTTAGCATATCGAGTAGGTACACACGAGACTGGTCATACCTATCTGAACCCTGACTACAGTCAGATAGTGGATGCTGCAGACAGAAGAGAAAAACAAGCCCGGCCTGCAGATCATTTAACAGTTGGCGATCAAGCAGGAGATCACTCTGCCATATCTACCTGGCAAGAGGCAGTAGTAGAATTGGCAGCTTCAGAGATACTAGGCACTGATATAAAAACTCTCCCTGACGATTTGTTTATTGCTCACAAAATTGGAAATTTGGTAGGCGATCTCAGAGCCCGAGGAATATCCGACGACGAAGTTTTCAGAGAGTGGCGCAATCATCCTTTACGAAAAGACGTCTCCAGAATGTGCAGAACTCTTATTGAAGCCAGGATTGCAGGCTACAATCCACAAGATTTAGGCAAAGCCGTCAATGAAATTATTCTAAAAAACATCGAGGGCAACAATATGCGCCATACGGCAATTACCTACGCGTTGATTGCCGACAACCTCGATGCCGTAATTCAAACCGGCCAAGTCCAACCCACTCTCCCAAAGTTAGACATCCAACCCGAACAAATTGACGTCTTCACACCCCAAAGAACAGCTCTCCAAACTCTCGTCGCTCAAGAATGGCTCACCCAATCCTAATTCACTCTTCGAGTAACCTCCACCATTTTTCTCTCCTGATTATATTTGGCATGAAGACCCCACCTTTCGGTGTATTCAATTTCACCCACTATTCTTTCAACCGCTCTGTCAGTAGTTCTCTCAGGTTTAGACGCGGCAGTATCAATCCATATCCTATTAAATTTAGGAGATTTAAAAATAGCCAATACAGCATTTTTTACACACCACTCGGTAATCTCTCCACCTACGATTACCTCAGTGTTATTTGTAATCTCCCATCCTTTCTGTTCAGTCCTTTCCACCATATCATCAATCTTTTGTTTCCCTGAAGATTGAATAGTTTCGCTAAATACCATCTCATGACTCAGCATCACCTGTTCTGGACTTTTTCCTTTAAAACTTCTGTATAAACTTATCCAATCTCCAACATTAGGATTTGCAGCTTTTGCAAACAGGTTCTTACGCACTTCAGTTTTTTGTTGGCTTAGTGACTTATCAAAATTCATGGGCATAAACCACATCACATCATCCTTATCCATTCGAAACCTTTCTTCAAGCCTGTGTCCCAAATCTACATTTGCGATATCTGCACTCGCCACATTTTGTGCATGTACCACTACATACAGTCTCCTGGCCTCTTTACTCTCTCTTTCTTTTACTTCTCCTATTCTCTCGCTCAGCGGTTCTCCATCCATTTACTTCCACACCCCAAATAGTCCCCCGATGACCAGTAGTACCGATAGTCCGAGCCAGGCCAGGACAAATATCACGATTCCTTTGAGTATCCAGTCCAATACTTTTTCTTCTTGAGGATCTAGCTTCTCTTCGCCATCAAGAGCTTCACTTTGCACCTCTGCTTCTTTGCCACCTTGAGCCTTCTTCTTGGCTGCCATAGCTACATCATATAAGAAGAACCGGTATAATTGCAATATATGCCCAAAAAGGCAAGAACCTACGATCAAGCAAAAACCAAGGAGTATAAGGACAAGCTAGTCGCCCGCTTCCAGACCAAGTGGAAATTTCCGTCAGGAAAAAAACGCCTCTTTTGGTCCTTAGGATTTATTTTTTTAGTGCTTATGTCCATCTATATCTTCTGGGATCTCCCAAATCCCCGCGAGCTCACCACCCACCCCGCTCCCGCTTCCACAAAACTATTAGATAGAAACGGCAAAATCATTTATGAGATTTTTTCCGTAGGTCGTAGGACTCCCATCAAGTTAGACACTCTCCCCAAGTACGTCTGGCAAGCCACCCTCGCCGCCGAAGATCGCGATTTTTATTCTCACTCAGGTTTCTCTTTAAAAGGCATAAGTAGAGCCCTTTTTAGTACATTTTTTAGACAAAAACTCCAAGGTGGTTCCACTATTACTCAGCAGTTAGTAAAAAAAGCCCTCTTAGTTGATGACAGAACCATCAGAAGAAAGATTCGTGAGTTGGTCTTGAGTCTAGCTGTCGAAAACCTCTACAAAAAAGATGAGATTCTGGAGCTCTATCTCAACCAGATTCCATATGGTGGCACAGCATATGGATTGGAAGCAGCCAGCAACGCTTATTTTGGCAAACCAGCGACAGCTCTTACTCTCTCCGAAGCCGCTCTTCTGGCGGCCCTCCCCCAAGCCCCTTCGTATTATTCTCCCTTTGGATCCCGTCCCGAGCTGGGTCTCGATCGTCAAAAATATATTTTGAGTCAGATGCTGGATGCCAAGTTTATTTCTCAAGAAGAGTATGACTCAGCCATCAACACCGAATTAGTCTTCTCATCCCCTCCAGTTCTCAAAGCTCCTCATTTCTCTCTTTGGGTAAAAGACAAGCTCATCGAAAAATACGGCATCGAAAAAGTCGAGCAAGATGGTCTGACCGTCATCACCACCCTCGATCTTGAGCTCCAAAATTTTGCCCAAGACACTGTCGCTTCCGAAGTAGCCAAGCTCACCCGCGAAAAAGTCGGAAACGGTGCAGCCTTGGTCACCAATCCCAAAACCGGTGAAGTTCTGGCTATGGTTGGATCCAAAGATTATTTCAATATTGAAGATGATGGCAATGTAAATGTAACTTTGGCCAAGCGTCAGCCAGGCTCCAGTATCAAACCCATTACCTATGCTCTAGGTATCGAGCATCGCACATTTACAGCCAGCACCCTTCTTGCAGACAAAGCTACGTGTTTTGCTCAAGCAGGTCAAGAGATTTATTGTCCCCAAAATTACGATGTCCAGTTCCACGGCCCCACCCAAGTTCGTTTTGCTCTCGGCAATTCTTTCAACATTCCAGCCGTCAAAGCCCTCGTCATGGAAGGCTTAGGCAATTTTGTGGCCTCGGCTTCAGCTTTCGGATTCTCGACATACACCGATCCCACCAAATATGGGCCTAGTATTGCTTTGGGCGGGGGCGAGGTCACCATGCTCGATCTCTCAACTGCCTATGGAGTTCTGGCCAACGCTGGCAAAAGAGTAGACCTCAATCCCATTTTAGTCGTCATGGACCGCAACGGAAAAATTCTCGAACAAGTAAAAAGTCGTGAAGTAAATACTGACAACCAGCCAAATCCTTATTCAGAATACAAGATACAAGATACAAGATACGTTATACAGGGTGTTTCCGACACTCGTGTCATCTCCCCCGGCACGGCCTTCATTATTTCCCACATTCTCTACGATCCCGGCGCCCGTGCCGCCACTTTTGGTGTGTCCTCATTTCTAAATATCCCAGGCCACCCAGAAGTATCTGTAAAGACTGGGACGACAAACAACAAAAGAGACAATTGGACAGTGGGCTACACCCCGAGTCTCCTGACTGCAGTCTGGGTTGGAAATAATGACAACACTCCCATGTCAAATGTGGCCTCCGGTGTCACCGGCGCCTCCCCCATTTGGAACAAAGTGATGCGAAGAGCTCTCACAGGTATGCCCCAGCACTGGCCATCCCAGCCCGCCGAAGTCGTAGGTACTCTCGTCTGTTCCCTCTCAGGTTACAAGGCCCCAGACGGTGCAGATCCAGCTACCTGCTCCCCCAGGTACGAATATTTTCTTGCTGGCACAGTTCCTGCAGTCCAAGGGTCGGTCAGAAAATCCATTCCCATTCTCAAGTCACGCAATGTACCAGCCACTCCCAGACAAGTGACAGATTTTGCGGGAGACATCGAATACCAAGATCATTTGGTCATCACGGATCCCCTAGGTATTGATCTGTGTCTCGATTGTGCCGGAGGTTACGGCGATGCCAATACTATTGTTCTGGATCGGACTGGTCGAGCTCAAAATTTCTAATCCTCGCTCTGAACTTCCCAAACTCCATTTTCAAAACGTACCTCACCCAATCGCACAAGCCGCCAAGCAATTCTCCTCGCAGCTCTTTCGCTCATTCCTCCGTCTTTACTGGCTGTCTCCAACAAATCTTTTGTAGGCACCCCACTCGTATGATTCACAATTATTTCCAATACAGTTTTCTGTCTCTCACTTAGATCTTTCTCCGCCATCTTCTCTAGCATATCAAATGCGTCTTGTGAAAATCGCATTCCAAAGAGATAATCCGCTTTATATGACCCTTCACAATTTTCTCAAATCCATTTATCCAGCCGTCACAGTACTTCAATTAATCAAACTTCCCAGAGTTAGATTTTTATATTTTATCCCCTTATTCTTTATTTGTATTTTAGGATTTAGTGTTTATTTTTTTATACTCAAGGGTCTCCCTTCTCCCCAATCACTATCAGTCACTCCGATTCCTCAGACGACTCATATCAGAGACAGAAATGGTACTGAGCTTTACAAGATTTATTCCGGAGAAAATCGCACTCCCATCAAACTGGCAGATCTTCCAGACCACGTAAAACAGGCAGTGATTGCTATCGAAGACAAAGATTTTTACAACCATCGTGGTTTCTCACCCACTGGGTTATTTCGGGCTTTTGTATCAAATCTAAAAAAAGATTCTACTCTTCAGGGTGGATCCACCATTACCCAACAGTTAGTAAAGATTTCTCTTCTTTCCCCCGAGCGCACACTGATCAGAAAACTTCGTGAACTGGCTTTATCAATTGCCGTCGAATACATCTACACAAAAGACGAGATTTTGGAGATGTATCTCAATCGCGTAGGTTTTGGGGGTTCTAGTTATGGCATCGAAGAAGCAGCTCAGACATATTTTGGCATTCCCGCAGCTCAGTTGAGTCTGGCCCAAGTTTCTCTTTTAGCCGGTCTCCCCGCCTCACCTACCGTGTACTCTCCCTACGGTTCTCACCCAGAGCTAGCCAAATCTCGCCAAAAAGAAGTTTTGCGAAGAATGGTCGAAGACGGATATATCACCTGGGAACAAGCCGAAGAAGCCTCCGGTCTAGATCTGACTTTCAAGCCCCCAGCCACTACCATCTCAGCTCCTCACTTTGTCATGTACATAAAAGAAATACTGACTCGAAAATATGGACCCGAGTTGGTCGAACAAGGCGGCCTCGATGTCATCACTTCGCTTGACTTGGATCTGCAAAAAAAAGCCGAGGAGATCGTCGCAACCGAAGTAGCCAAGGTAAATTATTTGCACATTACCAATGGCGCGGCTCTGGTGACCAATCCCAAAACGGGTGAGATCTTAGCTATGGTCGGGTCAAAAAATTATTTTGACATTGCCTCCGATGGTCAGGTAAATGTCACCAAAGCCATTCGTCAGCCCGGCTCTAGTATCAAGCCAGTCAACTATGCATTAGCTTTTCAAAAAGGCTTTACCCCTTCTTCCATCATCGAAGATTCCCCTATTACTTATAAGACTCCAGGTCAACCAAACTATTCTCCCCAAAATTATGACAATCGTTACCACGGTCGAGTATCTCTGAGGACGGCTCTGGCTTCTTCGTACAACATTCCGGCAGTAAAGCTGTTATCCGCAAATGGTATTGAAAACATGATTGCCCTTGGCACCCAGATGGGCATTACCACTTGGACCGATACCTCCCGTTTTGGACTATCATTGACATTGGGTGGTGGCGAAGTCACTATGCTGGACATGGCCCAAGTTTATGGCACATTTGCAAACATGGGCCAAAGAGTTCCTACCCAATCCATTCTTTCCGTTCGCGACTCCCGCGGCAGATTACTCGAAGAATTTCGCTGTGACAAAAAATCTCCCACTACTCACTACTCACCATTCATCCCCGCGGCCAATGCCGCAGAGGCTCTCGTCACCGAGATCACATCCTGTCCATCAGAAGAGGTCCTAGGTCCCGGCATTGCCTACATGATCACCGATATTCTTTCGGACAACGCCGCCCGCGCCCCCACATTTGGCACCAATTCTCAGCTCAATCTCGCTCCCCACCGCGTGGCAGTCAAGACAGGGACTACCAATAGTCTGCGGGACAATTGGACCATCGGCTACACGAGCGATTTGGTCACCCTCGTCTGGGTGGGCAACAATGACAACACTCCCATGAGCTACGTCGCCTCCGGTGTTACTGGCGCCTCTCCCATCTGGAAAAAACTCATGTTAGAGGCCATTGCCCGGTATCCATCTGAGGATTTTGTAGCTCCTTCCGGACTAAACCGAGTTGCCATCTGCCCTATTACTGGCGAAAAAGCCTGCAACAGTTGTGGTGGCAAGTTTGAGTACTTCTTACCAGGCACCGAGCCCGAGAAGACTTGTTCCGACGAGACCATCCAGAAGATCAAAGATCAGATTCTGACTGGCGCCTCCACCCAAAATCCCCAAGCACCTACTCCTACTCCAAACAAAAAACCATCTCCCCGCCGCAGATAACGTCATTCCCGGCTACGACCGGGAATCCAGTCCTGTAGAATACAAATATATGGTGTCCAAATTTAAAAATACAATGTTATTAATTTCTTTTCTCACGGCTCTGGCAACCGTGGCCATCATCTTCCGCTACTTCAAATATCTACTCCCCCAATAGTCATCTTGTATGCAGGTAAGTGTAGTTATTCCTTGTTTCAACGATCAAAAGTATTTACCGATCTGCTTGGACAGTCTTCTGCATCAGAGCGTAGCTCCAAATGAAATTATCTTTGTAGACAACAATTCGACAGACGATTCACAAAACATAGCAATTTCATTTATTTCAAAGTTCAAAGAAAAAAAATGCGACCTTCTTATCTCCCAACAGTCTCAACAAGGATTGTTACCCACGCGAAGATTAGGTTTCAAAAAAGCAACCTGCGACCTAATTGCGACTATTGATGCTGATACAATTCTAAATCCTCAATGGATTGAAAATGCAATCAGAATTATGTCTACAAAAAAATATGTGTGTGCTTCTGGTCCTCTACAGGCAACAAACAAAAATATTACATATTTTCTTGATAAAAGTCGTGTAATTTATTTACTAAATGATTTTTTCAAATCATGTCATTTCCTGTACGGGTGCAACGGTATTTTTCTGAAATCAGCATATAACCTCATAAATGGACTAGATGATTATGAAAAAATGGAAAAAGTTTTAAACCTCAAATATGTATACGATGATAATTTTTTAACCGAAAAGTTTCAATTAATTGGAGGACTTGGTTTTTCGTTCAAACTAAATGTTCAAAGAAGATCAAATGACAATTTATCTAGACTGCTTGATCAAGCAAAACGATTTTCACAAATAAAAAAATATGTTAGGAGTAACTTTAATTTCTCGAAACTTCAAAATCCCAAACAAGCTTTGTAATCTCAGGCACTAGCTTCTCAGCTTCCTTGCGTGGTGCACCTTTTGTCATCACGACCAAGATAAATTTATTATCTACCACTCCCGAGTCACTCCACACCCCCACATCGGTTCCCACTTTATGAATTAGATTAGTTCCTTTAGGTAACCCCAGAGGGATCCTGTCTTCATAGATACTATCCACCAGATATTTCCAGCCCATCTTCTCAACTGAGATGTAAGTCCACAGATGTCCCATATCAACCGGGGTAGTCATCAGATCTTTATAGTTACTATCTCGCATACTAAGACCATCGATTGTTTTTTGCATCTCCTCCATCCCAATTAGCCTATTCAGCATTCTCCAAGCAGTATTGTCAGACTTTGCGCCCAGTTCAGTTAGCATCCTATCCAGAGTTACCTCAGTCCCAGGGTCCATAAACTGGAGTGGACCAGATCCAGTTGCAATGTCAGACGCCAGGATTACAAACTTTTGATTCAGCTTCCATTCCCCTGCTTCTACTTTTCGAAGTGCATTAATCAGTGGTACGAGTTTAAACATCGAAGCCGCCTCAAATTGCATTTCTCTATTTATCCCGTACTCTTGCCCAGATTTTTGTCTTCGCACATGCACCCCATATGTTCCTTCTGCATTCTCGACCAGTTTCGTAAGCTTGTCTTCAGTTTCCCGGTCTCTCGCGTCTGGTGTGGGAGTGACTATGTCCACCGCAGGCGGCATGCCTAGCTTCAGTTCAGTCGGTTTTATCTGCGTAAATACCGCTCCTCCCGCTACAGCAACTACTATTACCAGTACTAGCATCAATTTTTTCATCTCACTTTTACCAGATTGCTCGGTGTCTTTCCACTTAGACCCTCAACTAGGTTTTGTACGGCAAGCCTCCCCATCGCCTTCCGTGCAGATACCGTCGCCGAGGCAATATGTGGAGTCAGTATCACATTTTCCATTTGCAGTAGTTCCGCATATGGGTTAGGCTCGTTTTCAAACACGTCTGCGCCGTATCCTCCTATCATTCCCGCTCGTAGCGCTTGGGCCACTTCTTCCTCAAACACGACCGGCCCCCGGGCAGTATTCACAAGCAATGCGCCTTTTTTAAACTGCGGCAGGTTCTTGCCATTTATCAGGTGTTTAGTCTCAGGCGTGAGAGGCACATGGAGAGTCACAACATCGCATTGCGGTAGAAATTCTTCCAGTTTCCCCCCACGTTCAAAGTTTAAGATTTTCATCCCAAACCCCACCGCCCGACTTTCCACTCGTGATCCGATTCTCCCTTTACCGATTACTCCCAGTGTTTTTCCAGACAGATCAGTCCCCACAAATATATCTGGCTCCCAGCCATGATACGCCGCATTTCGCATATATTCTCCGGCTTCATTGAGTCTCCGGGCCAGAGCCAGTATGAGAGTCCATGTAAACTCAGCTACACTTTCACTCACTTCGTCGCAAGGTGTGTTTGTGACCAATATATTTTTTGCGGCGCATGCTGCCACATCGATGTTGTCATACCCCACTGCATAGTTGGCAATGATTTTTAGACCCGTCCCTTTTTCCAAGACAGATGCCGTGATCTTGTCAGTAAGAAGGCACAACAACCCCTCATAGCTTTCATCCAGTTGTTCCAGCTTCCCCAATACCACTTCATGTCCAGCATCCCCCAATGGCTTCGCCAGCTCCTCCCAATACGGTATCTTTCTCGTAACCAAAATCTTACTCATATCGTTGTCATCCTGAACCGCAGTGAAGGATCCAGGTTTATACATTTAGTCTACCAAATTTGAAATCCATACGAAAGAAAGTTATCATCTTTTCATGCTCTCAAGAGGTGGATTTGAGGCTCTTACTCAAGTTTACGATAGTAGACGGGAACAATTGGTATCAGCAATAATAGACTTCAATGAAGCCTGGGAAAACATAAAAATGGAGAGATACCAAAATCAGAATTAGACTACGCAAGAACATTGGTAATGGTTCTTAGTGCTCGAGTCACAGCTGCATCAAAGCTCTATCTTGAAAATCTCCGCCTCTAGTTTCAAACCTCAGTTGGCACAACACCAGCAGATTTTATAAGCCACTCTCGTATTCCACTCTCATTCAAAAGTCCCGCTTGTGGACCAATAAACCCAAGGACTGACGCACTGTTTACTGTTCCCCACCTTAGAGCTTCGGGCAATTCTTTGCCCTTAATAATGGCCGAGAGAAACCCAGATCCAAATGCATCTCCCGCTCCCGTGCGCTCCACGACCGGAGCAGGCACTATCGGCATATGCCAATACTTCGTTCCATCATAAGCATAGGTACCTGCCGGTCCATCAGTAATAATTACGGTCTTCGGCCCCAGATTATGCAGTCCATTGAGAAGTGCCTTTACATTTCCCACGTCACCAGAGATCAGCATAGCTGCTTCTTCTTTGTTTACAAACAGTATCTCCGCCATATCGTACACAGCCTTTAGCTTTTCAATTCCGGCTTTGAGCTGTCTACTTCCGGGGTTAAAAGCGATTTTTATATGTTTGCTCTTAGCTAGTTCAATGGCTTGATGGTAAAAATCCTCATACGTTTCCCCCGCAGTAGTCAAGTACATCCACTCAGCTGAGATATCCAGATTAGAGGGTATTTGGACATTAGTGTCAGCATAATAAGAGAGGATTGTTCTTTCTTCTTGGTAGTTGATGACGACTCCAAATCCAGATTTTCCGGGTATCACTTGTACATGCTCCGTGTTTACGCCCTCTTTTTGCAATATCTTGAGCGCTTCCGCGTCTCCCCATCCATCTCCCATTCCCCCCAGCATGGCCGCTTTCAGTCCTAGTCTCGTCACCCCCACGGCATTGTTTCCGGTATTCCCACCCACTGCATAGCTTACCGATTTCACCGCAATTTTTTCCCCAAACCCGAGTTCTATCATGCACCTCTTTTTGTCTATACTGCACCATTCCGATATTTCCTCCGGCAGTTTTACAAACACATCCATCCTCGCAGGTCCCAGACTCAACACATCGTATTTCATAAAAAACTAAAGAACTAATAACTAAGCTCCAAATAAACATTAAACCCTAAAAACACTAAAAAGGAAACTATTTAGAGTAAATAGCAGCCAGGATTTTTACGAGCTGCCCAGCTTCATCTAATAAATAGTTAATTTCAGAGGATAGTTCAGGATTAGAATCCAAAACTAGATTTAGCCAATAAACAGCTTCTTTTGCCTATTTTTTGGCTATCCTGATTCTGTTTTTGAAATCCTTGCTTGTATCTGTTTCATTAGCTTCACGATAGTTTGCGCCTACTGAGGTACCAGACCTCACAAGTTGATCTGCCAATCGAAAATTAATTTGATTCTTTGGCAACCGATTACACAGTCCAATCACCCTCTTTCCAAATTCCAATGTTCTGGCTTCAAGTTCAAATGCCATTTAGATTTTAGTTTTTATTTGGTTCTTAGAATTTAGTGTTTAGTCTTTCTCACTCACATACTTCCCCATACTTGCCAGACTATTCATCTTCGCTCTGTGTAAGAGCTTCTCTTGTGCCTGACTCACATTTTCACTTTTACCTCCCCAAGCAGTCAACGCACTATTTTGCAAAGCTCTCCCAAAAGAATAAGTCATCTTCCAAGGACCTGCTCCCATTTTGTTAATTTCATTCAGATTTTCAGTCGCTTGAGTTTCGGTTTGTCCTCCTGACAAAAATGCGATTCCCGGTACTGCCACCGACACTCCTTTTTGCATTACTTCCACTGTTCTTTTGGCCGTTTGTTGAGAAGTTGTTCCCACAATCATATTTGGTTTCAAAATCATTTCTTCCAACCTAACCTTTAAGTCAAAAAGTTTTTCAAATACTCGGGCTAGTACCTTACTGGTGCTCAATGCATATTCATTCACATCAATCCCTTCTTTCCACAATACTTCGGGCTCTACTATCGGCACCAAGCCCGATTCTTGGCACTTTTTGGCATATAGTGCCAGGTTTTCCACATTGGCACTTTTGATCTCAAGACCGACCTCAAACACCGCTCTCCATTTACAAAAAGTCGCACCCATTTTTTTATACATATCTAGCTTCGTTTGTAAAGTTTCCGACCCTTGTGTGACTCCATCTTTTACCCCCTCGTCCACTTTTATTCCCCACATTATTCCTTTATTCGTAAGAACTTCATGCAACCCTTGTTCTACAGTCTCCTCAAACAAGATCACACCAGAAATATATTCCTCCAGCCCAACGGTACTAAACAACATTTCTCTATATGCTTTTCTATTTTCAAAGCTGTTCTCTATCCCATGAGCAGAAAATCTTTTCTCAATGGTAGGCAAGCTCTCATCAGCAGCCAGTATCCCCTTTCCTTCCATCACCAATCTCTTTGCCACATCCTGCAGACTCATACATTCAGTGTATCAAAAAATGTGTGCAGGCATGCTAACAAAGTCGCGCGCAGCGAGACCGTGTCCGCAGTTACCATAGCGGAACCGGGAGTCGAGCACGATCTTTGTGCATGCCGAACACAAAAATTTACTCTCCTAACAAATAATACAAAGCCAAGATCACAGACACGACCCCCACTATCATCTGCAGAGTGACTCCCCATAGGTTCCAAGCAAGTAGTGGTGCCATTTGTGTAGGCAGCATGTGAGATAGTCCTCCAGCCAAAAGGAGCACCCAGCCTAGGGTGGCCCATCTTCCTCCACATGTACAGTTACATGTTTCACAGGCTTTAGAGTTCATCTTTTTTTCTTCAGTTACTTTTTTTGCCAATTTATTTCACCGCCTTTCATTTCACAACCAATAAAAACAATCCTCCGATTGATACTGCCAAACCAAAGATCTGTTTTACGCTCAGAGTTTCTCGCAAGAAAAACATTCCCACAATAACTACTCCTACCACTGTTCCGATTCTAACCAGTGGGGATCCAATGGATAGATTCGCTCCCGATGAAAACATCTTAATCAGAGTTACACTTCCAAGTCCAATTGATATTCCAGCCAGTATCGACCATGTTATCCCCTCTCGAGTAACTAGCAGTTCTGACCTAGACATTTTCAATATCAAAAAACCTACCAATGCAGGGATCACTGCGACAGCATTAATAATCAGCATCCCCCAAAAGTCATCGATCTTACCCGCTGCTCTTTTTACACAAAAGTCCAAACCTACATAGAACAATGCAGTCAAAAGAGCGTATATTAGCCACATATTATTTTCTCCTAGGTCTTTCTTTGTACGCCTTTATAACAAACCACCAGGCCAGGATCATGGCATAGCAAAGTACAAAAAATCTTATCACCATCTCCCAAGCCGAATACTTGAGTATCGCCTCTTCTCCAAATATCCACAAAAATAGATATGACCAGGAATAGACTCCATTTAGCGCTAGATACTTCAACGTCGGATTCAGTATCAGCTCCCAAGTGGGTTGGATATACATGATTCCAAACAGATATACAGTGGCTTCAGCCAGAGCTACAGCGTAAAAGAAATCCCACACAGATGCCGAGAGTTTACTTTTTGTTTTCATTTTTCCTCTCGATAACTTTTTTAACTTTCTCTTTTATAGCAGAAACGGACATCCCATATTTTGAAAGCAGTTCATTCGGTTCTCCTGATTGCCCAAAAGTGTTTGGCATCCCGATCATTTCGACCGGCACCGGGTAGTTTTGAGATAGCACTTCCGATACTGCCGATCCCATTCCTCCCATTGTTTGATGTTCCTCGACGGTCACAATCGCTCCCGTATCTCTGGCCACTTTCATGATTGTCCCCACATCCATAGGTTTAACAGTATGGTTATTTACGACAGTCACTTTTACTCCTTCATCGTCCAGTTCTTTGGCGGCTATTAGTGATTGATAGACTAGAGGTCCACAAGCCACAATTGCACAGTCGTGTCCATATTCAGCAAAAATTTCCGCTTTCCCGATCTGAAAAGGAGTCTCGGGAGTTGTTATTACCGGAGTCTTCTCCCGGGCAAAACGAAAATAAAACGGCCCAGGGATATCCATACTAGCAAGCGTCGCCTTCTTGGTTTCTATACTGTCACAAGGCACAACCACTGTCATATTTGGCAGCACTCGCATGATGGCGATATCTTCCAGTGCCTGATGTGTCGCTCCATCTGGTCCTACCGATACTCCCGTGTGAGCTCCCGCTATTTTGACCGGGAGGTTAGAGTAAGCGATCGATACTCTTACTTGATCCCAAGCCCGACCGGGGGAAAACACAGCGTATGAGGATATAAATGGCATTTTTCCGGCGGCCGCCAGTCCAGCGGCTATCCCAGTCATATTTTGCTCCGCCACTCCACATTCCACAAATCGGGCTGGATATTTTTTCCAGAATTCGAGCACTCGGGTGGATTCAGCTAGATCCCCAGTCAGGACCACTACTCTGGGATCTTTTTCTCCCAGCTCCATGAGCGCCTCCCCATATCCATTTCTGGTGGGCACCTGCTCCACATCTGGATCATTTAGTTTCGGATTAGTGTTACTCATGTTCAGACATGATTTTACCCTGCAGCGTGCGCAGTTGGGCTAACGCTTTTTCGGCTTCATCTTTTTTCGGTGGCTTCCCGTGCCACTCATATTCCCCTTCCATAAAGTCCACACCCTTACCAGGTATTGTATGCGCAATTATCACCGTGGGGTTTTCATATATAGCTTTAGATTTATTCAGCGCATCTACGATTTCAGTAAAGTTGTGTCCATCGATTTCGATAACCGACCAATTAAAAGCTATAAATTTATCTGAAAGGGGCTCCAGTGGCATGATCTCTTCTGTATATCCGTCTATTTGGATATTGTTGCGATCCACGATTGCCGTCAGGTTTCTCAAGCTGTTTTTTCCGGCAAACATGATGGCTTCCCAGTTCTGTCCTTCTTGTAGCTCCCCATCAGACATGAGGGCAATTGTCCGCCATTTTTTATCATCTATTCGAGCGGACAGCGCATGTCCGACTGCCTGAGACAACCCCTGCCCCAAGGGTCCCCCAGTGTTTTCGACTCCCGGTAGTTCCCGAAAATGCGGGTGTCCCTGTAGTCTAGAGTTCAATTTACGAAGCGTCATCAATTCCTCTTTGGGAAAATACCCAGCATGAGCAAGTGTCGAGTACCAGACAGGACAAATATGTCCGTTGGACAGTATCACCCGGTCTCGGTCTTCTTTCCAAGGATTACTAGGATCCAAGTTAAGTACTCCCGAAAAATATAGGGCAGTAAATATATCCGCCATTCCCAGAGGCCCAGCCGAGTGTCCCGATCCAGCGGCCACAAGCATTTTGATAATATCCTGACGGATTTCATCCGCCTTGAGTTCCAGTTTTTTTATTTGATCGTCAGTCATCGCCATATTATTTATTGTAATCAAATTTATTTACAAATAACAAAAACCTGTCACGCAAAGACCATCCACAAGTAGGTGCACAATCCAAAGCAATGCAGTAATTGGCTGGAACATCGACGTAATAATCTACGGTACAAATACAACATCCCTTCTTTTGAAAATGTCCCGGTGTCACATTCATCCACCCCACAAACCCACCAAATAAAATCAATAATAATATCAACAAATGTTTAATCATTAGTTTTTATTTGGTCCTTAGAATTTAGTTTTTAGTATTTATAATTGGAATGCACTCTCTGCCGGATTAAATGTCTTTCCATCATGAGACAGCATGTACTCAAACACTTGGAGTGATTTCACTACTTCCTCAGGCGTGGTAGCCACCCGGTATACCTGAAACTCTTCTGGTCTCATTCTCATGTTTGCCATAAATGAAGCCATAATATTTTCCCAAAACTTGCCATACAGAACTAGTGGTTTGTGGTGTCCGTAGTACAGACGAGCCAGTCCCCATGCCATGCCAAATTCAGAGATAGTCCCAGTCCCTCCCTTAAATATTACATACGCTTGTCCCACTTCCAAAAGCTTTAGTGTTCTTTCCAGATAATTTTCCGTCTTGATCTCTTCATCAAACAAATTATTTTTATCCCGACCCTCAAAATTGGCCACGTCTTCAGGATAAAAAGTCACTCCGATCACATGTCCTCCTTTGGATTTGGCTCCCTCAGTACAAGCTCGCATCACTCCCGGACCACCCCCGTTTGCAGTTACAAATCCAGCGGAAGCCAGGGCTGCCGATACATCATAGGCTTCTTTATATAGCGGGTCGTCTGGAGCCGCATCCGCAAATCCCAAGCACGATACCGTCTTTATCAGCTTATTACTCATGTCATCTGCCATACAACAATATTACCATCCAAGCACTCGCTTCGCCCCCACAGCTACTTCATCCACGCCCAATTCTTGGAGTATCTTTAAATGTTCTTTTTCTACTCCCCCATCCACACATATTTTAAATTTATAGCCACCTATTTGCCTTATTTGTCCTATTTGTCTTATTTTGTCATATAACCTGGTTTCAAACTCCTGGTTTCCAAATCCCGGATTGACAGTCATCACGACCAGACATTTCAGTTTTGCCAGATATGATTCGACCGCCTCCACTGGCGTATTGTCATCTATTGCTAGATTCTCAAATTCCTCAGGATTAGAAATACTCTCCATTTGAGAAATTATGCGATCAAATCCCATCTTCTCGGCCAGTTTTGACCACTCTACTATATTGTTTTCCGATACCATCAGATGCGCATCAAACTTGAGGGGCAGGTATGGGATCAGATCACACTCAGAGGGTTTAATGGTTTTGTTATTTGCAAACTCGCCATCAATAAAATCGATCTGCACCCGCTCAAACTTTTTACTATCTCTTACTTGCCTCAGCAAGCTATCCAGCTCATAAGTATCATTCGTCAATATCGCCGGTACAATAATCATCTCAGTTAATTAGTTAATTTGTGATAAGTTAATCGGTTTTAATCGAATTAATGTATGAATTAATCCTTTTTCCAAGTATCTCATACTCTTGTTCCAAATCAGATATTACTTTTTTATCCACATATCCCAATCGTTCAGCAACTAACAAATGACTTTGTGTTTCTTCGCATTCACCTCGCGCCTGATAAAGTACTCTACATTTATCGGCATAATGGTATCTACCGTGAGACTCAGCAACTAATGCGATTATGGAATTCGAAGATCTCCTCGTCTGATCGACCAATCCATATCTTTCATCTTTTGGATACGAAGCGGTGATCTTGTAAACAATCAGCAGTAATTCCAGTCCTTTCTGCCAAATCAGCAAGTCCTTAAAAGTACCAGCCATTTATCTAACTAATCACTAATTAACCAATTCACCAAATTTTATCGTCTGTTCAACCAATCTATTCGTATATCCCCACTCATTGTCATACCATGCGAGTAGCTTGACCAGATCTCCATCTATCACCTGTGTAAACTCTGGATCGACTATCGCTGAATAAGATGATCCCACTATATCCGACGACACCAGATGTTCTGGCACCCCATTTTTTCCACTTACTCCCAATATACCCTGATATTGTGGCAGATCAGCCGCCTCACTTAGAGCCTGGTTTATTTCCTCTCGCGTCGTTTTTTTAGCCAGAACAAAAGTAAAATCCGTAATCGATCCCGTAATCACCGGTACTCGAAGAGAAATTCCATCAAACAGTCCTTTAAGTTCTGGTATCACCTCAGTGGTGGCAATAGCCGCTCCCGTACTCGTGGGCACTATATTCATTCCCGCCGCCCGCGCTCGTCTCAGATCCCGATGCGATCCGTCTTGCAAAGCTTGGTCATCAGTATATGCATGGACGGTCGTCATAGCCGCTTTGGCAATCCCAAATTTAGCGTGTATTACGGCCGCAATTGGAGTGACACAGTTTGTCGTGCAGCTCGCATTTGATATCACCTCTGCACCTTTGCCACTTTGCACATCTGAAACTCCCATGACATACGTCCCCACGTTTCCACCCTTAGAAGGCGCCGAGATTATCACTTTTTTTGCTCCCGCTTTTGCGTGCTTGAGAGCTCCTTCTTCATCTGTAAATTTCCCCGTACATTCCATCACCACATCCACACCGTACTGTCCCCAAGGCAGTTTCTCCGGATCTCTTTGAGCCAGTACCGGCACTTTGATACTCATGCTTGGTACAGTCAGATATCCGATCAAATCCCCCTCAATCTTTTCCTCATAAGTCACCGGTATTTCCAGTTTTCGATAAGCAGTGTCTTGATTAACCAGATGCGCCCAGCCGGCCACATTCATCGATCCGCTGGTGTTCACCGCCACAATGTCCATCTGGTTATGATGCTTAAGAAGCCACAGCCTAAAAGCGAGTCTCCCAATTCTTCCAAAACCGTTCACAGCAACTTTCACCATATATACTAAATATACCATGCGAAAAGTACTCCTCTTCTTTTGTTTCCTACCCACCATCATCCTTCTTTCGCTACTTATTCCTCTGTCACGTCCTTTAGCCCCGGAGTTTCTTCCCGATCCCTATCTTATTCCCGTGCGCTGGACCGGATCCGGCTCCATGCATCCTACTCTGCCCGAAGGCATTCCCGGACAGACTCTAGGTTACGCATATCCCCAAAAGAGAATTCCCCTTGTTCGCGGAGACATCATTACTTTTGATTCCACGGCTACTACCTCCGGACTAATAAAAAGAATCATAGGTGTACCAGGAGACAAGATAGAGCTCAGAGATGGCTTGGTATATCTCAACTCGGTTCCCCAAAAAGAGGGGTTTATTAAGAGTCCCTACTCCACCTATGGCCACGCATTTCTTCCAGATTGCAAAGAGGTTACAGTGCCAGAGGGTCAGTTTTTTGTCCTAGGTGACAATCGCAAAAACAGTCTCGACTCAAGGGAAATTGGATTTATTGAGGAGGCCAGTATCAGCGCCACTATTCCCTATTATCTGCAGCTGAAAAATCTCGACACTGGTTGGCACGATCCCAAAGATGATACAGATTCCGGCCACAAACCCAAAATCGATTCCACCGAATACACAAATTTAATAAACGAATACCGCACTCAAAACAATCTTCCCAAGCTAGCATATACATCTACAAACAATTGGCAACCCCTCACAGGCTACATTCAGCACAACGGGTATTACACAGCCTCTGAGCTCTTTGATTACCAGATATCCTCCCCCAGCTTCAAAAAATTAGTGCTCGAAAAAGATTACCAGTTTGTTCACGTTTCTCAAGTTCCCAGCAATATCAATTCTTGTCCAAATCAGAAAATCTTAGTGACCTTTTCAGGCTATGTACCGCCCAATTACTCATCCCAGTTTATTTCCGGCTGGACTCAGACCCTGACTCTTCTTAGAGAAATTGCCCCCGGCTGGGCGACCCTCACTGGCACTCCTGACGCCCGTCGCATCAACGAGATCATAAATTTGCGTATAAAAAATCTCACCCCCATTATCAAAAAAATAAATTCTGCCGAGTGGCTCACCGACACTGAATCAGCGTATTTATCGGAGGACATCAAATTGTCCCAAGAGCAAGCCACTCTTGCAACCAAATTAAATAACCAGTAGCATATATTCGTGTCCACAAAAAAACTTGCCGCTCTCGTCTTTCTTCTCATTTCTCTTGTTGCCGCAAATTATCTTCTCAACAATCCTCTGAGACTTCAGTCCAGCGCCGATGAATTTTCCCAAATTGCATTTGTCGCCATCAATCCGGGCCAAATAGTAACCACTCCATCCGGATCACCAATCAGACTATCTGCACTGGCCTATGACACCAATAACCAACCCATTTGGACCGATGTGATTTACGAATGGGGCTTCAGCTCATCAGGAGTTGGAAATCTTATTCCAAATGCCAATTTAGCCACTTTAATACCCCAAGCTGCAGGCTACGGTGACCTCTGGGTCAGAGCCACACATTCATCCGGCACCCAAATCAAATCCATTCCCGTTTCTATTGGCGAATGTACTCGCACAACTCCTACTTTTTCTTTCACTCCTAGTACTCAATCAGGTCTTGCCGGCACACCTCTGAGATACACCTACACAGTGACCAATAACGATTCAGTTTTTTGCCCTCCTGCTTTCATCAGTTCATTTACCACCGCAAATTTGCCAGCCGGATGGTCTAGTTACGCAAATCCATCATCACTCACAGTAGCTCCAGGCCAAACCGTGTCTACCATCATGACTTATATCTCAAGTTACTCAGCCCAAGCAGGTTTCTACTATGTCTACATCAATCCCATATCAGCATCAACTGGATTTAATCACCTAAATACATACTCCAGATACGTAGTAGTCACCTCTCTGCCAACCAATACGCCCACCCCCTCTCCCGAGCCTACTCCGGAGCCCACTCCAGAACCTACTCCGGAGCCCACTCCAGAGCCCACTGCCACACCCGAACCCACAGTAGTACCCAGTCCTATTCCCTCCCCCACAGACGCACCCCTTCCCACCCCATTTCCTCAGTCAACCCTTATTGATATATTTGCCGCCGGCACTCCCAGTAGTGGCGTGTATCCTCACATGATTCTTCGCATCAACGGTGTTCCTCAGGTCAAATGGACTGATGTTCGTGGTGACCCCACCACTCGCACCTTCCAACACTTCTCTTTCACTTATCCCAAATCAATTCTGCCAACAGACAAAATTGAGATTCTTTATACAAACGACCTGAACATCATAGGTCTCGGTGACCGAAACCTAATGGTAGACAAAATTTCCCTAAATTATGTTGATTACGAAACCGAAAGTCCCACCACTCTTGGCAAAGGAGCACGCACTCCTCAAGACACCTGTACAAAAGGCAATCTCTCCACCGAATGGCTATACTGCAACGGCTCTTTCTTATATCGCCTCTAGTCCCACCAAGGTCCCAGTCGTGATATATTCCAGCATCGCTCCCCCACCCACCGATATCCAATCAAATTTTTCACTCAATCCGTATTTAGATATCGCAGATTCAATATCTCCCCCTCCCGCGATTTTATAAGCCTCCGTATTACCTGCAATCGCCTCCAGTATCTCTTTCGTGCCCGTTTCCGACGCACTGTCTTCATACTTTCCCATTACCCCCGCGGCCACAATGTATTTGGCCGATGCGATTTTGTCTTTGTAAAGGGCGACTGATTCAGAAGATATATCTAGCCCATCTTCTCGCAACTTTGCTCCTTCCAACTTGCCGCCACGAAGCACTGTCCATCCCTTTTTCTCAAGATCGAGAGCATATCTGTTTTTATCTTCCACTTTAGTTCCCCCGACGACCAGTAGTTTCGGCTCAGAGCTTTCCATTACCCGTCCTAGCATCTCCAGCTCTTTTGCAAACCGCAGGCCTATGGCCACGGGCTTCCCCTCAGATTTCATAAGCCTAGGCAATGCGTCTATTGAAGTGTGTTTGCGGTGACTCACGGCAAACGATTCATTGATATAGACATCAAATCCCAGCGCCAGCTCCCGGGCAAACTCCACATCATTTTTTTTCTCCCGTTCATCCGCTCGCAGATCCCAGTTCAGATCCACATTCAGCTCTGACACCATCCCAATATTTCCTCCATGCCCAATTACTTTTACTCTCTTGACCGTCTGACCATTTAACCATTTAACTATTTCACGCACCGAGTTAAATCTCGGATTATCCATGTCATCCACATCCAGATCCCCTCGCACCAAGACCGCTTTGTCCGATACATCCTGACTAGAAACCACAGGCCACTTCATTTTCATAGCGCTTGATCTTCTCAAGTCTTCTTAAATACCTATCCGTCGTCACAAATTCAGTTTCCAAAAACTTTTCCACAAAAGAAAACACTTCTTCTTCAGTCAGATTGTCAGAAGCCACCGCCAGCACGTTTATATCGTCATCTTTGCGAGCTTCATACACTTGATCTAGTTCAAATCCCAATCCACATCTCACTCCTCGCACTTTGTTGGCTGTGATATCCACACCCACTCCCGACCCACAGATTACTATCCCTCTATTTTTGTTTGGATTTTTGGCCACTCCCTGAGCCACAGCTACAGCAAAATCCACATAATCATCCCCATGTTCATAGGCATAAGCCCCCATATCCTCAAACTCGTATTCTCGGCCCGACAGCCATTTGTTGATCTTGCCCTTCAGCTCAAAACCCCTGTGGTCAGCTCCTATATAGATCATCTCAGTACATATCCTCCATTGATGTCCAAGCAAGCCCCAGTAATATGGCTCGCATTGTCACTTGCCAGGAAGTATATCCCATCTGCTATTTGCTCAGGTTTAGCAATTTCTTTTAGAAGAATTTCTTGTTTCCTTTTCTCCATCTTATCTTCATTATAGTAGCTTCTTAGCATTTCCGTATCTACCACACCTGGGGCCACACAATTGACTCTTATTTTAGGAGCCAGGGCTTTCGCCATACTCTTAGTAAATGCCGCCACCGCAGCTTTTGCCCCTGCATACACTGGGTCTGTAGACCCTACTTGCCCAGCAGTTGAACTCACATTTACGATTGATCCCTCACTTAACCATTTCAATATATTTTGCGTGCACAGATATGTTCCCCTCTCATTGACGTGATACACAAAGTCCATTTTTTCCGAGGTATAGTTTGAGAGCCCGGAAGCCCCAAATGCTCCTACATTATTCACCAATGCATTTACTTTTCCATATATTGCAAAGGCTTTTTCAAATGATGTTTTGATACTCTGAGGATCCTCTATGTCCATTTGCACAAATTTCACATTATCGCTGTCTTCGACCTTATTTTTGTTATAAAACCCGACTACAGCCCAACCCTCTTTTTCAAACTTTTTTACAGTTGCAGCTCCGATTCCTTTAGACGCTCCCGTTACAAATACGACTCTCTTATCCATCGGCTATATCTTAAATCCCAAAGCCAGTTCACGCAATGCATCTTCAGGATTTTGACTCAGCACGAAGCCAGATGCCAGTCCTACTCCCCTCGCCCCCAGCTTCACTGCCGTTTTCACATCTTCTGCATTTTTTACTCCTGCTCCCACCAGGACAGGTTGTGTGACTGCTTTTACCACAGCCTCGATTACTTCTGGTTTTTCTGTACTTACTGACTTGTCAGTGCTTCCGACTAACTCCGGTGGTTCATACAAAATATAGTTCGGTCTCAACCCATTCCATTTTTGAGCCTCTGCCACATCGGCCGCACACACACATGTTTCAAACGCTAGTTGTTCAGTCTCCTTCAAAATTTTCTGTAATTCTTCTTCTTGCAATTTATGCTCAGAATGATTCAAGAGCGTTCCCCGAGCTCCGGCTTCTTCCACTGATTCACGCGTGACATATCCCGTATTCTTGCCTTGCTCTACGGCGTCAATGTGCTGCACCCAGCAGTCCACACCAGTTTCTACACAGTTTCTGAGGTCTGCCAGCTGCGGCACCACCACAATTCGCACACCCGTCTCATCTTGGATTTTTTTACATATTCGAGAAAGCTCTATGGCTCTGTACCCCGTCGCCTCTTTATATGTTTTAAAGTTTATTACGATCATTACATTTCAATAATATCATTAAACCTTGCACATGCTTTGCAGCCGTAGCTTTTTTGCGGATGCATTTGGACTGAGCCAGCAGGCGAGGGAAACGCGCAGCAAACAAAGCGTAGGCGAAAAGCAACAAAAAATTATTTTTTCGATATCCAACTCTCAGCTAGTCTTCGTAGCAGCAGCCCACTCAATCCATATGCAAATGGTAGCCACACAGGAATACCTAGCACAAACGGTGCTCCATACTGCCACGATCCCCCATAGACTCCCACCAAGTCAATAAACGGCCCCAGGACAAATCCCATCGCATACCACTGCACATCATTTTTTCTCTTGTCCCACCAGCCCATCCAGGCAGCAAACACTGCCAAAAACCCAGTCAGTTTGACTGGCCACACCCACCCAAATCCCATAGCCACGATCACAACTCCCAAAGCGAGAACCCACACCCAAAAACTTTTCTTCACCAGATTATTGTGAATTTTTTGTCACCAATTGTCAAATACACTATTACTCTACCCTACCCCAACTTTCACCCAATCTGTATAGCTGTTTGCCTGAAATGTTGTAGCAAGAAATTAACTCGTTACACATCTCAACTCCAATACTGCTTCCATACAAGTCACGGACCATGCTCAGATGCACAATCATTTCATTGCACTCTCCCACTGCATCTCTCAAATACTTAGCCCACTCCTTACCAGATGTTCTCCTTGCGTATCCTTCTGCAATTAAGGCGCATGGAGACTTTGAGGCCCTACCCATTTGATCAACTAAGTCGAACTTTTCAGTCTTTGGCAATTTGGGTAGAACTTCTTTGTGTATTCTCAGCATCACCTGATACAAATTTTTGTATACATTCAAATCCAAAAAACTTACAACTGCCATATATTTATATTACTCCCATCCCCACAAACTCCCCATCCCCACTACCTATCTCACTACACACTACTCACTACCCACCCTATTCAACTATTAATTTCCCCACCATCCCCATTTGCCTGTGCTTGCCTACAGAGCAATAATACTCATAAGTTCCAGCTTTATTTGCCACAAATTCCACCGTCTCTTCCTCTTCATCCCCAATTTGATTTGTCTTCACACCAAGCTCATCTATCACAAAGTCGTGTATGGTCCCCACACTTTTAAATGTCAGGTTCACTGTGTCTCCCTTTTTGACTCTGATCACTGCCGGCTCAAATTTAAAGCTACTTCCCTCTACAGTTATTTCTTTCACCTCACCCGTGGTCGTTTCATCAACTGGCGGTTGTGTCGGCTCAATGGTTACTACTTCTTCCGTTTTTGTATTTGTCTCTTGAGGTTTAGAGTTTGAGCCGGCGTACCAGATCGCGACTCCCCCTACTACTATTCCAATTACCACAACCCCTATCACTACATACTTATTCACCACCCAAATATACCAAACTTGACGTATGCTTCTCAACCCTCCACAATTGATTCATGCGCATCTGGTCATGGGTCTTATTCATATTTCTTTTGTTTGCTCCGATCGCCTCAGCAGCAGCTCCATCAGCCACACTCTTGCCAACTCGTGATCGTCACTATGTTTATCTCACCTTCAAAAACCTGTCACAAGTTTCAAAAGTCAGTTATGTGCTCACCTATACATCAGGGGGCCGGGAACGAGGATTCGAAGGCGGCTTTAAGTTAAATGGACGTACTTCCAAAACCACCCGCAAGCAAATCCTAGGTACCTGCTCGTCCCGCTACTGCGTCTTTCAAAAATCCCCTTCAGGTTTCAATCTCTCAGTCACTTACACTCTTCGCTCTGGTGGCACTACTACCTCAACCTACACGCTAAAATAATTACTCCACAATCAGCTTTCCCACCATTCCCATTTGTCTGTGCTTGCCTACAGAACAATAGTATTCAAATGTCCCTGCTTTTTCTGCCACAAACTCCACTGTTTCCTCCGCTCCATCTTTAAGTTGGGCGGTCTTTACGTTAAATTCATCCAAGACCCAGTCGTGAAATCCTCCAGTGTTTTTAAACGTCACTTTTACCTTATCCCCAACTTTTACTCTTATCTCAGTTACATCAAATTTAAAGTCATTTCCATTTACTACAAACTCCTTTACTTCTCCCAGTGACTCTACCGTAGGTCCAGGCGTCGGAGCTGGTGTACTTTCGACAACGTCTTTAGAATTTAGAATTTCAGTTTTAGGATTTCGTCCCAAGTACCATACTCCCAATCCTCCAACTACCAAGACTACCGCCACTCCCATTAGTAAGTTTTTATTCACAGTTTCCAAAATATACCAACTTGACACCCTTTTTACAACACTTCACAATGATACATGTGACTGCTCGCAAACACCTGAAAAAGATTCTCCTCATGGCCGCGTTCTTTCTTTTTGTAGCAGGAGTAGTCAAGGCTCGCGCCGAAACCTCCTTCTCAGTCGCTGCTCCAAAAGAGGGAAATACGCTTACTTTTTCTATCCCTTCCTACATCACACTCACTGACTACCATACTCGCCCCAAAGCGACTTATGGCCAAGGCCATATTCATCTCTGGGTAGACCAAGACCGCCCCACTTCCGAAAATGCCATAGAAGTCACCAGCGACACTTATACTCTCACAAATCTCAAATATGGCCCCCACACCGTACAAGCCGAATTAGTAACCAATGCCCACACAGCCCTCATCCCCAAGACTGTATCCACAGCCTCTTTTACTACCACTCCACCCGAGACTTCTCTTTCTCCTCTTTCTCTCCCCGTCTTTCAGCTCGCAGTTTTTGCCGTCATCCTGATTATTATCGCTCTCTATTTCATCACCTACCACATCAAGCCTAGTCTTCACAAAAAAACCAAAAAGAATCGCTAAAGTATCACCATACTCCTAAGCACTTCTTCCCAGCCACCTACTCCATCTTGTTCCAGGACAAATACTTTATCTCCCCCTTTGTGTGCAAATGCGGTCTGTCTTTCTCGTCCATTCTGCTTCCAAGTCAAAATAACGATACTAACTTTTTCAGTATTTAGATATTCTCGTTCCCGCACCATTTCCATTTTTCTGGCCTCCTGATCCACCAAGTCTGTAAAATTCAAGCTATTTCGCACTACACTTACTCTGATTCGCCCCCCAAAGAGAACTACTTCTGCCCTCTCATCCATACGTGCAATCTGAGAGAGACTGTACTTACCATCACTAAATTTAGGATTTGCGACTACTTCCCAAGAGGACGGATACTTTATCCGAAATCCCGCGACATCATTTTGGTACAGCTTGTCAGCACTCAGCTTTGTATCTCCCGTATTCGTTTTACCGAGAGGGCCTTGCCCATAATTACTTGTCTCATCCACTCTCCATTGTTTGTATTCTTTCACAGATCCGATTATCCCCACAGCCAAAAGCACCACAATCAGTATTGTCGTTTTCATTTTGTCGCCACCCCAGCAGATAACATGAGTCCCAATATCACAAGGATTATCCCCCCCACCACAATTTTATTGACCAAAGGCATCTTCATACTCTGGTATGATCATACCAAATAGCCACATGCCAGATTCATTCCAAAAACAAGTCCAAGTAAAAATAGCCAAAGCTGCTCCCACAGTTATCGGTACGGCCATCAATTTTACGGCCCGGGCCTTTGTCGCCACCTTTCGCTTTATAGGCCAGATGTTTCGTGACGCCTTAGGCAAGTAGCCACACCATACCGACTGCCATCCTATACCATCCAAATCGGGACAGATCAGATCGTTTGACAAAGTTTGTCAGCCATTTGACGGTCAACGCCGCCACCACATACGCGGTCCCCATTCCAAATATCAGTATTCCCCACTCATTCTGAGTAATACCGCCCGCGGTATGCGACATATCCAGTACCACCGCCGCCATCATAGTAGGTACTGCCAGCAAAAATGACATTTCTACCGCCTCAGTGCGAGACAGTCCCACTCCCACACCCGCCATGATAGTCACCATTGCTCTTGATACTCCAGGGACGAGCGACACCGACTGTCCAAGTCCCACCAATACACACTTGGACCAGCTCAGCTCTTCTATCTTTCCCTTCCCAGGTTTATGCCACTTCTCCCAAAAAATCAGCGCCACCCCTCCTACAAAGAGCATCACCGGTGTCAGGTTAGTCCCAGATGCCAGCTGTGTTTTTACAAATGGGTACAACAAAAAACCGACTACTACAGTCGGCAAAAATGCGATTCCCAATCTCGTCCACAACTTTGGATTCCCAAGTAATCTTTTCAGATATAGAGATACTACAGCCAATATCGCCCCCAGTTGTATCCCTATCTCAAAAGTAGATACAAACTCCGAGGGCGAGATTCCCAATATCTTGACTGCCAGTATCAAGTGTCCCGTGGACGAGACAGGCAGAAATTCTGTCAATCCCTCGACCACAGCCAAGACAAAAGCGACGAGAAGATTCATAAGATTACTTACTTCTCCTTACTGATTTTTTGATTTTTCTTGATACGGAAGCTACTTCCTTACTCGCTCTCTTGGCGAGCACTTTTCCTTCCTTTACGAGTTCACCAGCTTTCTTTTCGAGAACTTGACGATTTTTTTTGTCAGACAGTAGAGTTCCCGCGACACCCGCTGCCACTCCGACTACAGCCCCTAGGGCCGCGACTAAGAAATTACTTCCTTTTTTGTTTCCTGACATGCTTTACACCCCCTCTCCGCTTTTTTGTATTTGTTTTGTTATCCAATAATGTAGATACAAATCCGCCTAGTACTTCTCCCACTTTGGATTTTATCGAAGCCACCTCATCCACAGTCTGCTTCACTTCATCTGCCACATGGTTGAACTTAGAGAGCATTTTGATAAGAAGTATTCCGACTATTACAAGGAGTCCCACACCTACCCACACACCCACTCCGGCAGATAGATAAAAAAACTGAGCAGGAAAGTTTTCCACATGTTTCATGATATATAAAATTTCTGTTGCACGCAAATCTTTATTTCTCAAAAAAAACCAAAATTTTAAGATATTTGAGTGCATCTTTGATACTGATTGTCCCAATTGATCCCCCAAGACACTCTAGGTTATGGTGATACTATGAACAAAGTTCTAGCCAGCCTCATTGTTCTCGGTGTAACCATCCCCTCAGTTATAGGTCTCTCCCGCGCTTTCTTTTCAGACACAGAGACAGCCACAGCAAACAACTTCACAGCCGGCAAAATCGACCTCAAAGTAAACGGCGTAGACAATCCCGAATCAGTCGTGTCATTTGCCGATCTCAAGCCCGGTGATGACAAATTTTTTGACAAAGATTTATTTGTGGACTTCAATCCCACCAAGATCTGGTTGCACATCAAAAGCCTGGAAGTTACCCAAGGCACCCAGACTGAACCGGAGGATTTGGAAGAAAATGGTACTCCCAAGTTTGATATCCAAAACTACATTACCTACGACCTTTCTATATCCTCACCATCAGCCAGTGTCATTATCGATTTTGCCGACGATGTATCTTTACCCGACGCCGTCTCCTGTTGGATCCCCATTGGCACTATTCCGGGCAACACCCATGTCAATCTAGTTCAGAGTTTTCACTTTGACAAAAATGTTACCAACTGGGCCCAGGGCGACACGTTGGATTTCGCCGAAGAGTTCCTAGCCCAACAGCTAAATGATCCCACCATCCCCGACACTGGCTCCGGCAGGGTTTGGGACCCCGAGCTCAAGCACTGTGTCCCAAATACTACTCCTACTCCGACTATCACTCCCTCTCCCACGGTTACCCCGACCCCAACTCCCATCGCCTGTATCCCCGCCTTTGCATCTTCATTTGAACAAATCGCCCAGGGCACTCAAAAGGGTGGTGCCGCAGTTCTAGCCAGCAGAAGCAATGGCAATTTTGCCTTGGGTGCTCCCCAATCAGCAGGCACTCCGACAGACAATCCCGTCGCGGCCAATTCTTTCTTTAGTCTTGGTTTCACCAATGGTTCTATAGTTCTCAAATTTAGTAGTCCCTTCATCGACCAGCCCGGCCCCGATCTTTCCGTCTACGAAGTGACAGGAGCTACCAATCCTCCTTATCCCGATGAGCTTGTAAAAGTAGAAGTCGGTCCTGACGGTTCTTCCTGGACCACCGTTGCCGCGAGTCTAAACCGCGACGGCACAGTGGACATGAGTCCCGTGCCATCGGCCCAATACGTCCGCTTAACCGACGTTTCAAACATTGCGTTATTTACGTCCGATGCAGATGGCTACGACCTCGACGCGGTTCGTGCCTCCTGTACGACAGCTATACAGTAGTGAAGGGGGGTGAATGACAACAATGAAAAACATACTAATAAGTTTGTTAGTAGTAGGAGCAGTGACTGGGACTGTCTGGGGAGCCTCTTCAGCTTTCTTTTCAGACACTGAGACTTCTCCAGCAAACAATCTGACAGCAGGAAAAGTAGATCTCACCATCGACTCAACTGCTCATTACGACGGTATGATCTGCGAAGGCGGCCAATGGCAGCCTGATGGATCAGTCGAAGTTTTACCTCGTCCAGAATTAGTAGGATTGGCGTGTACTGGCTCCTGGCCAGCAGGCGATCTCACTAGTGAAAAGTTCTGGGACCTAATCGATGTTAAACCTGGTGATTATGGTGAAAACACGATCAGTATGCACGTAGAAGACAATCCCGTCTGGGCCTGTATCGATATTTTCAATCTAAATAATGCTGAAAATGATCGTATTGATCCTGAAGTCGAAGCTCTAGATTTGACCGACGATCCACAAGGAGGAGAATTGGCTCAAAATATCCATTTCACAGCTTGGGCTGACGATGGAGACAATATCTGGGAGCAAGGTGAGCCTTTGTTGTTCACCAATGAGCAAGGTCCAGCCAGCGATGTTCTCAATGGCAAGACCTATACTCTTGTAGACTCAGCTTCTCTTCTGCCCACTCCATTCCCAGGTGGTTCAACCCAAAATCTGGGCCTGGCCTGGTGTGCAGGCACAATGACCATCGATGGCATCAACTTCACAATCACTTGTGACGGCGCATCTATGGGCAACGAGTCTCAGACCGATTCTCTGACTGCCGATGTCCGCTTTAGAGTAGAGCAGCACAGAAACAACCCGGATTTCTTGTGTAACCCAGTAGTTCAGTAATCTCTTTGCTCTCTCCCGTTTCCAGCGGGAGGGCAGCTCAGAGTCCCGGTTAGGGATTCTGACTTGCCAAATAGATGCATAATTTTTTCAAGTCATTCGTAGCCGGATGTATTGCCATATTTTCTTCATTCAACAATCATCCCAAGATTTTAGGTGACCGCGATGATCGCGATCATCGTGACCGAGATCATCACGAAGAGCGCCGTATCGACCTCAAGGTCAACGGAGTAGACAATCCCCCCACTGTCGTAAGCCTAGATGATGTAAAACCCGGGGACAATCGGTATGTAGACAAAGATATATATGTAAAAGACGGTGATGCCAAAGTCTTTGTTCACCTAACCAATCTCGTCGCCTCCCAAGGAGCAACGACAGAGCCAGAATCCAAAGAAGAAAATGGTGTTCCCAAATCCGATATTCAAAATTATTTATATTACGACCTCTCATTTGGTGAGAAGACGATCATCGCAGAAGGTGATCTCCTCCCCTTTCCAGATGCCGTCTCTTGTTGGATTCCATTGGGAGAGGTAAAAAAAAACAAGCACGTGACGGCCACTCAGAGCTTCCATATGCCCCAGTCCGTTACCAACTGGGCCCAGGGCGATATCCTTACTTTTACCGAGGAGTTCATTGCAGTTAGTCCCGATGCTCCTACTCCCGTCACCGGATCTGGCAGGGTCTGGAGCCCCAGTCAAAAAAAGTGTGTAACCAAGCCTACAGCTACTCCCACACCTACCAAAAAACCCAAGAAATATGACCATTAACAAGTTTCTAAAATTTGCTTCCGATTTTATTTTATACACGAGTCTCACTATTGCTGGCTTCTTTGTTGTCAATCAGTTTCTAGGAGTCAATGCTTTTCGTTTTTATGTCGTCACTTCCGGCTCCATGGAGCCCACCATTCCCACAGGCAGTGTGATTATGGTAGGAAAAAGAGCTGAGTATTTTACAAACGATATTTTGACTTTTTCTTCCGGCCCCAAGACGACTACTACTCACCGAGTTCTCGCCAAGACTTGGCCCGATGGTATTTTCAAATCCCCAAGTTTTGTTACCAAAGGTGATGCCAACGATTCTCTCGACACCAATCAGCTAGCATCGGACAAGATAGTGGGCAAGGTCCTCCTCACTGTTCCCTACGTAGGTCGCATAACGAGCATTGCCAAGACTCCCATGGGTTTTATTTTCTTAGTCGTGGTTCCCGGGACTATTATTGTTTACGAAGAATTAAGATCATTGGTAAACAATTTGCGAAAGCTCCCCAGACCTAAGTTTTCTCCCCGAGTAGCCATCGCAGTTCCTATAGCCTGTGCATTATTTGTCGCGATCGGCCTCACCGGCGCCTACTTTTCTGATCTCGAAGTCAGTCCCCACAACTCTCTCGCAGTCTCCACACCGGAAGTAACTCCCACTCCTACTTTATCACCCTAGTTTTTGCATTCTGAGCTACAACTTGCATAGCTTCACCATTTGGTCCTTTCATTTTCTTCGCCATTCTCGCAGCTATCCCAGCGGCCGTTGAATCTACCTCAGGCAGCACTTCTGCCACTTCCAGAAGCAAAGCTCCCGGATTTCCTATTCCTGTAACTGTTTGCATAGCCTTATCAATTTCTTGTTGTTTATGAGCATCAGCCCGCCTCTTGAGTGACCAGGTTAGATACACTACAGCGGAAATTGCAGCCAGCCCACCCACCAAGGGCAATGCAATAGGCCAGTTCTTCTCAGCAATTCTTTTTATTTCTTCGATGTCAGGTGCTTTACCCATTCGTTGGAGCAGGTTGTAGCACACCCACTCGATTGCCTTCACTATCTTCTATCGCCATATACAGCCCCACTTGTGGGATCTCCATAGGTTTAGGGAGGAGTAGTTTTCCTCCTGCCTCGGTCACTTTCTTCATTGCCTCTTCCAGATTCACCACTTGCACCACTACTGTCGTAACAGCAGGATAAGTAGGACTCTTGGGGAAAAATCCTCCATTGATAGCTCCCGGATTTTTCGGTCCATCTTGCGTGGAGTCAGTTGTCATTGCCATCACATATCCTCCCCATTGCTCTCCCATCACCTGCATATCCCAACCAAAAGATTTTTTATAAAACTCAGCTACCCTACTGGCATCCTCATACGGCATTTCAAAATGCACCACCGCATTATTCTTTGCACTCACATCAGACATCCGACCATTATATTTGCACACCTAGCCTTTAGCAACAAATCATTTACTCTCTACTCAACCGATTTGCGTACACGCAGTAAATAAGTATCCCCATATACATAGCCAGTTCTGCCACTTCTGACCATTCTCCTATTCCATGGATCCTTCCAGGCTGCGCCAGACTGTTGTACACCAGTAGTGCCCCAAAATAAGGCGCCGCATACCAAGGCACATGAAAGTATTTTGCCGACAGCATCCATCCCAGACTCCCGACTATCCCCACACTCATATATCCCCACCAGATATAAGGACTGATTGCTTTTATATTATGAGCAGTTATTTCATTTTGGGCATTAATTTGTGACAGCGATTCCGGGGTAGTTAGGCCAAAGAGTCTTTGCCCCCACGATATCTCATCTCCAGCCACAAACAGGAGTCCTGCTCCAAAGAGCAAAAAACAAATTCCCCAAAATTTGTTTTTTGGATACACTTTCCAAGATGTAACCCAGGCCAAAATTCCAGAGGCAAATACAGCAAAAAATTGCAGGTACTCAATCAGATGGTCTTCCGAAACCAGCCGCAAAAAGTAATCAAAAGGCCACAGGCTTATTAGGAAAAGTATCCCCGATCCCAATACTGCTCCCCAAAATATTGCTCTCTCCCAATTTTTCTTCCACCATGTGTCTCCCAGCATTATTAGTTGTAGGGCCACACTCCCGAGAGCCATATATCCCAGTCTATGGATATTCAATCCGTATTGGGAATACACATAATTCACCGAGGTCATATCATTCACGATTGCCACACTCACGGCCAATACGACTGAAGCAGGCATCACCAGATATCCATTTACCTTTTTCAGTATGTTTGAGAACTGATAGTTCTTAAGGCGTAGCACCAAAGCCAGTACCACAAATCCCAGTAATATCACTCCCGAATCCACCCCAATCAATTTAAATACCTTATCCGGATATTTGTAGCAGTCGATTGCAGCCACCAAAAAAACTAGAATTGTCACCAAAACATCTACCCGCTTTATCATGTCTTAATAAATATTATCCTAGTTGATGTACTTTGTGGGCAGAATTTCGCAGCTAGCCTGTGTGGTGAGTAATAAGATTAAGATTATGGTTCGGTGGCTAGCGAGAATGCAGATAACCGCGCGGGTGGGCGAGTATCGGTGCCATACAAAGTACTCAACTGGATAATGATACTTCTTGATTCAAAACAGGCAGAGAGATATCCCCTATCCCCAATTTCTCTTTGACCTCGCTTGCGAGAGCCACTCTCGATTCATCTTCCCCGTGGGTCAAAAATACTTTTTTGACTCCTTTTATAGCACCCAGCCACGAGACGAGTTGTCCCGAGTCAGCGTGCGAGCTCATGGCCTGAGTACTATTTACATTTGCCAGCACTGTGACTTTTTCGCCATATATTTCCACCACTTTTTCTCCCTCCAGTATTTGTCTTCCCACAGTACCTTCTCCCTGATACCCCACAATAAGTATTCTATTATCAGAGTCAGGCAAGTATCTTTTTGCATGCTCCATTATCTTTCCCCCCATCATCATTCCTGATCCTGCTATTATGACTTTTGTCCCCGACACATCTCGCATCTCTTCTTCCAGACTTTCAAAAGAAAATGGGTTCTCATCTCTCATCTCAGATTGTATATGTGGGTTAAACAGATCCGGATATTTCAGATACACTGCCGTCGCCTTCTTGGCCATCGGCCCATCCATAAATATTGGCGTGTTGGAAGATATTTTTTTAAGAAGTATCAAGTGTTTGATCATATGCAGTAGCTCCTGAGTTCTTTCCAGTGAAAAGGCCGGGATGAGTAGAGTTCCCCCTGTCTTTTGGACGATATTTATTTCATTCGCGATCACATCTACTGGGTTTTCGAGAGGGTGCATCCTTCCTCCATATGTGGATTCCATGACCACTACATCCGCATCTGTTATTGTCTCCGTTTCTCGTACCAATTCTTCTGGTGTGTTCCCCAGATCTCCTGAGAATACAATTTTTTTGATATCAGATTTTGCTCTGGTATCTATTATTTCCAGTGAAGTCGATCCCAACATGTGTCCCGCATCCCGCATTGTGACCAAAAAATCTTCCACTTCAAATTGTTTTCCATATCCAGTCGTTTTAAATTTATCTGTGGTTTTATACACCTGCTCCTCATCATATAGCGCTTTTTTCTTATCATATTTTGCGATCTTTGCCGAATCCAGAAGCGATATTTCAGTCAGATCTCGCGTGGGTTCTGTCATCCAGATGTTTCCCACAAATCCCTTGGGGATTAGTATCGGCAATCTGCCACAGTGATCCAGATGCGCGTGAGTGAGCACTACTCCCGATAACTTACTGGGATCATAGTCATAATTCTGATAATTTAGTTTATCGATTTCATACGTCCCCTGAAACATTCCCAGATCAATAAGTATCGATGTTCCCGAATCAGAGGTCAGAGCATAAGATGATCCCGTCACCGTCCCCGCTGCCCCCAAGAATTTAATTCTCATAATCTATTCCTTATAATATCAAACTGCTTAGCAGCTTTGGTTCTCAGTTATACTTCCCGAACTATTAACTTTCATCTCCCTGCATTGTCCAGAGGAGGTATTTATCTTCCCTTCCCAACTTCCATTATCTTCGTATCCCCCACTTTTTTTGGTTGCCCCGGGGTACATGTTTGTAATCGCAGCCGGCAAGCTTCCTCCAAAAGATGCTGGAGTCGCAGTTGGATTTGTACCTCCCGGGCCTGGTGTGTTAGTTGGGTTGACGACTACTGAAGAATTCAGAGTTCCTATTAGAAAATTATTCAGTAAATTTGAAGCATTGTTAGAGTGACTCCCCCTCCCGCCCTGTGTTTGAAATGCGGTAGTTGCTTCGCGTCCACAATACTGTGCCAAGATCGATGACCCACCAGGATGTTGATATACGTAGCTCGTAATGTTGTACACATTATTGGAGATAATCATCCAGCAGTTTTGCAACGTATTGTGAGTTGCGACTTCAGATGAGGTTAGGGTCAAATTTTGTGGTACCGGGGTATTCGTAGGTACAAAAATTACTACCGCTGTCGTAGGACTCGGTGCAAGTACCACCAACTGTCCTATGGTGCCTATCAAATAATTGTTCAATAAATTATTTGCGACAGACGAGTGAGACGAACCTTTATTTTTGGTGGCAAAAGCCGTAGTTCCATCTTTACCACAGTATGGAGATATCGCACTTGCACCTCCTGGATGTTGATACAAATAACTAGTTACATTGTATACATTGCCAGATATGATGAGCCAACAGTTAGAAAGTGTATTGTGAGACGACACCTCAGAATTCGTCAAAGAAACTTGAGTATTTGTATTTCCCACAGATTGCTTGGATACAGAGGTCGGTGTTATCTGTCCAGGTACAAGAGTAGGCCCAGTAGTTGGCACCATCTGTGTGATTATCTCCCCAATATTTCCTACAAAATATTCATCCAGCAAACCAGTCGCCGTCCCACTATGTGATTCTGCAGGCATTCGTCCCTTAGTTGCAAATGCCTCAGTTGCATCTTTTCCACAGTACGGAGCAATTACTAGCGCCCCTCCAGGATGTGTTCCCAGATAACCAGACACAGCATATACTTTTCCGGAAATAATAATCCAACAGTCACCAACTGTCTTATGTACCGCCACATCCTCTACCGAAAGGACACTGTTTACCACCACGTCTTCTGTCTTCTCTGGAAGAGATTTCTTCTCCTGAAATTTCATGACCCACAGTCCTGTTCCGACTAGACCTGTGACAGTTACAAAAAACAAAACTAACGATACCCCCACTGCAATTTGAATCTTGTTTAGTTTCATAAAAGTTATCTTAGGATTATCTTAATAACTTTTATTTCCTCATTCGGTATTCCCGTCACCCCAGCCTCCATCCGTGAAATATTTTCCACCAATTCAATTCCCGATATTACACGCCCAAATATTGTATGTAGTCCAGACAACCACGGCACTTCTTCCGCCGCTACTATAAAAAATTGAGTGTCATTTGTATTTTTGCCATGGTTCGACATCGCCACGACCCCCCTCACCATCTTGTCTTCTGCAAATATCTCATCATCAAACAGCTTTCCACTCCCACCCTTCCCCCATTTGATCTTGTTTTCCAAATCAGAAGTCAACGGATCTCCTCCTTCTATCAAGAGACCTGGAACTACTCTATGAAATCTAGTTCCCGCATAATATCCAGATCTCGCCCGCATGACAAAATGCTCAACCGCATTTGGCGTCTTGGGATTCAGTTCAATCTCAATATTTCCCAGATTGGTAACAATTACCGCTCTGGTGGCCTCCTTCTTCAAAGACCCCAATAAAAATACCGCTACTACGACACCCAAGAGAACTGCTATGAGATAATACTTATATGAGGTCATTTCGTGAGTCACAAGGATTAATATTCGTCTCGATTATAACAATTTGCCCAGTTTTTCTCTGGTATTTTTTTTCAAGATCGTCCTCTAGCCCCATTGTTTCGCTGGGACAACTTACTGCTATCGTAGGCACGGCTTTATTTGCCCTCAATTTCATTCTCTCGGCCAGATATCACTTTTTAGAAAAGATATTTGTTGGCCTAAACCGAATATACTTTTATCACCATTACATAGGTGCCATATCTCTTATCTTGCTTCTTTTCCACCCCGTACTTCTTTCGCTAGAGTATCTTCCTGCCTCTATCGTATTCGTCGCACAATTTTTTATCCCCTCCCGCTCACTTCCAGCAAATCTTATTGGAGGAATCGCGTTGTTTATCATGATCATTCTTCTTTCCATTACTTTTTTTACAAAAATAAAATATCAGCTATGGAAACTTTCACATCAGTTATTAGGTATTTCTTTTGCTGCAGCTATTGTCCATATGTTAATTGTGCCGGGAAATCTAAACCAAAATTACATCCTAAAAGGATATCTTCTTATTCTCTCTGCTCTTGCCTTAATTTCATTCATATATAGAACAGTGTTCTTCAAAAAGATGGTTCGCAGATTACCCTTTACAATCACTTCCTCCACTGTAATAGGCGAAGTCACCGAAATCTGTCTTTCCCCAATAACAAAAAGTCTCACCTACCGACCGGGTCAATTCGTATTTTTAGAAGTATCCTCAAAAGGTGTCAGTTCCGAGGTTCATCCATTTTCTCTTACTAGTAACCCCAACACGGCAGACATCAGCATAGCCGCCAAATCTTTAGGCGATTACACCGAGACACTCAAATTAGTAAAGCCTGGGGATCATGTGCTTATTGAGGGTCCTTACGGGGTATTTTCATATCTCAATACAGCCAACATTCATCAGATCTGGATAGCAGGCGGCATCGGTATCACTCCATTTTTGAGCATGTGCAGACACATGGATCAGGGTAGTCCTTACACGATTGATCTTATTTATGCAGTGGCAACCCCAAACGAAGCTGTGTATATCAACGAATTTGAAACCCAAGCAAAGACCAATTCCCAATTTCATTTTCATCTGTATTCATCCAAAGAATCAGGTCGCCTAGATGCAAAAAAGATTGCCTCTCTGGTTCCAGATCTTTTGTCTCGGGACGTTTTTATTTGCGGCCCACTCCCCATGATGGATTCACTCAAAAAGCAGTTGACAGATCTAGGGATGAAATCTCGCTCAATTCACACTGAAGACTTTGCCCTATACCAAGGAAAATAATCTCCTACATCTTCCCTGTAAGTACCCCCGAAAAGACCAGTACCAGAAGAGCTATCGTGATTACCCCAAAGCTGGCTAGTGTCTGCAAAAAATGCTTTACCGCTTCTTTCTTTTTACCATCCAGATACAGTGTGGCTGGGGCAAATCCAAATAGATACACCATGACTGCCGCAGACAGTGTAAATACAGAGATAAAAGCAATCGGTCCTAAAAATGTGTCCTCAGGCCTTGATACCTTCGCCCCCAGCTGCATCACGGTTGCCACCAGTGTTATATATCCCGAAGCCAGAAGCGCACTCACCACCGGGTTTTTTACCATACTTCCAGCTTATCACAAGCTGTCTACCCACTCATATCCCATCAATCCACTGAGTTGCACTCCTCTTTTACAAAGACCCTTATTCAGAGTTTTCTTCCGACCCTCGGAATACGGAAATTCCCTATCAACAGCAAAATCCAATATCTCATTCAAATTTGGTAAGCAGATAAAATAATGGGCCCCTTCAGGAGTCAACAATCTCCTCCCTTCGGCATAAGCTCCAAACACGTGTTTGAGATACCGGGTGATCACATAACAGTATCCCACTGTAGGTTTATTAGGTCTCCACAAGTGTCTATAGTCTGGGAGTACTTTTTGAGGTCCCATTTCCAGACAAGCTGCATTTAACTTGGTCCCAAACTCTTTTGACTTCACCAAAGAATATCTTTGTTCAAAATCAATTTCTCCCATAAACAACAGCATTATACATTCCCCTCTTTGGACTGATACAAAATCACAGGCAGATGAATTGCTTTAAAAAGCAGCCGTAGTTCACCTGCCAATACTAATAAATCTCATATGCAGAGAGAAGTTTTTTGTTGCCCTCGATTTGGTATTGCAGCAGTTCTGTATACAGGCCTTTTCTTTTAGCCAGATCCTTAGGTGTACCCGAGTCCACGATAGTTCCTTGATCCAACACTATTATTCTATCCACATTTTGGATAGTCGAAAATCTGTGGGCAATGATTATGACCAGTCTATTCTTAAACAGTTTTTCGAGAGCTTCCTGCACTTGTCTCTCCGAATTTGAGTCCAGACTACTCGTAGCCTCATCCAGTATCAGTATCGGTTTGTCATGCAATATCGCTCGTGCGATCTGTATTCTTTGCCTCTGCCCACCAGACAGTTTCACTCCCCGTTCCCCTATTTGTGCATTCAGACCATCCTTAAATTTCATGACAAAATCGTATGCATTCGCCTGCTTCAAAGCCTCCACGATCTGTTGCTCAGTCGCATCTTGCAGTCCATACGCCACATTTTCAGCGATGGTCGCCGAAAAAAGTTCGCTCTCCTGAAACACGAGGGCCATGTGCTCTCTCACCCAAGCGTGATCCGTCTTCGAGTAGTCCTTGCCACCTAGTTTTATCTCACCACTCGTGGGGTCATATAGTTTCAGTATCAGGTTAATCAGTGTCGTCTTCCCGGCTCCCGAGTTCCCCACCAGGGCAATCTTTTCTTTAGACCTCAATTTCAGATTGATATCCGAAAGAACAGGTGATCCGTCCTCATAAGAAAAGTTCACGTGCTCAAACTCAATTTCAGGGGTCTTTGACAGTGCGGCCATCTTTTTGGTTTGAAATGCTTCCTGTCCTTCCACATCCAGCACTTCAAAAAATGCCTTCGAGTCCGCTTCCGCTCTTTGTACTTGTTCCAGTATGTAGCTCATTCCAAACAGTGGCCACCTCAGTTGATTGAGTATCTGAATAATTAGTACCATTTCTCCCAAGCTCAGATATCCCAAAAATGTGTTTCTAAATATCAAAAATAGGATAATGACAAGGACTGCCTCCAGTCCAAACTCCCGGGCAAAGTTTAGGACATGATATTGCGTCGACTGCCGGTCATACAAGCGATTTATGACATCGTATTTTTCCGACACATATTTCCATTCGCTGTTTTGCGTGTTGTAAGTTTTTACGAGTTTTATATTCCCGACCGCTTCCGATATTCTTCCCCGAGTTGCATCCTCATGCACATTCTTTTCCTCCTGCAACATTCCCCATCGTCTGGTCGAATACGAAGATATGGCGATATAAACAGGAAATACAGCCAGGGCCAAAAATCCGATCACCGGATCAAAATACATAAGCACCCCTACCCCAAAGACTGCCTGCAGGAGGGCTGGCATTATAAAATTCGTCGCCCCTCCCACAAATTCGCGGATAGAGGCAATCCCTCTATTTAGTTGAGCGACTATCTTGCCGGATATTTCTGAGTCAAAATATTTTTGCGGTAGAGTAAATATCTTCCTGTAGTATTTTTCCGTCAGATATCTTCCTAGACGAGAAGCAATATGATCTCCCATTCTTTGGTTGATTGTGTTTAGGAGTACTCCTACTAGGTTTATGACCAAGATCAAAGCAAATAGATAAGACAGAGTCTGATAATCACCACTTCCAGAGGATATCTGTTTTGCCAGCTCGTCTACTACATATTTTAGAGTGATGGGCGTCGCCTGCTGAAGGACTGCTTGAATGGTGATCAGAACACACGCCACCCCAATCCACTTATGTTGGGGCTTCGACAATTTGATGATTTTCCAAATACTCTTCACGACCACCTATTTTACGACATATCCCAGTTTTGACACAGCCTTTTTGACAAGACTCATATCCAACCCCTCCTCCATTTCTATTTCTGTCTCCGCCCGGGCGTAGCTTGTTTTGCATGACAGCACCCCTTTTATATCCTCCACATCAAAATCTATGTTCATAGCACACGCCGCACAATGCATCCCCTCAATTTTCAATTTCTTTTTGATTTTCATATGACCTCGATTACGCCAGTGTACATTCCCATCGAACAAGTAAAAGGTATTTTACCTTTCTTAGTTGGTGTAAAAGAAAAAGTATATTTTTCATCAGGAAGCAGGTTTTTCCCAATCGACAAGCTCGGTATTCTAAATGCCGAAGCACAAGAGTATCCCCCTTTTCCGACCAGGGTCACAGTGACCTCCTCACCTTGTTTTACTTTCACATATCGCGGCTCGTATCCATAAGCCATCACATTTATAGTCACATTTTGTGTCGTCTCTGATTCTCCACTTTCTCTTTGAGGAAGTATATTTATCCCTTTTACAATCAACGCTCCATTTATAGAAGACAGTCCCAAGTACATGACCAGTATGGCCGCCAGTCTAAAAAAGTTCTTTCTATATTTATCCCCCAGTTTAGAGGAAGCGTATCCAATTCCCAAAAAAGCAGGTGTAGTCCCCAGGACAAATACCGCCATAATAAGAGCCCCCGTTACCGGATTTCCACTTCCCACCGCCAGCGCTTCCATAGCCAAAGTTGTTCCACAAGGCATAAATACCGTCATGAGTCCCAGAAGTGCCGGAGTCGATGCTGTTCTAATCTTTTTTGCCAGAAACTTTGGCGGTTGGATCTGCACATACCTAAATATTGGGTGGATATCCAGTAGATTCAGTGCCACCAAGATCATGTATACCCCGACTAGTATTTGCACTGTCAAAGTAACGTTATCCGATATTCCCACCACACTCCCAAACGCCCCCAGCCCAAATCCCAAAGCAGCATGCGCCGCTAATTTTGCCATCAAAAATATCAAGGTTGGCCTCAGTGTATTTTTGTTTTCATTTGTAGCAATAATCGAAGCCAAAAGTCCTCCCTGGACAGCCAGACACGTCAGCCCTCCCACAGTCAGTCCCGTAAATAGTATGACCCACAGATTCATATATGTATTTTCGCACGTTTCAAAAGTAATGAGTTAGTCACGACCGAGACCGAGGACAGAGCCATTGCCAGGCCAGCAAGCATCGGATTTAGATTTCCCGTCATGGCCACGGGTATAAGGACAATATTGTATCCAAATGCCCAGACCAGGTTCATGACAATTGTTCTCATTGTCTTTCTGGATAGCTCTATGGTGGCTGCTACTGTTTTCAGATCTCGGTTAACGAGGGTCACCGATGAGGCTTCTATTGCTACATCAGTCCCCGTCCCCATAGCCATCCCCACATCCGAAACAGCCAGTGCCGGCGCATCATTTATTCCATCTCCCACCATAGCCACAATTTTTCCTTCTTTCTGTATCTTTCGCACCTCAGATTCTTTGTCAGCGGGTTTTACTTCAGAAAGTACCCTGTCTATTTCCAGTTGCGTCCCAATAGCATCAGCTGTCCTCTTGTTATCCCCTGTCATCATCACTACCTCAAGTCCCAATTTTTGTAGTACCAATATCCCCTCCACAGCCGTTTCTTTCACTGTGTCAGCAACCGCTATTATTCCTTCTACATTTTCTCCCTGTGACACATAAATGACTGTATTCCCCTCGCTCTCCAATTTTCTAACCTGTTCCTCATACTCCTTTGTCAAAACACGACCCACTACCCACTTCTTACCCATCACCACTCCCTCCACTCCCTGTCCTACAATTGCAGCAAACTTTGTTACCTTCTCCAGTTTCACTCCTTCATCGTGAGCTTTTCGGACTATTGCTTCTGCCAGCACGTGTTCCGAAGCTTTTTCGATGCTTGCTGCAATTGCAAGTACTTTTTTAGAAGAAAAATACACCACCTCAGGCCGACCCTGAGTGAGAGTTCCAGTTTTATCAAACACTACTGTTTGTACCTTATTTGCCATTTCCAAAGCAGCTGCATTTTTTATCAATATTCCCCGCGAGGCTCCCAGTCCCGTACCCACCATAATAGCCGTGGGTGTAGCCAGTCCCATCGCACACGGACAAGCAATGATCAGAACCGTCACTGCAGCGATTGTTCCCTGTCTGAAGTCTCCCAGCACATATCCCCATATCAGAAATGTCGCCAGGGCTAGTATCAAAACTACCGGCACAAAATATTCTGACACCGAGTCTGCGAGCCTCTGAATAGGCGCTTTCGATCCTTGCGCCTCTTCGACCAGCCTAATAATTTGTGAAAGTATGGTCTCAGATCCGACTCTTTTCGCCTTCATGACAAAACTACCCGTTTTATTCACTGTCGCCCCAATTACATCCATACCCACTCTTTTCTCAATTGGCATACTTTCTCCTGTCACCATCGATTCATCCACCGCCGATTCACCTTCTACTACCACTCCATCCACGGGTACTTTTTCCCCTGGTCGCACCCGGATCATGTCTCCCAGAACCACTTGTTCGATTGGCACATCTATCTCATTTTCACCTCGTATCACTCGGGCTTGCTTGGGTGACAATCCCAAAAGTTTTTTGATCGCATCCGACGTGTGGGCTCGCGCTACCGCTTCCAGATGTTTGCCCAAGGTAACCAACCCTATGACCACAATTACCACATCATAATATACATATTCGCCTCCAGTCACCGATGACCAAAAGCTATAAAGAAACGCCACTCCCGTCCCGATTCCTACAAGTGCATCCATATCCGCCTTTTTATATTTCAAAAACCGCCATATTCCCAATAAGTATGGCCTCCCCACAGAAAACATCATATATGTGGCCATCAGTGGCAAAATATGATGAAACAATTCTTCTACAAAAGCACTCATAGGCAGTAAGGACTCCCAAAGCATTATTACTACACTCACTCCCACCAAAGTCATGGGGATTACCACATGTGATCCGTTCGCATGCTCGTGTTCACTTATCCCCAGGGTGTACCCTACTTTTTTTACAGCAGTTGCCAATTCGGCCTCTGGCAACTCATGTTCCATTGTCACCGTAGCCTTATTACTGGCCAGATTTGCCACCACATCGGTTACTCCAGGCACTTTTTTTAGACTTTTTTCGATCACACTCACGCAAGATGCACAGTGCATTCCTTTTATTTCATAAGTCTTTTTGATCATTTCTTTTTCTTAAACACTTGCATAATTTCCTCTATCGATTCTTGTGCCCTCCCACCCTTGATAGCATCTGCCACACACGACTTCAAATGATTTTCCAAAAGTGTGTTTCCAGTTTCAGATAGTCCTGACTCAATGGCTTGCAGCTGATGCATGACATCAATACAATACGCGTCCTCACTTACCATTTTTATTACCCGATCCAGATGTCCCCGGGAGATCTTTAGTCTGTGAATTATTCTTTCTTTAGTATCTTTTGGTCTGTATGTCATATATCCCCCCTATGGGGATATATTACGAATACAAATTTATTTTGTCAACACCTTAAAATATATGAGCGCCCCGATTATCCCCAGCCAGATCATGACTCCCACTCCCCACACGAGCCACGTCCAAGTTTTTTCAGATGTCCCAGCCGTCCCATTCCCTTTAGTCAAAAAGCTTCCATTTCTCAAACCGTTTCTATCTTTCCACACATTTTTATAGTCCCCATCTTTTAGCATTGCCTCAGAGACGACCCCCTCCAGTTTTCCATCCAGGGCAGTCACAATCGCATTTACCAAGCTCTTATTGCATACCCACACATCGACCTTTCCATCTTTGTACTCGACAATCTTTTTTATCATCTTCGCTTCTTCTAGGGGTACCAGATCCAAAAATTCCTGAAGCCCAGTCTTTAATATACCTTTTTTATAAAACACTACTTCCTCAGTCAGAGTTACCACGGTCTGCACTGGTCTTTTTCTGTTGTTTTTTACAAATTGCAAAAATGCTTCGCACAGCTTCTTTTCATCTATTACATCACCATTTACCACCAAACTTTCCGGGTATCCCCAGGTGAAAGTCGCATCAGGATGATCCTGTACGATTTGAATTCCCCTGTTCCCCACCCTTACAATCCATCTCATACATCAATTTTACACTAAATTCGGAGACCTACCTGGAGACAGTAATGGCCGAATTTTCTGAAGAACATGAAGTGACCGTCACAATACCGTTAGCGTCTACTGTCACTGCATAGCCAGTCTTGGCTGCATCAAATGCTGGTGTTCCTGAGGTTCCGTTGGGGTCAATCGGCATACTCTTCAAATAGGTGGCCAACGGTGTAGTCAAGTTCACACAAGCTGCCGGTACCGATCCGCAATAAGCACCAGGAGTGGTACTACAAGCAGATCCTGTTCCCAACATTGTGATAACCATCGGTGTAGTAAGACCAGTTGGCAAAGATCCTTTGTTGTCGACAATATATTGATGAATGGCAGTTAAAATCGTATCCGCATCTGTTGCTCTTCTCGCATCTTTAGTATCACGCAATCTCTTAGAGGGATTCAGAGCCACAAACACCGATACGGCCAAAAGAGAAATAATCGCGACCACCATCAAAAGTTCAATCAGTGTAAAACCACGCTTAAAACCAGTTTTCATATCTACATCTAGTAAAGACTATTCTGGAGAGCTTGTCAACAGCCCTCTACAGCTCTTGCCAAGAAGTTAGCGTCAGCCCAGATCCAGTCCGATTAAATATCACTCGTATCGTTCTTTGATTTTGCACGCTCACATAAGGTGCGGGGGTTGGTGTTGGTGCCGCGGTTGGAGTTGGCGTGGGTGAGGGCGTACCTCCAGGAGCAGCCAAGTACCAAGGAGCGGCCGTTTCATCAGTCTTAAAGTGTTGGGTCAACATATCCGCCACCATCGTCGATCCCCAAGTAGATGGATGAGTACAGTCAGAGACCACACTATTTGCAGGCCACGTTCGCCCATCACCCCTCGCATTCTCGCCGTCTATCCACAAATACGGTCCCCAAGTAATATACGAAGCGACAACTGGACCATTATTAGGATTAAAATTCACATTTCCCAGTCCATTCATCTGATCCTCGATCATCCACCGCACGGCAAATGCATTTTCAAAAGCCGTCGATTCACCCGATAGTCCTCCCAGATATGAAAACGACCGAGTGCGACTGGAAAAATAAGTGATTCTCAGATTCGGAAATCTGGCTTTCAAAAGCCTAGCCAATTCTTCATACATTCCTTTTAGATTCACCATCGCAGCCGGAAAATCAGGTTGGTAAGCAAACTGCGTCACTTTTATCCAAGCGACCTGCACTTGAGCATTAGTTAGCCCCGCTTGCGTTATCTGTTGGGGTAAATGCGTATTCCAAGCATAGTTAAAGTTATTATTCAAAGGATCCGTCCACACTTCCACGACCGACCCCGACAAAGCCCCATTGGCGATTTTGACTTTAGAATTTTTTTGCGAATCGGCGTCCGCCAAAGACTTGAACACCCCAAATTCCGTAGACGTGTTTGACATCCCGATCGAAGTCATTCCGATCAGTCCCTCCCCATCTGGCACGCCGGTGGCATCAAGTGGTTGGATCGAGGCAGCCGCTGCCAGCCCATCTGTTTTATGTATTCCGGGCCGGATATTCACTCCTCCAGGATACAATCCCCCAATAACCCCCGTTGCTGTATATGTCTCGGGATTGATCGTGGTAAGTCGCATATACTCTCCCCCTCCCAAGTCAGTTAATGGCGTACTTACATTTCGCATCACACACGTCGGCCCTGCTGTAGGCGTTGGGCCATTAGGAGTAGGAGTAGGCCAAGGCGCTGGAGTAGCCGTTGGAGCAAGCGTTGGTGAAGGAGTCGGCGTATTCGAAGGAGTAGGCGTAGCCGCAATTGTAGGCGTCGGCACAAAGTTCGTGACCGTCATCGTCCACACCTCCCCCACCTTAGAGTCCACAGTCAGCTGACACGTCCCTTCTGGTCTGGTCACGGTTACAATAGTTCCCACTGGATCACCAAATGTAGCAGCAGCTCGAGCCTTAAGCAGTCCATCTTCCACGCATCCTTCCGCAAATCCCAAAGCATCCACTCCCTTGGCAAAAGACAGTGATCCCTTGGCATTTCCCACTGCCAAATATGTAGTCACCGTAGCCACAGACGCGACTACTGCTAGTACTACCAGGACTGAATATGTGGCAATGAAGCCACCTCGCATATTTTTTTTCATCAGTTACTCCTCAATTCTACCGTCGATCTAACTGTCGTCTCTGACTTATATATTTGACTTCCAGAAGCAGTGTTCGCCGATACAGTGAGAGTAAATCCAATGTTTTTTGTCTTGTTATCTACCGACGTGTTGTTGGTAAAAGTGAGCGTAGTCACCGCCGTATCGTTGGAATTCAAATCTACAAATCCCGTTCCGTTTTTGTTTATCCTCACCTTGCCAGTTGGAGAATCCCAGGTAATCACAGTCGTCGTATCCGGCGCAAAATTATTCAAAGTAATACTATTGGCAGACCAGCTTCCAATCCCCGACGCTCTTCGTATTTCATACGAAATCCTTTCCGCCACATATCTGGCTGTCCCCGACACTTCTTCTTGCACCCGACTTTTAGCCCCAGACGAGACCACTATCCACCCCAGAGACGAGACAGAGACCAGTATCATAGACACAATCCCTATATACAAAATAATCTCCACCAAAGTAAAACCAAATTTGTTTTTATTTTTTATCATTGCTTCCAATACGAAAAACCATAAGGAGCCCCGACTGCTTGTCCCATCAATGTCTCCAAAGCCGCTCCCCCGTCTGAATTAGTCCAGGTAAAAGCCGGGGCAGACGTCATTACCAGCCTCTTGGCAAACAGATCGTTGTTGTTGTCTGAAACAACGAACATCAGCTTGTCAGTGTTTATGGGATCAGGATATATCTCATACCACGTCTGCGGTGCCCCAAAAGCCGGTGTTGGTGCCACGTCTGTTTGACTCGTAAATACCGCTCCGTTTCCCACCACCCAACCTATATTTGTTGTCGCTCCGGCATCATCGTACACAGCAATACTTCTACTCGTAGATCCAGATTTGAGCCACCCTATTGCCACACGTTTTGCTCCAGCGGAAACTGCTTGCGCCGAAGTATCTCTATTCGCAGTCCCAGTCCAAGTACTCCCCGACCAATAAGCCAGTGATGTATCAGCCTGAGAATTATCGACTGCAATCAGAGCTAGCTCATTACTAGCTGGATTCCCAGCTATATCTATATTTGTAGCCGGATCTGCAACCGTAGGTATCACAGCCACGGCTTCCCAAGCGCCCGAGTATCTGGCATACCGAATACAATTAGTGGTCGCAATCGTCGTACCGGCTGTGCAAGTTGTTGCCTGCAATAGTCCCCATACAACCATCAGATTGCCCGTCAAGCTTTCATAAGCCAGATCAAAAGATAATACATCCTGTGAACCAGATGCCCGCTCCAGGTTATTTTCAAGAACAGTCGCAGGCTCTGCAATGCCAAACGAATTACCCGTCCAGATAGCAACCGACAGATCTGAGTTCGAGTCCGCCCATGCGACTGCCACATCGGATGACGAGGATACCGGATTACTTTCTACTCTTATCCAATGCACAGTCCCAGTAGTCCGTACTGCGTCATATAGATTTTCCCCACTCCAATTAGCCGCCCCGCAACCGACGCTTCCCGATTTTGTCCGATATGCCAGTTCATTTGTATTCGCTACATTTTTCGAATACACCACGATCACATCGCCAGTACTTTTTTCATACCCAATATCAAATCTTCCATCTATAAGGGGGTTTCCTCCCAAAGCGACCGTAAATTCATTACTCCAAGTACTTCCGTCAAAACACATTATCCTCATTGCCCCACTAGAACTTTCATACCCCGCCACTGCTTCTTTTTTGGTCGGAGAACTAGCCGTAACAAATCTTCTTCCCACACTCGCGTCCGAAAATCCCGACCCCGCAGGTCCCTCTGTAGTAAAAGAATTAGTCGAGTCATTAAACAGTCGATATCTCTGAATAGTAGCGTTACCTGTATCTCCATACACGATCACCCCGTCATCCACCCCTGCTTTCCAGTTTGTGACATATGACGAAGTTACAGACGACACAGGTCTTACAGGATTCACGTTCCAAGACACAGTCACCGTTACTTTTTTTGTATCCGGATCTACTGTTCCTCCCGATGCCACGATATTCCCACTCACATCTCTTTGCACAGAAGAGATATTTATCACCCGCGTATATTTATCCCAAGTATTATTAGCCCCAGATAGTGTCCACACTCCCCCGCTTTGAACGATTCCCCAATTACCATTAGTTAGTGCCGAAAAATTTTGGTTTTTAATAGACCTTATTGCTTCCACCCCTTCAGAAGCATATTGACTAGCAATCGTTTGTTCTTGTCCCGACTGGTTTAAGCTCAGATTTGATATCACAGCCACGACTACTCCCACTCCAAATATGGCAAACAAAGCGACGGCCAATGTGACTTCCACGACAGAGAATCCCAATTTTCTTTTCATCTAGATATCGATCCAGCCGAATTAACTGTAATCGTCTTACTAGTATTGTTACCCGAAACTACAATAGACGCCGTCGCACTCGGAATTCCAGCCGGACTAGAAAATTCAATACTAGTTAGTCCCGAGATAGAGATATTGGAATTCACAGTATATGTCTCGTTATACGCACTTGTACCCACTGCGTACAACGTAATAGTAGGTGCCACATATGACACTCCCCAACCGCTGTCATACCTCCCCGACGTCGTGTAAACTTGCGCCTTTCTCAGTGTTTCCACCAGATAATCAGTCGTGTCAGACACTGCATTTTGGGTCAAAAACCGCGAATACCATCCCACCGAAATTGCCGATAGCATGACTACCAGTCCCAAAACCAGCGTTAGCTCGATCATGGTTAACCCGGGTTTTTGCATATCAGTTCCCTACACTACCAGTAAATTTATAGATAGGTGAGATGATAGACAATGCCAAAAATCCGACCACCATGGCAATAGCAAACAAGAGTACCGGCTCAAGTATCGTAGACAGACTCTTTGTCATATGATCCACTTCTTCTTCAAAAAAGTCCGCCAAATATAAAAGTACTTCATCCAGATTTCCTGACTTTTCCCCAATCCCCACCATCTTCGTCACCATTGTAGGCACCAGTGGATATTTTCCATTGGAAAGCTCGTTTTCGATTGTCGATCCCCCATCTACTGCTCTTTCCAATCCCAAGACATATGATTTATAGATCAGGTTTTCCGTGGCTTCACCACAAGATTTGAGAGCCGAGGCAATAGGCAGTCCAGATCGAAGCATGATGCCCAAATTGCGACAAAACATAGCCATCTCCATTTGTTGTCTCAAGTTACCAAATATAGGCAGTCTCAAAAGAAATCTCTGCCAAATAGGCTTGATGGGTCTTGTCTGTACAAGTAATGCAAATAGACCCACAGCCCCAAACAAGCTGGCAATTATTATCACTCCATGCGATTTCATAGCCGTTGCCACAAACAGCAGCACCTTGGTAGACATTGGCAGCTCCACCTCCAGCGAGGCAAACAGATCCACAAGTTGTGGCAGCACAAACAAAGCTATGCCACTCCCCACAATCGCCATTGTTATCAGGACTATTACCGGGTACAAGAGGGCCCCTTGTACTTTTCGTCTAAATTCATAAGTTCTTTCCAGTTGTGATGCCAAATAATTTAGGTTTTTTTCCAAGACCCCTGACTCTTCCCCGATTGCCACAATACTTCGGTATAGAGGATCAAATACTTTGGGGTACTTAGACAGACTTTTTTCCAGTGTTTGCCCATTTCTCAGATTTGCCTCAATTCCCCCTAGGAGTTTTTTGAACGCGCTATTTTTCGTCTGTGCGATCACCACATTCACGGCTTCAGTCAGGGGTATTCCGGCTTTGAGCATTATGGCCAAGTGTTTGGTCAGAAGAAGTTTTTCTACCGGCGATACGCTCATATTATTTATTCTTTGGTTACTCGAATAACTTCGTCTATGGTGGTTACACCGGCAGCGGCTTTTTTGAGTCCATTTTCTAGCATTGTAGTCATACCGGCAGTCACTGCTTCTTTACGGATTTTGTCGGCATCTGCTTTATTCATAATCAGCTCTTTGATAGCAGGGGTCATCTCCAACACTTCAAATATTCCCGCTCTCCCCGTATACCCTGTTCCATGACACACCGGGCACCCCTTACCCATATACACCCGTATTTCTCCCGTCCCAAATACTTTCGTGACCAGCTCCTCCGGCAAGTGTCTTGTCACTTCAGTAGGCGTCAGAGTCTGTGATACTCGGCACTTCTCACATATTTTTCGAACAAGTCTTTGTCCCACAATGATATTTACAGTCGATGCCACCAAAAAGGGTTCCACTCCCATATCAATTAGTCTCGGCAGTGTCGTGGCTGCATCGTTGGTGTGCAAGGTCGACAGGACCAAGTGTCCCGTCATGGCCGAGTTGACGGCGATATCGGCAGTTTCCGCATCCCGGATTTCTCCCACAAATATCGCATTTGGATCCTGACGCAAGATTGCTCGGAGTCCATTGGCAAATGTCAGGTTCGTCTTAGGGTTCACTTGGATCTGGTTAATACCTTCGATGTCATATTCCACCGGATCTTCGATACTCGCGATATTGATCTCCCGCACATTTAGAATTTTGAGAATTGTATAGATAGTCGTCGTCTTCCCTGATCCAGTGGGCCCCGTGACCAGGACCATTCCATATGGTTTATCAAATCCACTTTTTACTTTTTGCAGATCCACTTCACTCATTCCCAAGTCTCCTATCGATAGTTGCCTGATCCCAGACGACAGAAGGCGCATCACGATTTTCTCACCATGCACGACCGGGACTATTGACACACGGATATCCAATTCTTCATTCTCGACCATCGCCTGCATCTTCCCGTCCTGAGCAGATAGATGTTCATCAGTTCGTAGTCTGGATGCCACTTTTATCTTTGACACCACTTGTTCTTGTATCTCAGGAGACAGTTCCAGTACATCATGTAGCACTCCATCTACCCTAAATCGCACAATAGTTATCTTTTTCTCCGGATCTATATGGATATCCGATGCTCGGTTGGCAAACGCGTATTCGATTAAGAGACTGACTATTTTTATAATCGGCGCCTCAGATTTAGCCGGTCCCCCCCGGCTGGCCTCACTTACCTGCGCCGCCAGCAGTTCATCAAAAGATTTTTGTAGATCTTTTTTATAGAAGCCCATGGCCATGTCCAAGTCTCGCTCAGTGGCATAGTACACATTTATTTTTTCTCCTGTCTTTTTGGCGATAAAGTCTCTGACTTCAGTGTTAGTGGGATTTGCCATCGCCAGTTTCCAGCCAGCGGCATCATGTCCAAAAGCGATTACTTTTTGCTTTCGCGCCATCACCTCGGGCACTACTCGAAGTACATCGTCCGGTATCGCCACTTCCCCCAGGCGAGCGAGCGGCACCCCCGCCAGTTCCGCCTCCACTCTTCCCAGGTTTTCATCCGCAATTAGGTTTCTATCCAAAAGGATTTTGGCCAGATTCAGTTTTTTCTGCTGGCTTTCCAAATAAGCCTCATCCAGCTTGTTTTTTTCTATTACCTGGAGTTCCGAAAGAGCCTGATACAAGGCAGCATCTTGATAGGGCAGTTGCATAAAATCATTGTACCAAAGAGTTCACCTTGGATACGAGATCACTCATAGACAGGTCGCTCTTCACCACATAATCTCCCGCTCCCAGCTTCTTTGCTCTCTCAATATCCTCCTTTTGTCCCAGATTAGATGCCACCAGTACCGGGATTTTTTGGAGTCTCGGATCTTTTTTTATCTCCTCAAGTGTGGCAAACCCATCTTTGTTGGGCATAACCAGATCCAGCATGATGGCATCTGGTACAAAAGTCTTGAGTATTTCGACAGCCTCCACCCCATCGGCAGCAATTTTTAGTTCAAACCCGGCTTTTTCTAGTTTGACTCTATATGCATTGGCCAAAAATTTATCGTCTTCTGCAATCAAGATTTTTTTCATATCAGCCCCACTTCCCCTTCTTTTGCGATCATACCAGAGATGGGTAATGCAAACCAAAAGCTTGTTCCCTTCCCCTCTTCAGATTCATACCATATTCGCCCCTGCGAAGATGTGATTATGGCTTTGACCAGATACAGTCCCAACCCCGTTCCATCAGTTTCCAATTTGACGACATTTGATCCCCGGTAAAATTTATCAAACAGTCGGTGTTGCTCCTCTTTGGGTATTCCATATCCTCGGTCCGAGACTTGCGACAGGACTTCATCACCATCTTTCACCACACTCACTACCACCTTACTGTCTTTTGGTGAGTATTTGATCGCATTTGTGAGCAAGTTTACATACACCTGGGATATCAGTTTTGGATCCACTTCTATAAGGGGCAATCCATCTTGTACTTGCACCACCAGGTCAATATGTTTTTCCTCGAGCTTGGCCTTAAGTCCTACCGTCACCTCAGACAGCAGTTTAGACATGTCAGTGGGTTCCGGGTCTACTATTATTCTCCCCGATTCTATTCGCGAGATATTTAGAAGTGAGTTGACCAGAGTGATCATTCTTTCATTGGATTGGTTAATGTTGTCTACATATTCTTTCTGTCCATCATTTAGAGCTCCTACGTCTCCAGACAAAAGCATTTCCGAAAACCATTTGATAGCAGATAGTGGAGTCTTCAGCTGGTGTGAAGCCAGTGACACAAATTCACTTTTGGCTCGGTCCACTTCTTTTTCGTGGCTAATGTCACGAAATACCGCGATTACTCCCACTATCTTGCCGTTCACGACAATCGGCGCCGCCGTCGTCCCTACGGCAAATTTTGTTCCATCCCGTCTTACATAACTGTATTTGTCATTTGATCTCGCTTTACCAGTGGTGAGTACCACCTGGGTAGCTCTTTTTTCCGGCGGGATTCGCTCACCCTTTTCATTTTCCAGAGGGGCAATCTCATACCATTTCTTTCCCACCACTTCCTCATTTCTCCAACCCACGAGCACTTCCGCCTGTTTGTTAATTAGCTCTATATTTCCTTTTTCATCTGTCACCACGATCCCTTCTCCCAGACTTCCAAGAAGTGCCTCATACTTCACTCTTCTCCGCAGCGCATCCGCCTGCATCTTCATGACCACAGCTGCAATCAGCGCCCCGACCCCCACTCCCAATAGTGAAAAAAACACCACCCGCGTCATCTCATCCATATATCCATTGTAGCAACTTTAAAAGTCTCGCCGTAACCAAGCTATTGCTTTACCGATTACCTCTCTCAATGTTAATCGCTCTACAACAACTGGCATTTGTGCCTGAATTTCAGGAGAAATCTGTTTAAAAGCAGACGATCCATGTATCACCCCTGTTTGCCTATCCATAAGTGGCCGAACAGTCCAACCATCGTCTGTATAAGCAGGTCCATAAATGAAACGTTTCTCACTCATGCCAAAAAATTCAGTATCTGATACACCAATATCCCTGGCCACAGCATGGCCTTAAATATCCCCACAATCACTTCCCAAAATCCGTTTGCTTGCTGAAAGTAGTACACCAGAGCTCCCAAAAACCCCAGTCCATATACTGCTCCTCCTCCCCCATTTTTCATAAATTTATTATACACCGGCCTTGACAAGCATCAATCATTTTTGTCATCATCACTTCCATGGTTCCCATAAATTATCTTGCCGTTCTCGCCTGCGCCGTTCTTTCTATGGTTATAGGTTCCCTCTGGTATGGCCCAATCTTTGGCAAACCCTGGATGAAGCTCATGGGATTATCAAAAAAAGATATCAATATGAGTAGTAGCGAGATGGGCAAGTTATACGGCATCCAGCTTTTAGGCTCCCTTATCATGGCTTTTGTTCTGTCCCACACTATTGTTTTCGCCATGTCCTATCTTGGCACCAGTGGTGTCTCCGCCGGTCTTCAGACTGGATTCTGGAATTGGCTAGGCTTTGTCGCTCCCACGACTCTGGCTTCAGTTCTCTGGGAGGGCAAGTCCTGGAAACTTTACGCTCTCAACAATGCTTACTATCTAGTCCTTCTTTGCTCCATGGGCACGCTCCTCGCCCTCTGGGTCTAAAATTCAAGTCAGTTTCTTCTTTGCCTCCAGATATGATTTTTTGATGAGTGCCGAAAGCACCTGCATATCCACATCCTCAAGTTTGTTTATATACAAGCAAGATCCTGCACTCGTTTTGTGTTTCCCCAGTTTAGACAACAATTCTCTATGTTCTCCAAATCCTGCCATCAGATACAAGGTCAGATTTTGCTTTCGGGGTGAAAACCCCACCAGTGGCCAGTCCCCTTCTTGTGTACTTCTTTCTGATTTATAGTGATACATCCCAAATCCGACGATACTACTCCCCCACATCTTTCCTTTTTCTCCCGTGACTTTTTCAAATAGATCCAGGAGCACTAGTCCGGCTTTTCTTTTCTCGACGGGTTCAATAGTTGCCAAAAATTCTTTAGGGTCTTGACTAGTCAATTTAGTTTTCAGCTCCGCCACCTCTGTATTTTACCAAAGGGTATATACTATTAGTAATGACAGGTTTCGTAGGCAATATCGAGGAAAAGACCAGAAAAAATGAGTTTTTTAGACAAGTATTGTTTACCAGCCAGCACACCCAATTGGTCGTCATGTCTATTGTTCCCAGGGGAGAGATCGGCACCGAAGTTCATGCCGTGACTGACCAATTTTTGAGGATCGAATCTGGTGTAGGCAAGTTGATTATGGACGGCCAGGAACACGAGGTTCGAGATGGTGATGCGTTTGTAGTCCCCGCCGGCACCGAGCACAATGTCATCAATATTTCAGACACACAACCTCTCAAGCTCTATACTCTTTACTCCCCTCCCCATCATGTAGACGGCACAATTCACAAAACCAAAGAAGATGCCGACTCAGATACTTCCGACCATTTATAACTCCTCCTACTTTTTCTTACCCACAGTCATGACCGTCATCATCCCGTTCACGACTACCATAGCCAGCGAGTGCAGCGTCGTGACTATGTTATAGCTCTCAAGAGACATCAGTGTCAGGCCATGCCGCAGCACATTCATCCCATATAGCGTGGGCGTTTCTGTCTTGGGATTTAGCCTAGTTTTTCGAAGTGTAGGTACAAACGCGATCAAGTCTATCCCTACCGCAATTATTACAGATATGGTGGGGTCAGAGGTCAAGATCCAAGTTCCGATTCCCACCAAAGCAAATATGAGAAAGTACGTGTCGATCTTTCTGATTTGCGAAAATCCATATCGCAAAGAAAATAAAAATATTAGGATAGTAAACAGTTCTGCAATCCCAGTCGGTATCGCTCCCACTCCAGCGCCCCGTACGACTTGTCCAAAAAAAGTAATCCCCGAGACCATCGACCACACCAGCCAAGTATAAGGATGGGGTATGACCTTTTTGGCAAATACGTCCCGTACATAAGAGATATTGCCCATGATGGCAAACACCGACGCCACAATTGCAAACACCTCTTTCATTTATTTCAGACTGTACCCATTAACACTCCCCCATTTGCTACTTCGGGCACCGTACACTCTGTTCTATTAAAGCAGCAGGGTCTTCTCTTCCCAGATCTCATCTTGGACATGGCTACCTCAATCCGTTTTTTCCTAGTCTCCATATTTTTGGTGGAGTTTATCCACCTCACCCAGTCCCACCTAGCCATTGGGGTTATATCTTTCCACACTTCATGAGCTCTGTCCGATTCTTCGAGCGCTTTTTTTATGTCGCCAGACACTTTCGGTTCTGGCCAGACGTCGGTAGTCTCGAGTGTGACAGTCACCATATCTCCAGATTTTCCCGATACTTCAAACCAGTGGCTCCCCACTCCATCCGGCTCCAGTACGGTTGTAATTTTTTGCTTGTTTACAGATCCCATAACCGCCACAATTCCTCGCGACGGCAGCTTAGAGCTCGCCTCTCTTGGCAGCCTCACAATCACCTTCTCCCCGATTTTTATGAGCTTAGTTTTAAAGTTGATCATATTTCCCAATTATACTAATACCCATTTCCATTTGCCCTCCACATTACTTAGGTACATAATTAGTTTAGATGAAAGACTTGCCCAAGCTTCTTATTTCTATAATCGGCTGTGATCTAGTAGGTATTCTCGGTACCCCATTCACCATCTCATCCATCCCCACTTGGTACACTACTCTTAACAAGCCTTTCTTTTCCCCACCCAACTGGCTGTTTGGCCCCGTCTGGACGCTGTTATATTTTCTGATGGGCATATCTATTTATTTGATTTGGAAGCAGGGTTTCCAAAAAAATAAAGTCAGACAGGCCGGCAAGTTTTTCCTCATTCAGCTTGCTCTCAATTTTATTTGGTCCCCTATTTTCTTTGGTCTGAGAGCTCCAGCATTAGGATTGATAATCATTGTGTCCATGTGGATTTTTATAGTATTGACGATGAAAAAGTTTTACCCCCTATCTAGGCCCGCCGCCTATCTTCTTGTACCATATCTTCTCTGGGTCACCTTTGCCACCATGCTGAACGCAGCCATTGTCTTACTAAACCCTTAGGATCTTCTCCATCGTCTTTCCTTTTGCCAGCTCATCAATCAGCTTATCCAGATACCTGACCTCTCGCATGAGCGGATCCTGTATCTCTTCTATTCGCACGCCACAGATGATACCCTTGATCTGTTTTCGTGCCGGATTAAGTTTCGGCGCTTCTCCAAAAAATGTTTCAAAGTCTGTTTCTTTTTCCAGATGCTTCTCCAGTTCTTTCTCACTGTATCCCGTCAGCCAGCAAATGATTTCATCCACCTCATCTTTAGTTCTCCCTTTTTTCACTGCCTTGGCTACATAGTGTGGATACACGGAAGCGACACTCATTGTATAGATCCTATGTTTGGAGTTACTTGTACTCATTCCCCTGCTTTTCGTATTGCCTCCAGATCCAGTTTTTTCATTTGCAAAAATACTGGCCCTACTACTTCTGCCTTTTCAGGATTACGCATTAGTTCGTCCAGGATTCTAGGTGTTACCTGCCATGTGATCCCAAACTGATCCGTGCACCATCCGCATTGCTCAGCTTCAGGCACAGCAGATAGCTTCCCCCAAAAATGATCAATTTCTTCCTGGGTTTCACACTCTATGATGTGTGAAGTTGCCCCATTGAGTTTAAATTGTTCGACCGGACCACCATTTAGAAACATGAAGCTTATTCCATCCAGCTCACATTCAGCAGTCTGAACGGATCCTTCAGGTCTACCAGAAACTTCTTCAAACGCCTTAGGGTTTTTCGTGATATCTCCCAACTTGGCCGTGTGTTCCCCCGGAGCAGAATTAAAAGTATCTACATAGTACTTTGCAGCAATTTCCCCATCATTATTTGCAAACCAGATACATGTGATTAGCCTACTCATTTTATAGTGAGCTCAAAATAAAATGTAGTTTTTTTGAGCGAGATATATGGTCATCTTATTTTGAGATGGCCATATTAATTCTAGCATACAGATACAGGATTCTCTGCGACTTATTTGTCAGTAAAGTCTTTAAGCATTTTTAATGTTTCAGGAGTTAGCTTCGTATAATGCCTGCCGATAGCTCCAAAATTTTTATTTGTCGTCTCCAAAACGTAAAATTTTTGGTCTCCATCAGAGCACTCGTAAATCTTGATGTCTTGAGTCGTCGTAATTCCCAGTTTGGTACTAAATTGAGTAGAAGGTAAGGTCGCTATTTCCTTTACCTCAGCAGAACCAAAAATAATTTTGATACTTAATAATTTCCCCCTTTTTGAAAAAAAAGAGAAAATAAAATACATTGCGAAGAGAATAAATACGCCAAAGAACAATACATCAATTGTCATATAAAAAGTATAACAAAAAAAGATCGAATCATAGTAGAAAGTAGTTCAATTACCAGAATGGGACCTTTATCACCACAGGACCATCTCCTTCTATGACATCTTTGAGCGCGTTCTTCGAGTCATAGACGAACAAGTCATACCCTTCAGTTTCCGTCTTCTCCTCTTCTCCGCTATCTTTTATATAGACAAAACGCTCAAGCAAACCAGGTACGAAAGTGTAACCACACTTTTTATAAAATTCGAAATTACCCGTATATGTATTACCTACCCCAACTTGATTATTCTCCTCAAGATAATTCGTTATTTGTCGCATCAAGATAGTCCCGAGTCCTTTGCTTTTCTCAATCGCGATTACATTAGCAATACCCATGATTTGATAGGGCTTATCTTCGTAATAGATCGTCACGGGCTTGAGCATTCCAAAAGCTTTGACTTCCTCACCCTCTTTGAGAAAGAAAAAGGTTGACTCCTGCTCATTTCTTCTAAAATCTTTTGTATTTTCACCATACTCTTTAATCCTCTGGCTGTTCATCATATCGATGGTTTCAGGTGACAAGCCTCTTCCCAAAACAATCTCTGTCCTTAGATTAGTCTTTTCCTCTTCTGTACTCACAAACCAATTCTACCAAAGTTCTAAGATCGTATTAAGCTCCCCCGCGAGGATTCGAACCTCGAACCTTGAAGTTACAACAGTCCTCTTGTTACCAAAAGGGTCGGACTATCTTATGAACCGTTCTGGTTCCCAGGTATATAGTCTCTACACATTTACCCCAGCCTTGATGGTTGGAGATTTAGCTCGGGATTGCCCCGCAGTTGGCGGGGGTTCCCCGAATTAGCCTGGTTATCACTAATATATCCCTATACTAGGCTGCAATTTACAGCTTCCTGCTCTACCGTTGAGCTACAGGGGATCGATTTTTTAATGTTCCAGGCACAATTATACCAAGCTAACTCCGGAAGCGTTAACTTGTTCAATCCGCCAGCCAGGAGCGCCCGAAAAATACGCAGCAAATTACCTTGATTTGGAATGCAGGTCCACCATGGGTGGACACTAATCCATATTGCCAGTATTTTTAGCGACTCTGGCGGGGTCTTTTCTTTGGTTCATTTCTTTGGACAAGCAAAGAAATGAACATCTCGTTTCCCACCACCTACCCTTATAAAAAGGGCAGGCAGATTTGGAAAAAAGCGAAGTAATTTACTTCTTTCCTCCACACAGCTTACAAGCTTCCTTGTGGTTCAGCAGTTCGTACACTGCAGAGACACCGACGAGTACGTACACTACTCTTTCTAGCATGGGCCAGGCTCCGAGGAGTGATCCCACTAGGTTATAACCAAATAGTCCCACTAGTCCCCAATTGAGCGCTCCCACCCAGACCAAAGTTACCGCGGACATGTGCATTGTTTTCTTATCCATCTACACTCACCCCCATTCTATATTTAGAATAGATTACTCCAGGTAGTCTTGCAACTTCTTGCGTCTTGAAGGATGTTTCAGTTTGCGTAGAGCCTTGGCCTCGATCTGTCTAATGCGTTCTCGTGTCACCCCAAACTCTCTTCCCACTTCTTCCAGTGTCATAGGATTCTTGCCATCCAGCCCAAATCGCATACGTAGCACTTTGGCTTCCCGGTCAGTCAGAGACGAGAGGACTTCTTCAATGTTTTCTTTCAGCAGTTCCTTGGAGGCGGCCTCAATAGGAGTTGGTTGTGACGTATCAGCGATAAAGTCTCCCAATATACTGTCATCCTCGTCTCCCACTGGGGTTTCCAGACTGGTCGTGTCCTGGGCGATCTTTAGGATCTCTCGCACTCTCGTTCCCGTCATTCCCTCACCCATCACATCCGCAATCTCTTGTGACTCCGGTTCTCGTCCCAGCTTTTGCATAAGCTGTCTTTGAATTCTGATGAGTTTATTGATCGTTTCCACCATATGGACCGGGATACGAATCGTCCTGGCTTGATCGGCAATAGCCCGCGTAATGGCCTGTCTGATCCACCAAGTGGCATAAGTGGAAAATTTAAATCCTTTTCTCCAGTCATACTTCTCGACGGCTCGGATCAGTCCCTGGTTACCCTCTTGAATGAGGTCGAGTAGAGATAGTCCTCGCATTACGTACTTTTTGGCTATAGATACGACCAATCGTAGGTTACTTTCAGTCAGCTTTTTCTTGGCTTTTCGGTCTCCCTTTTCTATTTTTTGGGCCAGAGATATCTCTTCCTCGGATTTGAGTAGTGGGATCCTCCCTATTTCCCGCAGGTACATTCTGACGGGGTCTGTCGTTACTCCCACCTCGACTTTGGTCAAAGCCTCGATCTCTTTATCCAGCTCCACCATAGATTTCTCGTCTACTTCGATCTCCTCCTCAGTCACCGTCTCAAATACATCCACTCCCGCTTCCAGCATTTCCAAAAATAGTTGGTCAATTTCCTCGACTCGACTCTCCGCATCCGAATACACTTCCAGTATCTCGTCTAGGGTCAAATAGCCTTGATTTTTACCCTTAGACAAGAGTTTTTGTGCGGTCTCCGGTAGTGTGCTTTTTGCTTTTGCCATGTGTTGTTTTCAACTAAAAAAGGCCTGTGTCAACATTCAGAAGCGGTAGGCTTCGAAAGCGTCAGGTTCCTATACTCCCAAAATAATACCTCACTATAGCCCCCGCGTCAACTCGGCTTTTCGAGAGGACAGTTTTACCATCTCAGATGGTTGAGCCGTCTTCATGAGTTCCTGTATCTCCACCATCTCCAGCTCAGAGGTGGCCTTACGCCATTCCTCGTCATCTTCCGGTCCCTCTTTGAGCATTAGTTCCTCCACTTTTGGCTTCAGTTCTGGTGGCATCCCCAAAACCAAATCTTTGATACTTAATACTTGATACTCGATACTTGATACATAGTCGACAATTTTTTTCCAAAACCCGGTCTTTATCCACTGAACAACTGGATTACTGACCAACTGACTTACTTTACCTGCCCTCAAGGCCAGCCCCACCACATACTCCTCCACCACTTCTCTACGTCCGGTTGTCATTCTGAGCGGAGTCGAAGAATCCCTTGTCTGCTTCGTTTCAGTGTTTCGCGTCACTTGTCCCCTTACTACTTCCACATCCACTTGGGCTTGTTGTGCCAGTTCTTTTATATATTCATCTCTTCGCACGGCATCCTCAATCGTGGCGATAGTCGGCAGCACTTCTTTGACGACTCTGGTCTTCCCTTCAGCTGACAGGCCAAATCTTTTTACCGCCAGATTGATCAAAAATTTGTAGATCGAGATCGTCTTTCCAGACAGTGTCTTCCACAGCTCCGGATCCACCATCGCAATATCTGCCACATCTTTTTTGCCTTCACCAGCCTGTCCCCAATCAATCGTTTCCACAAACAGTCCCGCTTTTTCCGCCACCAACAGACCTCTTTTGGCAGCCAGGTTACCAGCCAAGTCCGCATCCAGCGCCAGGACCACCGTCTCACACACCCTTCGAAGCAGTTCCACTTGTTGTTCAGTCAGAGCCGATCCCTTGATGGCCACCACGTTTTTCACTCCGGCTTTGTAGCTCGCAATCATATCTATCTCTCCCTCAACCACGATCACCTTTCCAGTTTTCTTGATCTCGGACCTCGTTAGATCATATCCATACAGCAGTTCACTCTTGTGATATATCTCCGTCTCCGGCGTATTTACATATTTGGCACTTTGAGCCTCTGAACCCTTGTTACTTTGAACCTCAGGCATTATTCTTCCGGCAAATCCCATCACTTGTCCTCGGGAATTATTGAGAGGAAACATAATTCTGTTTCTAAACCGGTCATAACGGCGTCCAGGTACCACCAGTCCCGCTTTTTCCAGGGTCTCCAATTTGTAACCCTTTTTGCGGACCAGAAAATCTTCCAAAAAATTCCAGTCATCCGGAGAGTATCCCAACTTAAATTGTTCGATTAGCTCATTTGTCAGCCCTCTCTTATTCAGATATTCCAGTGCCTCTTTTCCACTTTTATGTTTAGTCAGAAGAAAGTTATAAGCTTGAGTTGCCAGCGTGTTTATCTGGATTAGTTTTTCTTTTTCTTCCTCGTGCTTCGTGGGTTTATAGCTCTCCAGTTTCACTCCCACCCGGTCCGCCAAAGTCTTGAGTACTTCCCCAAACTCCATACCCTCAATCTTTTGGAGAAATGTGTATACATCTCCGCCTTCAGCGCACCCAAAGCACTTAAATATCTGCAGCTCAGGGTTCACCATAAAAGATGGTGTCTTCTCTCCATGAAACGGGCAGTTTCCCTTGTAGTTTCTCCCCGCCTTTTTTAGCTGTACGTACTCCGAAACCAGCTCCACAATATCAACTTTTCTTTTAATCTCTTCTACTTGATCCATTTGCCAATACTAGCATTAAACTAATCTTGTCCCCAACTCGGTTTCCTTCCCCACAGCACCACGGCACTTCTGACGACCATGGGCATCATCGGGTCAAAGCTATCATCCCAACTTTCCCCCAAGATTCCACAATCAATCCTCAAGCCTCCCAACCCCATTATTCCCAATACAAAACGTGTCGCTTCTACAAAGTTTTGTCTCAAGGTCTCCTCATTTTTCACACTTTCATCGATTAACACGAGCACATCCATATCATGTCCAGTTCCCATCCGATTGGTTAATCCATTACTCCAAAAAGATCCAATTCCAAGCACTCCATCAATATGTGATCCACGAAATCGTAATGCCAAAACAGCTGTCCTTATGGCTTTTATTCCCACATCGTGACGCAAGCTAGGATTTCTCAATACATCCATATTCATGTCGAAAATTCTATCACCTAATGCCAAAAAATGTGTCCTGGCCGACGTTTTCATCCACCCCAATTTTCCCATCGATGATTAGTTTGTAGGCAAAGCTCGTGAGTCCCGGTTGTCTCCTCACCAATATTCGTCCATTATTCATACTTCCTGATTCATAATTCACACTTACTGTCAGCGTCTCCCCCGCCGGCACTACTGCCCAAAACCCGATGATCTGCAGATTTTCTCTTCTCTCTACCACATACATGTCCTCCGACAATCCCTGTCGCAGTGAATTTGGTATCGCAAAATCAGATGCTGTAGCCATTCTCAGCTCTTTCTCTGCTACTTTGACACTTTGCACCTTTGCCCCTATTGGGATTATTACTCTCACATAATTTCTGTAGTCTCCTCCCCAAAACACCGGGGGTCTGGGTGTCTCAAACTCATTGTCATTCTTCCAATTTATAATCAGGTGCTCATCTAGGCCAGAAATATCATGTGCAATCATGCGGCTCACACAACAATTAGCTTTATTAGTCCCCAGATTACTCTCTACTATATATAGATAATCATCATTCTTATTCCACCCCGATTCTAATCTCCCTCCATATCCCAAGTCCTCAATTCTTTTCTGGAGTTTCACATCGCTCATCCACACCCATATCTGCCCAGATTTCAATTCTCTGTATGCCAATTTACTTAGGTCAATTAGATCGATTAGATTAACTCTCTGTATCTCATCCACGAGCCTCACTCCCACCATTCCCAAAAATCCTCTCTTGTCTCCATCCACCTCCGCATATTTTTGCGCCAATTGGTAAAAATTTCTTCCACTCACTGTCTCTTCATATGTAGACAGCTTTATAGGCCCCAATATATCTACTACCCGACTGACTGTGGACATATTGATAGCAATGATTCCATCAGTCTCCGGCTCTCCCGCCTGTTTCATAAACCAGTTTACCGAAGCCGCGGCCGACGCAAAGTCGGGGTCCCAGTTTGCATCTCTTAGCTTCCACCATCCCTGACCAAATGCTTCTTGTACCGGATACGGGGGCTCCACATGACCCTCCAGTTTTCCATCCGGCTCATAGATATCTTGGATCTCTATTGACTCCAGTTTCCAGTTCCCGATTCTCACTTTTGCAAAGCTTCCTACAAATCCTCCGGTTGCTCGCAGCTCCATATTGTTTTGTAGTAGTACCAAGTAAGTCTTGTGTGTGACAAAAGGCCCCACCCAATCAACCAGTTTTATTCCTCCCCAGACCAAACCACCCACCAAGATCATCACCCCAATTCCAATTCCCAACACTATCTTTTTCATTCCTCTATATTACCGCATTTGTACTGTTCTCAGACTTATTCCGTTTCCGACCCACCTGTCTTAGGGTATTCAGTCTCAAGTGTTCATTCTCCTCATTAGAATCTATACCGGACAAATCGCTTTATATAGTCAATATAGGAGGAAAACGTGCACAATCTATATCCTGGTTATTTTGTATCAGAGTACCCTCCTCTCCACCCGAAGCATCACCGTAGACTTTTCCCCGCAAAAATTACTTCTTGAACACCCAAGCTACAGAAATTCCAAATGGCCACCCCACATACTTCGCGACCACCACATCCACCCAAAAAATCATAGTCAAAAGTCCATTGACCAACCCATTCTTAGAAATATTGTAATTAATATAATTGTCATAGTTCACAATCCTTTTTCCCACCCCCGTTTTTCCAAACAGCCGTACAAATACAATCACCGGACTCAAAATAAAGTTAAAAAATGACAAATATCCCAGCTCCATCTTCACCTTATTCCCAAGCGAAAGAACGTCCTTTTTTTCATATCTACGAAAATGTCCTTGGTTCTCATCATGAGCAGACCAGATAAACATCTGCGCCGGACTCGTAACTATTATTCGCCCATCTGGACGTAATACTCTCTTGGCTTCAGAGACAGCCTTCACGTCGTCTTCTATATGCTCCAGCACATCTAAAAATAAAACGAGGTCGAAACTCGAGTCTTTATATGGCAACTTTTCCGCCTCCCCCTTCTTTATGTTTTTCAGACCTCTTTGCCTTGCGTATTTTACAGCCAATTCACTTCTATCCACTCCACATACATTTTCAGCAAGTCCAATACTTTGCAAATACAAAAGAGTCTCCCCTGTTCCACAGCCCACATCCAATACATCTTTTTGTTTTTTACCAATCAACAGTTTCAAAAGTGTCCGCCTACCCCTCCACCACCAGTGAATTTTTTCTATATCATCAAATTTAACCAATAGCTCTTCATTCATAAAACATCTTTGCGGAAGGGGGGGGATTCGAACCCCCGGTGAGCTTTCGCCCACATACGCTTTCCAAGCGTACGCACTAGACCGCTATGCGACCCTTCCGAGTGGACTCAAATAGCGAAGCGTCCCCAATTTTACCTTCTCTCAAGAACTATAGCCACCTGATCCTCATACACTACACTCCAACCGTCCTCTCTTAGGGTGTCAACAAAGCTCTTTTTAGGCTCCTTCACTTCCCCAAACAATCTAGCGATTGTTTCAGAAAGTTGTTTCAAGACATTTCTCCCCTCACTTACTTTTGGCCACAAAACCGTCTGAACATCATATCTATCGAATAATTCTTGATACTCTCCTCCACTTGCTTTTTCAAAGTCTCTCATCGCCCAACATGCCTCTCTATTACCCTCTCTTGCCTTCAGTTTCTCGCATTCTTCGTCATAGTATCTCCAGGTCGCCATCCGACCATCAATAAACAGTTTGTGTTCCGGCAATTTCCAAATTAGATATCCACCCCATCCATATTGAGAAAACAAGTTATCTTTTATTGGATTATTCTTCACATGCTCAACTGCCGCCACAGGGTAAAACTTATCTCGCATCGTGTTTTCAATTGTCATTCTCACAGTCCAATATCCAGTCCAAGCCAAAAGCACCCCCGACACTCCCAAAAGGATTCCATAAAAGACTCTCCATCTTTTTTTCTGCTCAGAATCTTTTATAAATTCGTCATACATTATTTTTAATAGATCTACCGCCAGCGGTACCACTATTACAAAAGCCAGTCCTATATGCCGAACAGAGCCCATCGAAGCAAATATCATTCCCAAAAATACTGCAATTTTCCACCACCGAATCTTTCTCCAAAACTTAACCATCAAAAATCCCACCTGTGTCACAAGCAACCAAAATCCCATTTCAAATGTCACAAAAAACGGCACCCATTCCGCAATCGTCCACCGTACATGCGGATCAGTCATCTGCATGATTACCTCCCCCCACATTCTTAGTCCATATGGATTCAAAAGTGTAGCGACAACTGACAGACCCAATACCACCAGATTTTTTACATCAATTTTTCTTTCCTGTAGTGCATCGACCCCCATCATGACAGCCAGCACCACGACTCCCACCGCATACCCCCCGTGCAAGTTTACCCAAATTACCACAATTGCTGGCCACAACCATCGCCACTTCTTCCATCTGTTTCTATCTTCAAACATGTAGATCAACCCAGCAAAAAAAGCCCAATCCAATACCTGCGGCCGGGCCCCAGCTCTCCCCATCCAACCCATAATTCCAAAAAACATCGGCACAGCCAAAAAATCCTCTCTCTTATCAAGAGTTAGCGCCAGTGCTATTGCCACAATAGTCGCCGCCACAAACGCCGGTCCCACTACTCCCCAAGCCAGATCCAGCTTATACATCGCGACATTTGTCAGCCACTCATGATCCACAAACGGAAATTCCCTCATAGTGTAAGAAAATGGATCCGTCAAAGGAATTCCTTGTTTTAGGATCACCTCACCCATCCTTACGTGCCACCCATAATCAGGGTCCCATCTCCCGAGTCCCAACCCAAATACAAAAACCCAAACAATTGCAATCCAAAACCACCTCTTCACAAAAGTGTTGTTGCTCGTGTCAATAAATCCTTTTCATTCTTATGTACCAAAAGTGTCATAGCCTCATTATAGGTGACCCATTTGATCTCTGCAGTCTCTTCTCCATATCCCTCTGGCAGGTCTTCCTCCCACTCCATCACAAAATAAGTAATAAATTTCATCACTCTCTCTTTATCTTGATCCACAAACCAGACTTTCACAGTCGGAAGTTTTACAAGGATTTTTGCCTTCACTCCCACTTCTTCACGCACCTCTCGTAGTGCCGCCGTTTCCAGATCCTCTCCCGGGTCAATCCAACCTTTAGGAAAGCTCCATCCCAAATTCCCTCGATATTCAGGATTTGGAGTGGGTCTTCTGATCAGCCACTTCCCATCCCGATGCACCAATCCCCCAGCACTAAACTCTCTTTTCATATGTGCCCTCAGTAGGAATTGAACCTACATCGACGGGTTCGGAACCCGGCACTCTATCCGTTGAGCTATGAGGGCTTAATGAATCAATTGTAACAACTCACGATAATCAAAAATCCGAACCCCATTCGTCAACAACGGTCCATCATCATGTGTAAAATATGACTCCATACCTGGACGAGTAATCCAATAAGCAGCCTGGTATCCCACTTCGGGCACGAGGCAGGCATTAACATCCTTAGTTCTACTGTCTCCCACTCCCACAGTTTTTTTTGGCTCGAATTCATAAAATCCTGTGCTTGCTACCCACGCTGGAGGGCCTTTCACTAAATAATCAGGCCAACAAAATGCTTCGTTCTTATGTATTATCTCCATTAATCTCGGGTGTTGTGCCAACGTGTAATTCATCCACCAAGGAGGTCTATGTGTAGTTATCCCGATCTTTTTTCCTCGAGAATGAAGTTCTATTAATGTTTCTTCTGCGTCTGGGAACAGATCTATTTTAGCTGTATATACTGATGCCAGGATATTGTCCACAGCAACCCAAAGGCTCTTATCGGCAGTAGGATATAGCTGCTGGAAACAGAATACTGTATGGGCAATTAGCAAATCAGGATCCACGCTATAATTCATATGAGCCTCATACCACGATCTTTTAAATTGATCATGAATCACACTGGGATCTACATCCAATGTACATGCAATTTTTTCTTGTGCTTCACCGTGTTTTTCATCAAATACTTTTTGAGTATGCCCAACCGCCACATCAAAATCTGTGTTTATATTTTCTATTTCACAAGACATTTCCGAATTGTACCACTGGGCGGAAGGGGTGGGATTCGAACCCACGGTAAAGCTTGCGCTCTACAACAGTTTTCGAAACTGCCGCTCTAGACCAACTAAGCGACCCTTCCGTACTTGCAAATGAGCTTGTCAAAGTGTGCACCCGGACCGAATTGAACGGTCATCAGAACTTCCGCAAAGTCCTACTCTATCCTTTGAGCTACGGGTGCAATACGCTCTCCCAAGGAGTACGCATACCTTAATATCTCCTCCTGGAGACGCACACTATTATACCCAATTGTGCATATTCCCGCCTCATTTCTCCGAAAAACCTTCTCCCTACTCCGCTTCTTCCAATAAATCTTTCCTATTTGAGTTTCAGGTACGTTAAGCAGACTTGACCAAAAATGCTTTGCTTTCCTTGCTCTATGGTAATAATGTAGGTGTAATCTCAATCTCAATTTGTCTTCGTTTACCAAATAGCATTCCCTGAGTAGGGTGATAAACAATAAGTGCATCCGCGGATCGACATTCACAAACTTTATCGAAGATCCACTTTTAGCTCCTTCAGCCCAATATAGCGTAGATAGAATCACTTTCTTCAAATCTAGGTTCAGATTGATAGTAGATACATCTTCTTTAACCCTGATAGAGACTTCGTCTATCCAAGCATTTCGCCTTCTCTTATGTGCAGCTGCTGCTAGTCCCTGAACCTGTTTCATCCAATCCTCACCGATAAATCTAGTTAATCTTGCGGAAACTCCCGCATCCTTAAACCATTCAAACAATGTGGTTTTACATACTCCCAACTCTGTAACAATCTCACCTATAGATTTGTCCTGTCTCCTAAGCCAAATGGCTCTTTCCTTAACACTTTGATCCCAACTTAAACCTCTCATGTAATTCCAATCTAAAACTCTTAACAACTTTAGTATATCCCAAACAAAACCCAAATGTCAACAATTATCTCGTCTCCAGAGGAAAAGTCTTGGACAGCCACTTCCCAGCCTTATCGATCCCCGTCTCTTCCGGCAGTTCATGTAGTAGATACCTACTCATCGCCGCCTCTATCTTCTCTTCATCCATGTCCCCCAAAGGCATTACCACTCTAAAAGCCATTCCTTCAGGAGTGTCAATCATTAGTACCTTTTGTCCCCATTTTTCTGTGATCCACCACCGAAGCATTGCTTCCCACACGTACAGTCTTCCATGCACCCGCACACCTCGAGTCGTAATCCCATACTCCACTTCCTCCGGCGGCACCGTAGACCAGACATAATAGGCAAATATCAGTGCTACTATCACCGCAATCGCCATCCATTCCCCAGCAATGGCCAAGACTATTCCCAAAAGCACTCCAATCACGACTGGTATCGTCAGAAACTGCTTTTCCCGCTTTTTATACAATCTAGAAAAGGCTTTCCACGTCACCAAGACTTTTTCCTGTTCTACTCTCCCACCCTCCATACAACAAATATAACACAAGGAAAGGGTGCCTCCAATGGTATAATTTTGAGGCTGGAGGAATTGAGCAATGGTGGCTCATCAGTCTTGAAAACTGAGGTCAGCAATGACATGTGGGTTCGAATCCCTCTTCCTCCGCTATTCACGACTCTCTAGGAGGATATTCCGATCGGCTAAGGAAATGGTTTGCTAAACCATAGATACGAAAGTGTCTGGAGGGTTCGACTCCCTCATCCTCCGCTACACCTTTACAAACTAAACCCGAATAGTTAGACTAATTGTGTGGATTACATTCGTACTCCCAACACCAAGTGTTTAGTCTGCAATATCGCTGTTTATCGAAGACCCTCCTGGCTAGTAAAGACCAACGGCAGAGCCTTTTGTAGTGTCATATGTCATGGACAGTTTCTTAAGAGAGAGCACCCCTGCCTAATCTGTAAAACACCAATACTTTCAAGCAAAAACAAAGTTACTTGTTCCAGAGCTTGTGCAAATATTCACAGATCTGGAATCAGATATAAATCCAATTTACCTAGAAAAGACAGAGTAAAAAATGCACGTGCACTCAAATTAAGATTGCTATCTTTAGGAAAGCACAAATGTGAAAGATGCGACTACTCAAAAATAGAAGTGCTCCAAGTTCACCACAAAGACAGGAACAGAAACAACAACGATCTAAGCAATTTGGAATTAATATGTCCAAATTGTCACTATGAAGAACATTTCCTAAAAGATAGTTGGCTGAAGGATTTCGACCTTGCGGGATTCGAGAGAAAAATACGATTGGTCAATCAATAGTATAATTAGCCTCATAGGAGAGGTCGCATAGTTGGTCTAGTGCAGAAGTTTACTAAACTTCCGTGGGCGAAAGCCTACCGCGAGTTCGAATCTCGCCCTCTCCGCATTTACCCTCTCCGCGCTATCTCGCCAACACTAGTCCCCACACCTTCCCCACTCCCACCTTTTTCAGCACTTTTGCACACTCGCTCATGGTGGCTCCCGTCGTCCACACATCATCAATCAATAATACATTTTTGGTCCTTAGAATTTTGTCTTTAGTATTTATGTCAAACGCCCCCTCCATACTTTCCAATCTCTCACTTCGTGTTCTCCCCACCTGCCTACCCGTGTCCTTAATTCTTACCAACATATCACATATTTCCAACTGAGAAACTGATTTACTGATCAACTGTGCAACTACTCTGGCTTGATTAAACCCCCTCTCAGACAGTCTCTTAGGATGCAGTGGCACGGGTACAATCATGGGTTTCTCGCTCAAAAACTCCACAAATCTCACCAATTCAACTCGACTGGAAAACTGATCAACCGGACTACTGATCAACTCCGAAAGAAGATCGTAATAATATTTATATTTGGCTTTCATAATGATCTTCTTTACGAGTCCTTCATAAGCCCATAGACACGTCAGTCCATCTAGGCTGCCCTTACAATATTTATGCCTCAAGCCATACCTACTTCCCCGACGGCAGATGGGACAAATCTGCTCCTCTTCCCACATTCCTACCTCGCAGTTTGAACATACATATTTCCCTAGTTTCCCACACGAAACGCACTTTTTAGGAAAAATCAGGTCCAAAATATTCATCAATCTCTCTCATCAGCATACCAGTCCACCAAGCCCTCCACTGATTTATTTTTTTTAGTTTCCAAAGCCATCAAGTCCTTCAAATCATTAGCCGTTATCAGCCCTTCCTGCATCCCCAGCTCTCTTGCAAGGCTAATTATTACCGCTCTCGCCTGTTCAATGGTTACCACCCTTCCTTCTTGAGCAAAATGCGCAATAAGCAACTTTTCTCGAGTGTTCTTTCTCCGATTTTCTGCTCCCATAGTGGGCCATCTTACCAAACAGCCATAAAGTTGAAAAATTGGCTCTAAATTGCTATAATCTGAAGCTAGTTGGGGATGCTAGGCATCGATGACTAAGCCCTTTGAAATCTCAGCAAGCCGAGTTTGAACACCACTCGTAAATCAGGTTCAAAGTTAAGTGTAGACGCTTTCGTCAACACGGCTAAGAAAGTAGCCTTCAAGACCCGAGTAATCGGATCCGATATGGCTGCAGTCTTCAGCTCCCAGCCTGCGCGCCGCGCGTATCTTACGCTTAGCGCCTAATCTGGCATTTCAAACTATTTTCTCGACTGTAGTTTGAAGTGACAACCAATCGAGATGCTGTAAAACAGATGTTGCAAAAGTCTCGTTTTACCCAAGACAAATTTTGCAATTTGTTGGTTGATTTCAATCAAACAAGCTTGTAACACCTGAGACTCAATCCTTAATCAGACGAGGGTTCAATTCCCTCCATCTCCACAAAATAATCCCAGCATATAATGGCTGGGATTTTTTGTGGGTATATGAAAGGATCCAGGAGCTTCTGCGACTGGTAGGTTTCCTTTCATATCTCCACCAACCTACTTCACTTCCCTCTCCATGTCCCGTTCCACATCTCTCGCCTTGATTGTCTCCCTTTTTTCATACTTTTTCTTGCCTCGAGCCAGTCCCAGCTCCAGCTTCACCTTGCCATCTTTGGTGTACATGGCCGTGGGCACGAGAAGTAGCCTCGATTGCTTCATTTTTGAGGCCAGTGCCACTATCTCTTTTTGATGCAGTAGAAGTTTCCTCTCATGCCCCGGATCATAATTTGTGTTATCCGCATGTTTATAAGGATAGATATGGACGTTGATGCTGTATATCTCCATCGCCCCAAATTTGGAGGTCCTAATCTTGGCATACGCATTTCCCAGATCCACTCCTCCCGCTTTGGCCGATTTCACCTCCGGGCCTGTCAGGACTATCCCTGCTTCGATCCGCTCCAGGATGTCATAGTTAAATCTAGCCTTTTCGTTAATTACCTTCACTGGTATAGATTTTACTTCCTACTGCAAGATATATCACTTCTTCATCATCTACTACCAAGTCAGTCGCCTCTTTTAACAATGCGCTTTTCACCTGTGATTCATATTTACCTGTCTTATCGAGAGTCACGATTCTTTCCTTTTGTGGGTCCAAGACATACATTTTTTCGACATCAGAAGAGGTGTACATACTAGCCCCCAACCCAAAATCAGTATCCAATCCCGATATTTCAATATTATCTTTTACCCCTCTCGTATATTTTTGTATACCCGTTCCCGCGTTAAATGTCGCAGTCAGCCATATACTTCCATCTATGGTCAGACCAGTGACTCCACTCGCTTTTGCCTGATCCTCCCCGATCCATTTGGTTTTGGGTCCATATCCAGTGTCAGTGACTGAGTATCTCCATATTTCTCCTGTTGAATCGACGGAATAGATGTTCCCCGCAAACATCCCTATTTCCACCACTCCCTCACCCACTTGCTCGACAGTTATCACTTGTTTGCACTTCGAGTTTCCGGTGTCACACTGCACCCCCCCTTTGTCCCCAAATATCACCACTCTTCCAGGATACGAGGCCAGGGCAATTGGTTTACCTAAGTCGTCTGCTCCCGCAATCACATCTCCACTTTTCTTTTTGATATCTACACTGACAAGTCTTCCCTCACTAGTATCGAGCCCCCATATTTTTCCAGACAGAAGAGCCAGTTTTGTCGCCTTCATCCCCTCTCGCACGAGTCCCAAGTCAATAAGTTCAGAAAGATCCACTCTCTTGACTCCAATTGCTTCTTCAATGAGTATTGGGAGTTGGTCTCTAATCGTCTTTACCCGGTCTTCATAGTCTTTTCCGAGATATCCATCTACTTTCGACTTCAGATTTTGCAGTTTCGCCACATCTCCTTTAGACATCTCAAACTCGCTCCACATACTTTCCACTTCCAGGTAATCAGCGCTCTTTTTCAGATCAGTTTCAGCTCTCCTGTATCCCCCCACTCCAAACAAGACTATTCCCAGCACCAAAAACCCGAGTCCAATATATATCGTCTTTTTTATTTTTCTCCCCCCGTCGGTGTCATGCCTATAAGCGAGTCCCATCTTTATTTTTTCCACCATTCTCCTGATATCGATCCTCGGCAAAGTGAGATTTTTAGATTTTGGATTTAGGATTTGTTTCGAGCTTAGAGATTCGAGATTAGAAATTACAGCCTGCTCATTATTCACATATATCTTTAGATCCGGACTCACTCTCCCTTCAAATACTCTGACTCTATCTTCTCCAGATGTTAGCATCACTTTATTACCCATTTTTTCGATCTCTACTTGTACATTTTTTACTCCCACATACGCTCTCTCTCCCATTATTTGAACGACCCCTACTCGACCAAATTGTCCTGCAATCCATCCCAATCTGTCTTTGATACCTACCGGTCCATCATCACTGTCATACAAACTCTCAATCTCACTTTTCTTTACTCCATACACCCACATGTATCTAATGATATCACCCACCAGTTTTCACTAAAAATCACAACCACAACACAGCCGCCACCAAGACCAGGACCGTAAGTCCAAAATGCACCCAGGTCAAAAGTCGCACCAGCCCATTAGCATTTTCCTCAATTGACTCGGTCATAATAGATGCTTGCTTGATGACTACCAGTGCAAAAAATCCATACATCACCACTCCCACGATAAAAAACAGTTTCAGCATAAGTGCCGGCCCCGACACCACCAGGTTTCTCAAGAAGTCGACTGCTGCAGGATCGGTTAGCATGTTACTCTCCTCTCTCCCTTCTTTTTTCGAGCTCTTCAGAAAGCTCCGAGATTATTCTAATCGCCCGGTCAGGAAAAGGCACAGCCAGCCCCTCGACTACTTGATGTTCCGCGGCCGTTTCTACGTGTAAGTCACCATAGTCAAAAAAGTGTCTAAAAAATCCTCCCGTGATCGCCGTCGGCTGCTCAATGTGATTCAGGTTGGCATACGATACATGCCGGTACAGCAGATTATGAAAATCAATATCTACAATCCGCTCGTTAGTAATGACTAGCACCGAGTAATACCACTTCAAAAATCGCTCCAAGGTGATTCCCATCGTAACCAGATACCACACCATCTTCCCCACCCACAGATATCTAAATGGCACAGGCGCAAATATCCCAGTCATGGTCAGTAGCTCTGGCAAAATAAGCATGCCCACGACCAATAGCATCCAGCCCAAGTTTGTAATGGGATGTGCTCTCAACAGCAGTACCACCTCTTCATCATTCTGCTGGTTTACAAACTTTCGCCCCGGTCTCACGCAATATGCCCCCAGACATTCTCTCCCGCCTTTTTCTCCGATTCGTCCCAACACAGAATCCACCAATACTTTGTGTGCTGGATGTTCGCTTGCAACTGGAGTCGGGACTGGCGTAACCGGAGCCGTTTGCGCACTATATACCTCAGCCATGGGTATATTTTACTACTTCTTTTCGATATTGAATAACCCGCTCTTAAGAGCTAGTGTCCCAGGCGCTCGCAAATTAAACGCTTTTTTGAAGTTCGCTCCCGATATCGTGACCTGTCCCCGATTCGTCTGCAATATCACCTGATCCGTGATTCCCCCACTACTGTGTTTTACCGACACCGACGACACCGAAGTCACCCTCCCTCCATGTTTATCCGCTTCCTGAGCCAGTCTATCCTTAGACCAGGGGTTATCAGATCCTCCGTAGCAGGATCTTACGTCTTCCGGAAATATTCCACTCATATCTCCGCCATTTGCGACTACAATCGCCGCATTCACCATATCTGAGAATTCATCCATCTTGAGCCAAGGGTGCGACCGACCACACGTCTTCCCCGATCTGTCTTTGTACCAGCCTTTATAAAACCACGGTGATCCTCCCACTTTCTCCCAAGCGCCAGTGGCCCAGTTAGTCCAATCCGACGTGGTATCCCAAAATCCTGGAGTCGTGTGCCCAATGCTGGTATAACTTTCTTGATACCCTCCCGAGGTCGACGCATACCAAGTATTTACTATCTCTCCACTCGTTTTCGATACTACGATCTCCCCTTCTGTTTGAGTTACAGCGTCACCCCACCTCCCCGGACTATTAGATTTACTACTCGAATACACCTGGCACGCTTCCGTCGTACAAATTGACCCATTGGCGTTTTGATTATTAATTCTCCATCCCGTGTAAGAGAGGGCGTAGGATCTAGCCGCAATAGCCTGGGCCTTCATCGCCTCAAATCCTCCCTGATCCGCCCACGAAGTCGGCATTTCCGCAATTCCTCGCAGATATTTTCCCTCAAAAGCCAGTGTCCCAGCCGTTGTTTTGATAACACTAGGCATGCTCACTTTTCGGATCTCTACATTTCCATAGTATGCCTCCAGTATTTGTTTGTAGTTTTGTCCAGACTTAGCCCGACCATATGCCCCGTATTGACTCATCCCCTTGTAGTGCGGGGCTCCAAAAGAAAACATGGCAAATGCCGGTGAAAATCCCGGATTGTAGTCAGGTCTGGCTGCCGGATCATCCGCCAGTGGTACATCTCCCACCGACGTGGCATACGTTCCCGTCTTGGAAGCCAGCAGTGACTGTTGTCTGGCAGTCAGTGACGCAATTTTTCCTCCCAGATCAGATTGATATTTGCTCGCTTTATCCACTTCAGCTTGTAGAAAGCTCGCCTGCACATCCACTTTTTTTCTCAAAGCGTCCAGATTTTCTTTTTGCGTCTTGATACTGGTCGCTTGGGTATTGAGATCTTTGACTTCTCCTCCCACAGACACGATTAGTTCTCGGTCGGCCATCGCCAGTTTTTCTCGGTAAAACAGGTCTTTAAAGAATTCCGACGCACTCTTTGCCGAAAACAGCACCATAAATACTGATCCCTCTCTTCTTCTTATATAGTCTTGGCGCAGTTTAGCGGCCATCAGTTGCTCTTTTACCCCGATCTGCACCTCACGTTCAAAAATGTCTTTTGATAGTTTAGTCAGCCTAGTTTCTAGTCCCGTAATCTGTGTCTTGAGATTCGTAATTTGAGATCTGAGCCCACTCAGCTCTTTGGCATTAGTCGAGTTGGCTTTAGAGATTGCATCCAGGATTCCCGAATACTTGGAGATACATCCCGAGATAACCTGTGAATCAGATAATTTACTCGGATCATCGCACTCCTCAGCTTTCACGACACCTACGCCCCACACCAATAAAAATGTAAAAATTAATACGAGATACTTAATACTAGATACTATATACAATGAAACAGGCATTGAATGTATTTTACATGCTAAACTCAAACTATATGCGAAAGCTATTTTTTCTCTTAGCTTCATTCATAATTTTAACCTTCTCGACAGTCACAAAAATTCAAGCTCTCAGCTGTTTTTGGTTCGAAGGGGCCTGTGTCTCAACTGCCGATCCAGTAAACTTTCCCGCATGCAACTTTCCTCAAGTAGAAGGACCTCCCTCCTGTCAAGAACAATGCAACATGGCAGCTGTGTGTGACAGTAACTCTTGCGATCAAATGACAGTTTTTTGTGTTGCCCCCACAAACACTCCCCCCCCAGGCACTACTCCTACCCCCACATCTACAATTCCCACTCCTACCCCCATACTAGGATGTGTTCGAGCCACAACAAACAGTTGTACTGGTATTTGGAATTGTCAACCTTTATCAGCAAACCCATATTCTTGCATTAACTCAGGCTGGTGCTGTTCAGACCCCAGCTATTGCAGCACTCTACCACCAGAACCTACTCCCGTCCAAAACACCACTCTTCCCCATTGCAGTAGCGACACCGAATGCCAAAGTGATTTTGCAGATGGTAGTTTCGACTTATATTGTGACTGCGGACTCCGTACCGGTGTTTCAAACCCTGCTTATTGTTCAAACCCCACTTCCATAGGCGCTCTTTGTCGACCAAACGACGGCGATCCAAACACGGGTGTAAAAACCCCTTTCGGCTGCCTAGCTTTTACATCGGGTGACAACAACGAAAACGCCGCAAAAATCACCATTTCGGTGTTATCAAATTGGTCCATTGCAATTGGAGCCGGCATTGCTCTATTCATAATTCTGTTTGCTTCTCTTCAAATAGCCACCGGATCAGGCGATCCCAAGCGTATCAAAGCCGGCCAAGAGCTTCTTTTCTCAGGTCTTGCTGGTATGTTTCTTATCAGTATGGCAATTGTAGTCCTCAATTTCTTGGGGGTGAAAATCTTGGGCCTAGATCTTTTGGGCTTCTTCATCTGAGCGTGATAAACTTAATCTATGGCTTCTCCATTATGTCCAGACGGCGTCAGCATCAACACTCCTATTGGCTGCCTTCCCTTCACTTCAGGTGTCAACAACGAAGGAGCTGCTAAGTCTATGATCGAGGTCCTAATCACCTGGGGGATCAGTGTGGCAACAGGGATCGCAATATTAACTTTGATTTTTGCCAGCTTTCAGATCGTAACCGCAGCCGGCGACGCCAAGCGAGTGCAAGCCGGAAAAGAACTCGTCACAGCTAGCATTGGCGGACTTATCCTTATAGTTATGGGTGTCGTAATTCTAAATTTCCTGGGAGTCAAAATTCTTGGCCTAGGCTCACTTGGCTTTAATATATAATATTCACAATGCGCCCACTCGCCCAAATCAATCTCCCTCTTCCAAACAACCTGATCTTCAATGATGCCAACACTCTTCCTGCCGATCTTTTTTCCCGCGTAATGCTCTTTGCTATAGCAGCCGGTGGTCTCATTTTCTTTGTCCAGCTCATTATGGCAGGATTTAATCTACTTACCGCAGCTGGCGATCCAGGCAAGATCCAGTCTGCCACCAAAGCTTTAACCAATTCTTTGGTGGGTCTTATCCTTGTTATCAGCACGTACTTTATTGCCCAAATAATTGAGGCCATATTTGGTCTTCAAATACTCTAAATAATATGAATCCCGTCCCAATCAATAGTCTTTTCACAAACCATCTGAATGCAGGCATTGTTGCCGCCACCCCAGCTTCACTCATTTCGTATCTTCTCCCAAACATTATGGCCTTAGCAGGCATTATTTTCTTTTTAATGATTCTAGGAGCCGGATTTATGATGGTAAAAAATGCCGGCGGCAGCCCCTCAGCCCAAGATACAGCCAAAGCCAAATCCGCGCTCACCATGGGTGTCATTGGTTTCTTGCTTGTGGTTTCCTCCTACTTTATACTTCAAATAGTGGCAGCCATTACTGGAGTCAACCTAATCAACATACGCAATTTCTAACAAACTTATGAAACTTCTCGCTCAACAATTTGGAAACGTAGTTAACCCCTTCGGTTCACAAGGATTCAACGTCGCAGTTTACAACAACAGTACCCAAGGCTCAGGTCTTATTCTTATGCTCAACAATCTTCTCAAGTTCACAATCGTACTAGCCGGACTCTACTCATTCTGGAACCTTATTACCGCGGGCTACATGTTCATGTCCGCAGGCGGCGAAGCAAAAAATATTACCAAGGCCTGGGATAAAATCTGGCAGTCTCTTATCGGACTTCTCTTGGTTGGAGGATCATTTGTGTTAGCTGCCATTTTTGGCTGGTTAATTTTTGGCGACGCCACCATGCTTATCAGTCCTAGAATATTCACACCATGAAACTATTGGCCGCACAAACCATTATTGGTAATTTCGAATCAGTAGGAGAGATTGGCAATTTTGTCCGAGATCCTCAAGGCATTGGTGCCTGCTCAAAATTTACATCAATCTTAAGTTTTGTTATTGGTTTTCTAACCGTCAGTGCTGGCCTTTGGTTTATCGTACAAATATTCACGGGTGGCCTAAATTGGCTAGCAAGCGGTGGTGACAAACAAGGAGTTCAAAATGCTCAAAAACGTATTTTACACGGGATAGTCGGACTTCTGATTGTCGTGTTAGCATATGGGATTACCTCTTTAGTAGGCCTGGCTTTCGGTTTAAACATTCTTTCTCCCTGCACCACATTACTTAATTCAACCGGTGGACCAGGAGGAGTTCCTCCTCCTCCCCCTACCTGCGCTCCTGGCGTACCATGCTAAAACATATGCTTCTTGCACAATCAAATGTGTTTGACATCACAAATCCTGCAGTCAAACCTGCAATAGGGACAAACACTCAAGCAGGAGCCTCAATCATCCAGTTATTCCTACGCAATTTCATCAATATCATCTTTGGTGTTGCCGGCATTATCTTTTTCTTCATGCTTATTCGAGGCGGTTACGAATATCTCATGTCCGGAGCAGACAAAGAAGCTGTTCAAAAGGCCACAAAACGCATGACTACCGCATTTGTAGGAATTGCCCTCATTTTCTCGGTTTACGCTTTAGTCTTTGTCGTAGAAGCGCTCTTTGGCATTTCCCTATTATCATTAAATATTCCTACCATATGAGACTCCTTGCCCAAGCCAACACCACAATCAATCTTCTTGACCCCACTTCTCCATACAATGGCCTGCAAAATATAAGACCATCAGATCTAGTTACAAAATCTATCGACCTTCTTTTGGGAACTGCGGGTGTTTTTGCTTTTATATATCTTCTATTTGGCGGAATCCAATGGATTACCAGTAGCGGCGACAAAGAAGGTTTGGATAAAGCAAAAAAAAGAATCACCCATGCTCTAATAGGGCTGGCAATCATATTTTCTGTTTATGCCCTCATCTACATCATCAGAGCCTTATTCAACATAAGCACCATTGGGGTAAATATTAATTCGATTTGATAAGCAAAATAGATCATATATAATGAATTTCAATGAAAGGAGGTGAGTATCAAGTGAGCAAAATTCAAAAAATTCTAAAATTCGGGACGGCATTAGCCTCTGTAGCGGCTATTAGTCCTATTTCTACAGCGCTAGCTATCGAAATTGACAATGTCAACATTCAACCTAGTGATTCTGAGTTTACAGGCCTAAACAATCTTAGACCTTCAAACTTCATCAGTGGAGCAATCAACTTTCTCCTAGGTATCGCAGGCGTAGTTGCCTTTATCTTCCTACTATGGGGAGGTTTGCAATGGATTCTCGCCGGTGGTGACAAAGAAGGCACTGAAAAGGCTCGCAAGAAGATCACCTCCGCTCTGATCGGTCTGGCGATCGTCTTCTCAGCATACGCTTTGATTTTCATCATCCAAGCGTTGTTTAACATCAATGTCATCCAAGTCTCGTTGAAACCACTAAGCAACAACATCTAGGCTTATGGTAAATGAGCAACATCCGTCATTCCGGGCATGAGTCTAGTTAGACTTCCGGAATGACGGTAAAATCATTTTTATGAATCCTACGGTAGCTCCTCTAAATCAACTTCAAACCGTTTTTTCAAACGTTCTAACTTCCATCCTCTCTCTAATCAGTCTCGTCGCTTTCGGTATGCTTTTATGGGGAGGCCTCCAGTATCTTATGGCCGGCTCTGACAAGGAAGCTGCCACTCGTGCCCGAAATACCATTACCTACGCTCTGATTGGATTAATCCTGGCCGTCTCTTCGGTTATGATCATCAATCTCCTGGGAACTTTCTTGGGCATCGACCTCAGTACTTTCAATATTTGTCTCACCAACCAAACCTGCTGATATATAATATCAGCAATGCTTCGCAAGATTCTCTTTACAGTCCCATTATTCATAATTCTATATTCACTATTCTTATCCCCAGCTCATGCCCAAGCGCCTACCAATCCCCCCATCAACTCCTGTGAAACTAATGGAAATTACTGCATCCCAAACGGAGAAGCCTGTGAAACAGGCCACATAAGAGGTTCAGGTGGTCTCTGCCAGTCTAATTGGGTTTGCTGTCAAATCCCAGTTCCTACCCAACCTCCACCTGGAGGCCCTCCAAATCCCATCCCTCTTCCTACCTATCCTACCAATTTTTCTCTCCTAGAATATCCGTGTGACCAAACTACAAACGAAGAATTTCATCCTCTAAGGCCCTATCCCGGCTCACCCTGTGATCCATTAATTCCCAGGAAACAGGAACCCGAATATCTCTCTTTTGCCTGTGGCAAAAGTCTCAATACACTTGGTGAATACGAGGTTCAACGTCAATACACCCAGACCGAGATCGACAATATGGACACCACTTTCCAAAATTACGGAGAGCCTTATCGTTGTGGAGCCCAAATCTGTATTCGAAAAAGAACAGTCTTTGACATTACCTTAGATCTTTCCGCAGCAAAACTACCCATAGTAGGCAACACTCAAGATCCCATCGACGAAGCCACCAAAGCCAATACCTACCTATCCTGGTATCTAGCCGGCACCAATCCCACTTGGCTTGACGATCTCGAAGTCGGCAATCCCAGCCAAAATGTAAATTCCCAATGTATTGGGTCCGCACTTTCAACATACATGAATACCATCATTTCCGGGACCTCAGACCTTCGAAATGTCCGCCTCACTTCTCCCGCCTTCAATCTTACCAATCCCGCAGAACAAGACATTTTTATAGCCATGCGCAGCTCGGGTGCAAACTTTACGGATATCGACGCCTTTGCCGGCAACACCTATACCCTAAACGGCGTGGACGCTTTCGATTGGGTAACTAGTCCAACTTACCGCGGAGTAGACGGAAAAACCTGGAAAGAAAGGTTCAATGATTTCGGCAAATCCATCATCTTTACCGAGTTTGGCGATTTTGCCACTTTTGACCATCCTATTGGCTCCCCCACTCGTGCTTCGGTAATCGACACCATGCGAGATGAATACAACGATACCTCTGGCGATCCGGTTGTCAGATCTCTCACATATTTCAATGCTTTTGGGGGGAATCCAGAGTTTATAGGTCACCAGCTCACAAATTCCGAGCTCCAAACCATTACCAATACTAACCCTTCAAAAGCCGGTGTAAATTCTGCTCAAGGCGTAAATCGAGAATTTCCTCCCCGTGTCGCAGATGTAGGCCTTAGGTGGTCTGTTGAGATTGTCACTTCGCCTGGAGACACAAATGGTGTCATAGAATCTGTAAATGCCGCCCATCTGGCCAACGTCACTCCTATCATCAGAGCTTGCTACGGGGATTCCTGTGGCTTTTCCGATCCTGCTTTGTATGTCAGTTTCATAAGAGAGGTTTCCCAGCGTGTCACCAATCAATCTCGCGAAATATGGTTCATAGCCGGTCCAAACGAGCCCGCCGGCGAGCATTGGGCCGCTCCCCAATGTAGCGCAGCTGGTCTTCCCATCGCCAGTGTCGATTCATTTCTTACTTATTCAGGGCCCATAAAAAAACTTCTTCCCCAATCCACCTTAGACACCATCCGCTTTGTTCTTAACAGCAATCAAAGTCGCAATGTCCACAACTATCTCTTAGATTCTGAAGATCGTCGTCTTTCCCAAGTTCCTTCATCAATTCGGCAATATTCTCCCGAAGATCTCTGGACCAAGCTTTTTCAAAGAGTTCCCCTCGCCACCATGGAAGACACTGTTGGAGAAGTCACAATTGGCCTCATCACAAGTCAGCGTGCCGGCTGTAATCCCCAGGACCCTGCCACTTGTTCTCCCCAACCACTAGATGTTTACGTCGATGACCCAAACAGTCCCGACGCCATGCGCCTAACCATCAGAAACGGATCAGATTCCAGACTCTATTTTCCTCATCTAAAAACCGTTAGTTCTCTTATCGAAGTTTTAAACTCCATCTCAAGACCAAAACTCGCCCAAAATTATCAACCTGACGATCGCAATGTCACCCAGATTATCGATCGACACCAAGGTTTCGGAGATGGTACAGCGGTTCAACTAGAGTCCAATGAAGGAAACTACACAGGCTTCACCCGCAACACAGAGATTCGTGAAAACGAAGAGGCTCCAGTAGCGCTTTTTGGTCAAACAAATCATCTTGAATTCGACCAGCGCTGTGAATTGACTACTCTTCAAACCGCCGAGGGCGACAATCTTTTTGGAAAATCAATAAATGGCCGCCTCGCCTATTCTCACGATCTCAAATTTGATCCAGTCATCATTCCTCCAAACTGCGGTGGCGGAGATCTGGCAAACTGCACTAGTGATTCAAATCCAGCTCAGGGAGACTTCGGTAAATGTTGTCCCCAGCTAGCCACTAGGTGTGAAGACATAGACGATACTCCTGGTTACGATTGGCGCTGCACAGGCGGTTCGGCAAACAGGGCTACCATCCCCACCGAAGCTCGTGTCGCAGTCTTCACCAAGACTCCTCTTATTGATCGCTTCTATTCAGATCTTATCTCCGATACCCAAGCTTTCTTCAGAAGATTCATAAATTGGTATGACACCTCGGGTGGTGGACCCGACACAACGATTAGATCAGGATCCCTCACCTTTCCAGCCAAAACCCAAGTAGGTTCAACCGCAAGCAATGTTCCCGATGCCAGCTTGGGCCCAAACGAGACCAACGCAGGGAATCCCCATGCTGGAGCCGGCAACAATTCTGGAGGCCCAGAGATTTATTTTCCCAGACTCGGCAGTCTTGCTGATTATTTCTTAGGAGGACCCACCAACGAAAGATTAAATCTCCAAAAAATGCTTCGTCCAAAATACTTTGGTAGTGTCATAGGCCCAGGTGGTACCGGTATTCTTGCCGCCTGCCAACCATATCTATCCAATTTCCCAGGTTCAATATCAGTCAATATCCAAAGTCCCAAGGAAGTCTTTTCCAAAGTCGGCGACAGTATCACCGCTTCATCAAACTTTTTGGTCCCCTTCTCTGGTAGTTACACATTAGGTCGCCATACCGATCTTCAACCAGTTGTAAATTTCTTCACACCCAGATCATTCGAACGTTACTCTTACTCTTCTTGTTCAGCCAAACGAGTAGATTGGCCACTCTCCACTCCACCTCGATGTGATCGTGACGGCAACGGGTCTGATGATTTAGCCGCCCCCTGCGGGACCAACTCTCCCTTCCAGTGCGAGCTCTCCACTGTTCCCTCAGCCGTTTCCTTGATAATGCTCGGAACCAATGATTTTGGCAGATCAAAAGAGGCCTACAAGCAACATTTAGGTCAAGTCGTCGACTATGCAGCCAGTCACGGTTCCATTCCTATACTTAGCACCCTTCCCCATCTTCTTACCGGAACCGCCCAAGATGCCGGCATTCAAGAACTGAGTGACGCCGTAAAAGAGGTGTCAGCTGAAAAAGGCGTCCCCCTCATGGACTATCGCCTGGCCACAGAGCAAATGATTGGCCAAGCCAGAAATTATGGCATTGGCCCTGACAATATCCATCCTTCAGTAGGCGGCACCGGAGCCGGAGATCTGTCCGACCTAGCCCTTTCTGAGGGTGGCTACAACGTTCGCAATTTTGTCGCCCTCTGTGCTCTCGACGCTATTTGGAAAACTCGCCTAGGTGGTGGCGGATCAAATACCTGCACACCAGGTGTTCCGGCCAATCTTCCTGCAGCAGATGCATCTTGTAACAGTTTCAACGGCTGCACTCCCTATTCATTTAGATCTCCTTCCATGCAGCGCATATTTGAATCAGCGGCCGGCTTTTACAAAGTCCCTGTCTCCGTCCTTCTGGGAGTGTTTTACAACGAAGGAGGTCTCAATTCTCCCGGTTGGGATGAAAATCGTGTGCTCAATGCCAGCGGACCCATGTGTATAGATGCCACCAGCTGTGGCAATGTCAGCAGTACTGGAGCTGCAGGTCCATGGCAATGGATCGAGACTCGTTGGCCCGAGTTTGCAAACGCCGCCATCGAAGCTGGTGCTCGTCCCGCAGGCTACATCCCAAATCGTTGCAATCTTCTTGATGCGACATTTGCAGCCGCCAAAAAACTTCACAACGAATCGGGTGGTGCAGCCTCATACCCATTCTGCTCTCGCTATACTCCTCCAGGTCTTTTGACCAATGCTGGCCCAGTCTCATCATGTTCCGCTTGGACAGAATCCCGTATTCTCACTGCCGCCCGTCAGTACCTAGGTTACTGCGATATGCCCACTGGTATGGATCCAAACTATTCACCTAGCTTCTATTGTCGTGAATCAAATTTCAACAATACTACTCTAAATTCCTGCTACCAAAAGAGTATCGCCAATGTAGGCATGTGCCGTGTCCGCGTTGCCCCTTAAATATGTTATTGTATAATCAATTCACCTCAAACATGCCCAACTTCAAAAACAAATTTATACTTCCAGTTATAACGTTGGCATTATTCTTGGGCTTCGCAACTCCCGCCTCAGCTCAAACTTTCAATTGTGTCTACAACACCGGCACGTTTAGCTGTGGAGTCCAAGGTGGCGGTAATGGTACTTGTCCAGTTGGCTACTTTGCAAACCCCACTGTCTGTACAGACTTGACCTCCCAAGGTCAGGGAGCGTGTAACGCTATGCAAAATGTTCCCTGCTCTACAACTGTGGTTCCCACTCCCACCTTCGGCCTACCTGCAACCCAAGGCCCATGGTATAACCAAAATGCCCTACAATTTGGACAAAAAGTAAAAGGAGGAGACCAAAACGAAATCTTTGGAGAAAGGTACACCTTCGCTCAAGTTAACTGGATCATAAATAGTCTTTACCTCATGTTAGATCCCATGTCAGGTCTTACATCAGCAGATCTCTCTATTTTGGTCGAATTGATGCGATGTCTCATGGTTCCTTGTACTAACGCCCCTCAAGGAAATCTTCAATGGTCTCTATTTGCAATGGGTGGATTTCCCGGACTTTTCACAGGCGGAATCATCGAAATGCAGGCTCGCCCACTGGCTTCTGGAGTAAGAGAAGTCAGCAATACTCTTGCAAAATACAACATAGCTACTCCAGCCTATGCACAAGGAGGTTATGGATTCCAGACACTGGACAGTCTTAGGATTCTCTGGGGGGCATCACGCAACATGGCTTACCTTCTCATGGTTATCTTACTTATTACCACAGGATTTATGATCATGTTCAGAGTCAAAATCAATCCCCAAACCGCCGTTTCGCTCCAGATCATGATTCCAAAAGTCATCACGACCCTACTTTTAGTTACGTTTTCCTATGCAATAGCAGGCCTAGTCATCGACATGGTGTATGTACTCCTTTCATTTATTATTTCGGGCATGACTCTCACCGGTGCAATCGACCCTGGTAATTTAGCCGGTAGTGTAGCTTGGTTCTTTCATCCAGATTATGCCAGGATCGTCTATTACTACTTCGGGGCCTGGCTCGGTCTCATTGCCCAAGGTGGCATAGCCGGTATTATTAACACAGTCTTCACTGCCATTTCTGGCAATGTCGGCGCCGCTCTCATAGCCGGACTAGGCGGGGTGTTTGCCACTATTTTAAGTATTGTTATGATCGTCATCATTATTTGGCTTCTTTTCAGGGTTTGGTGGATGATGTTGAGAACTTACATTACACTTATGTTTCTTATTGTGGTCGGTCCGTGGCAGATTATGCTAGGTCTTCTTCCTGGACAACAAGGATTCGGTGCCTGGTTTAGAAACATTATCGCCAATGCATCAGTCTTTCTCACAGTCCCCATCATGTTTATGCTCAATATGTATTTTTGGCCAACAAACCCACTTAGTCCCCTTGGCACTGTTGCTGGTGTAAGTTTTACAAACTTCTCACTACCAGATTTCCCCCTCTTTGGATCAAAAGGCACTATTTTTTCACTTGCCATAGGCTACGCCATCCTCTCCATGATTCCAAAAATAGCCGAAATCATCCGAGACGCTCTCAAGGTCCCACCATTCAAGTACGGTACAGCCTTCGGCGAAGCCCTCGGACCAATCTCCATGGCAGGAAAAGCCGGTCTAGGAGGCTATTCGAGTGGTATATCTGCCCAAATCAAAGAAGCGGAAACTCGAGGTGGTACTGGCTTCTGGTATAGAGCTGGGCTACACGCTCAAAAAATTGCGGCTGACGCAGCTAGCAACCAACTCCCAGGACGATAAGATTGTTTATCAAGCCAGATCAGTCTCTTTTTTCAAAATTCTCTTCTTTGCCTCATTAAAGGCACGCTCAGAAAAAGGATTTGCCATGTACAGCATCAGCCTGTTTCCATCCATTTTAGTTACTTTATTAAGACCCAATGCCTCAAGAATAAACTCTACATCGTTCTTATCAACATTCCTCTTCACATACTGTTCTGCGAGCTTGTCATTCATATCATGCATCACAACTAAAGGTTTCTTCGATCCCCCTATATTCCTCAACATCTCAGCAAGAGTATTTGTGAGAGATCTAACTGCTCCCACCCGACTCCACTCTTTTTGGCACGAATTAGGTGGAGCATCTTCTAGTCCATCTACAAAACCCCTTGCATCTCCACGATCCAGAAGGTCTGCCAATGTCTCGTCTCCGTTTTTAATATCATAAAACTTACTCTTTATAGCCCCATCTTTTCCCCACAATCCCGGATAGTTGGTCAAAAAAACTCCCAATTTTGGCACACCTTGAGGAAATCCACTTACTGTCAATATTGCTCTTGCTCGACTTGCCTCTTCCCGAGTACATCCCACTTCTCTTGCCAATTCACTATCATATCTGCCTAACTTAGCTTTAAATCTGTCTTCTTCACTTCCGTCTGTAATTAGATTCACTACTTTCCAGTACCCAATTAAAGCTTTCATTGCACCAGGACTTCGCCGTAAATATTTTGCTGCTTCTTTTTCAAAATACATCGTCTGTCGCGGACTCAACATACTTTTTCCAATAAGCACGCTTCCAGTTCCATTCTCGTCATACCCAGCCAAAGCAGTCAGATCCACAGCAACAGTAGAAATATCATCAATCAGATCCAAAAACATTTTTTCTGGTTTAACTTCAAATGAATTTTCCGCACCTGCCCCATTCCTTGAAGGAGGAGTACTACCCACAACACCAGTCTCAACATCGTCATCTAAATCGGCAGCCAAATTACCCAAAGTTATCTTCGCCATCCTACCAAGACCATTTGTTATTTCAACGTTTGGTTTTTTGAGCCCTAATATTCCCTGTTCACGGATTAGGTATGGCACCTGTTTCCTATCAATTGGAAAAGCCCGTTTCACCAGCTCTCTTTCAAGACTTTCTGCAAGTCTGGGGTTGGTTCTGGCAATGTTTGCCAATTCTTGCGCCAAAGCCAGTTCTAGGTTTCTCTCTACGTCTCCCACATATAAACCAACTAATCCTTTTTCTGGAAATGCATCCATTTTGTCCTTTTGAGCTGCTTCAATTCTGTTTCTCAAGTGCGTCAAGGTCACCAAAATATCGTTTTGAGCCGAATTACGTTCCACTTCATTAACTTGTTTCCTCAACTCCTCCATACTCGGATGATCTTCGCAAGCTGCATAAATTTCTGCCTGTCTCGCTTTTAATCGCAGGTATTCCTCATGCTGTCTTCTTTCTTGAGACGATGCCTTCGGTCCAGGATCTCCAATCACATAGGCAGGATTGTTGTTGATCTCGTTTAATCTAGCCATCACCTCAAGCAATGATCGCTTATCCTCTTTTTCTTTTCTTCCAAAATGAAATCCCAACTCTCGAGGCGCATGTAAATTTTGCCCTTGATCAAGGCTCGGGCGTCCCATAGGGTGAGACCTACTCCCACCTCGACCTTCAATTCCTTCTATTCCCATAGTATCTTCGGACATTAACCAATTATACCGTATCAAGGCTAATTTGACCGTCAATCGTAAATGATGGATTGATATATAATAAAACTTGACCTATGGAACAGCACGCCGTGCCCCAAAACATCAGTTCATACGAGTTTCGCTTGGTGGGAGACATGACTCTAAAGCAGTTCTTCCAATTGGCAGGCGGAATCATCTTAGGGGTAGTCATTTTCAGACTTCCTCTGCCTGTTTTTATCAAATATCCCCTCGTCTTCATCTCAGTCATGGCTGGTATCCTCATGGCCTTTGTCCCCATCAATGGTCGTCCATTTACAGCCTGGATCACCGCTTTTTTCAGAGCCATCTACTCCCCCACGGAGTTCTCTTGGGCCCCAGACACCGAAATTCCCACAGCTAGCAATATCGCTCCTATAATTAGCGCCACTTCTCCATATCATTCCACCACAACTAACACCAATACTCCCGCCACGCCAAGTGTGGCAACTGTGACACCCAGCGTCCCCACTCCATCAAAACCCGAGCCTGTTATCATCCAACCCATCGCCCCACTCAGCGTGCCCACACCTCCCGCTTCTCCTCCCATAGCTACCCAAACATCTTTCAGTTCTTATACACCTCCTCCCGCCCCGCTCAGCGGGGTGAAAGAAACGCTCAGCGTTTCCAAACCAATCATTCCCCCAACTCCAGCACCATTACCAACAACCAACAACCCACCACCCACAACCAACACCCCAATTGCAGTGGGTCCCGTCTCCCAACCTCTCAAAAATCCAGTCCAACCCACTGCTCTACCACTACCCACTACTCACAACCAGTCCCTTACAACAAATGCCGTCCCCACCCCCACCCAGCCCAATGTCCTAGCAGGTATGGTGACAGACAAGTCAGGAGCAGCCATAGAGTCAGCCATCGTCGAGATCACCGATAGTGTCACCCAGATCCCAGCCCGGGCTCTGCGCACAAATCGAACCGGCTTGTTCCAGATAGTCACTCCCCTCAAGCCATCTACCTACCAGATTACAGTCGAAAAAGAAGGTCTCACCTTCTCTCCTACTTCAGTCGTCATAAACGGCAAGATTATTCAGCCCATTATTATTAAATCGGTATCCTAAATATTAGACATTAAATATTAAACATTAAATTTATGAACCCATCTACCCAAACTCATCTCGACATCTACGACATCCAAAACGATCTTTTGATCTTAAAAGATGGTTCTGCTTGTCTACTTCTCGAGGTGTCCGCCATCAACTTTGGCCTTTTTTCCGAGCGCGAGCAAGAAGCCACCATCTACGCCTACGCCCAGATGCTCAATTCTCTCAACTTCACGATCCAAATTGTGATTACTAGCAAAAGAAAAGATATTACCGATTATTTGGACAAGCTCGAGGTCAAGCTGTCCTCATCTCCCACTCCCAAGATCAAAGAGCAGTTGATCAAATACCGAGATTTCATAAAATCCATTGTCCGCCAGGGTAACGTCTTGGATAAAAAGTTTTTTGTCTCCATCCCTTTCTCGTCTCTCGAGTTGGGTATTACTCCAGCTCTCAAAGCTTTTTCCAAGACCCCCACCAAGCCCAGTACTCCCATGGCTACCATAGTCGAAAGAGCGACCAACAATCTCACTCCCAAGAGAGACCACTTAATTCGTCTTCTAGCCAGAATTGGTCTCAAATCTCGCCAGCTCAATTCCCAAGAGCTTCTCCAGCTATACTACGATTCCTACAACGCCTCGGATCTGGGGACCAAAGTTTCCATCCCTACTACTAATCCCACCACCACACCATGAAATTCCCAACCCTAAAAAAACCTACCCGCACCCCGGTGACCAATCTCACTACTCACGACTCACAACCTGTCCCTAATAAGTCCCTCACCACCGCAAAAACAGTTCGCGACATCATCGCCCCCTCCTCTATCTCCATCGACTTCAATTATCTTCGCCTGGGCGATCTCTACTACCGCACCTATTTCACCAATATCAACCGTCGGTTTGTCGATGCCAACTGGCTCTCCGCCCTCATCAACTTTGATCATTCACTCAATGTCTCTATGTTTATTTATCCCGTCGAAAGCAAAAGTACTTTGGATGATCTCAGACGAAAAATCGCAGAAATGGAGGCCGAAATCAGTACCGATATGCAAAGAGGTCGCGTCGTCGATCCCTCCACGCAGGCCAAGCTCGAGGACGCCCTCTCTCTCCAAGACCAGCTGGTCAAAGGCATCGAGCGTTTCTTCCAGTTTTCCCTCTATATTACGATTCCAGCCGAGTCAGCCTCTGAGCTGGACAATGTCTCCAAGCAAGTCTCAAGTACTCTCTCTTCTCTCCAACTAGCAGCTACCCCCGCCCTTCTCGAGCAAGCCGAGGGTTTCAAAACCACTCTCCCCACCTGCGTGGACCACCTGGGAGTTCTTCGCAACATGGATACCACCTCACTCGCCACCACTTTCCCGTTCACTTCTTCCGAATTATCCAGTAACGACGGTGTCTTGTACGGTCTAAATGAACACAACGGTAGCTTAGTTCTCTTCGACAGATTCAGTCTCGAAAATGCCAATACGGTGGTCTTTGCCAAAGCCGGAGCTGGAAAGAGCTTCATGGTCAAGCTCGAGATTTTGCGTTCCATCATGTTTGGCACCGAGATCATCATTATCGATCCCGAAAACGAATACAAAACTCTCTGCGAAGCCGTAGGCGGTGAGTACATCAACTTTTCTTTCAATTCTCAAAACCGCATCAATCCCTTCGACCTCTCTCTTTTGACCCAGTATTCCGACGAAAACGAGCTCAATTTGAAGATTCAGTCTCTCCACTCTCTTTTCAAAGTCATCATGGGCAATCTCAATCCTACCGAAGACGCTCTCTTAGACCGTGCCCTCACCCAGACCTACAAGATGAAAGGTATCACCCCCGATCCCGAGACTCAAAAAAAGACTCCTCCTTTGATGGAAGATCTCTACAAAGCTTTTGTAGGCATGGAGGATCCCGAAGCCAAGTCTCTAGCCGACCGCATCGAAAAGTTTGTCAAGGGATCTTTTGCCGGTATTATCGATCAACCTAGCAATATTACTCTGAAAAATCCTTTTACCGTCTTCTCAGTTCGCGATCTCGAGGATTCTCTCAAACCCATCGCCATCTTTATTATTCTCGATTATATTTGGACGAAAATGAGACGCGACCTCAAAAAGCGTATTTTAGTCGTAGACGAGGCTTGGTATCTTATGCGCTATCCCGATTCAGCCGCCTTCTTGTATGGCATCGCCAAAAGGGCTCGCAAATACTTCTTGGGTCTGACTACCATTACTCAAGATGTAGAAGATTTTCTAGCCTCCGAATATGGTAAACCTATTGTTACTAATTCTTCTATTCAGATTCTTATGAAGCAGTCTCCCGCAGCCATAGACAAAGTGGCCACCATCTTTTATCTGTCCGAAGGAGAAAAACATCTACTTCTCTCGGCCAATGTTGGAGAAGGTCTATTTTTTGCCGGCAACAATCATGTAGCCATCCGTTTTGTAGCCAGCCCCGACGAGTACCAATTGCTCACCACCAAACCCGGCGATATTCTAGCCAAACAAAAAGCCGATGCCGAAAATGCCGTTCGTTTAGTTACCCAAGAAGAACCCGCCCAAAATGCCCAGTAATGTATCCGACAATATCGCCGACCGTTTTGAATTAGGCTCCCCCGATATTCCGAACATCCAACACGCTTTCGAGTTAATAGCCCGAAGTTACCGTCTCCATCCCGATCCCCAAAGCTTCAATATAGATGCCCAGCAAGTTATCGATTGGGTCCAAAGCAATCTAAACGATGAAGAGAGAGCTAGTCTAAAGCAACAGCTAGGAAAAATTACCGGCAACACCAAAGAAGCCATCAGTGATCGGGTGTTAGAAGCTTTGGATTATCTCCATACCAAGCTTCTTACTCAAGACAAAAAGATCAATCTAGCTACAGTTCAAGAGCTAGTCCAGCAATGGGAAGAAGCCGAAGCTCAGCTACAAAAGCAAGGTGACCCAGCAGACAAGCTGGTTGCAAAGTATCACAAACTGAGAACCGTCAGAGTAGTTTCCGCATCCATAGCTTCAAGAGTAGAACAGGAAATTGCCACTACTCCTCCCCAAAGAAGTCCAATTTTTGATGAATTTATCGCCGAATCATTCAAAGACATCCCCAAAGCGGATCAGATCTCTTTTCACAAAAAACTTGCAGAATTAAACGAAAAAGTCAGTACAGCTTCGCCAGAAGAATATCGAAGACTCACTCAAGAACTTGTTGACCATGTGGAAAAAGCGACAGGAAAACCCATACCCGCCTCTCTTAAGAAAGATGTCCTTGCATATTTTCCTCCCCCTGCACCACTTACAGACAAAATAATAATCAATCACCTCGAAGCTTTAAAAACTCCTGAAGAAAAAGCTGAGTATCTCCAGACTCAAACCGCCAGTCATCTCACATCAGAACAAGCAGCCCTCGCCGCACAAACATACACCCAACATGATATTGCGACCACATCCACGGTTTTTGACACAATACGTAACTTTTCTCATAACCAAAAGCTTTCTGAAAAACAATTAAACTTACTAATTCAAGAATTACTTCCCTCCACCCTTGAAACACACACCAAAGAAGCAGTTCAAAAACTCAATTCACAAGCCCAAGTCATACTTCCCCAACTTAAGACCGAGCAAGTAGACGCTCCAGGCTCTTTATCAAAATTTACCGAGGATCTCATTTTTTCCAAAGAATTTGCAAGTTCCATTGCAAGTGTTCCTCAAAAGGACACATTATTCGAAAATCTCATCACTACAGTTCATCCATCTACCGTCCTCTCTGATGCAGACTTCCTATCGGAAAAAACTGGTATCTCCCCCGATCAAATCACAAATCTCCTCATCCAAACCAAATCAAACGTACTTACTCAAATAGCTACTCCAGAATATGCACAAAAATACATCGCTTATTTAGGCATAACTGATTTTGATCCCGATCGAACTCGAGAAATTGCTAATTCAGTCCTTGAAGTATTTACAAACCCCACCCTCTCTTCCTCTCGACCTCATATCGTCACGTTACTGTCGACAATCCCTAAAGATTCTTCCAAATATATCCAAAAAACAACTCTCGATGTAGTTGCTAATGATTTTTCAAAGATTGTTTCCAATACCTTCCCTACAAATTCTCCAGAGGCCAAAATTCTCACAGGCCTTATCCATCCCATCGCACGAGGATTATCCGTCTCCCCAGAGACAGCTCAACAAACCCTAATATCAACCATAAAATTTACAAACTATCTCTCGCCTTCGGCCAACACAACAGAAACTCTTCGCAAACTTTCCCCAATTATTGATACTCTCCGCACAGTTCATCCCACAATAAAGCTGTTTACATCATCAACCGCATCCATTCTGCAAAGCCACACAGGACTCACCCCTGCTCAACTAATACCGATTACCAATCAATTTACTCTCCGCTATATATTAAATTCGTCTTCTGATCCTGAATTATTTCGTTCATATTTTGAAAAATCGATTTTACCTCAATTAGAATCTTTAGTAGGCAAGCCTCTTGCTTCAGAAAAGGGTAAGGATATCTTTGCCGACCTTCACACTCATCTCAAAACCAATCCCCTAAGACTTTCCCCAGACAAACAAGTTCTCTCATCCCTGGTGTCTCACTTTACCAAAGCCGGTCTTACACCTAACCAAGCCAGAGCCCTTGCCCCTGAACTTTTAAAGTCCGCCCAAATTGGATACTTTTTTGCAGGCTTCACTCCACTAGGCAAAAACCTAGTTCACAACAAAGCTCTCCAAGCCAAAGCTTTCAATGACATCTTCAAAGTGGCAATAGACAGCCAAATAGCAGCCAATCCCGCGCTAAAAAATCTCCAATTTAATTATCTCAACTCCCGTAGAATTTTCGAAGATCTCCATGGCGTTTTTGGTAATCCAGCTGCCCTCTCTCCAGATTTTCTAGTCAAACTACAATCACCAGCTGTATTCACTTTCACCAAATACATCGAGTCATATATCCCCGAACCAATTCGCCCAGCCATGGCTAATGCGGCAAAAACACTTTTAGGTTCGTCCTTCCTTACAAGTAAGTTTGCAGAGCAAACAGGTCTCAGAGACATGTTCTCGGTCTTAGCTTCTGGTCCCACAAAATTCAGACCATTTGGGGTCATCTCAAAATTTATGGAGATGAGATCTCAAGGAAAAACCATTGAATATCTCAAATTTTTAAACAAGTACACCGGTATGAAGGTGGCTGCCAATCCTGTAGCCTTAGCCTTCCGTAAAAATTTTCAAACTCCACTATCCGCTCTAACCAAAGGGGCATGGACAAAGTTTGCTGCCACTTCAGCAGGAAAAACAATAGTCGCAATGGGGACAAAATTAGCATCCAACGCACTAGTTAATTCTGTACTTCAAGCATTAGGTAGTGCAGCTCCAATCATAGGAAATCTCATAGCATTAGCCGTAAGTTGGATAGTAGGCGATCTTCTTATCAAGCTAATAAACCCCATGATCAAATCTCTCAAATACATCAAAGAAAACGTCATTCCAGCAGTAACAGGTCTTATCTTAATGCTTGGATCAAGCTTTGCTGGTATTTCCTTCCTCCCTTCAGCCATGATCGGCCTAGGTGGGGCAGCGATGGCTGGAGGTATCCAATCTGCTATTGGAGGTAAAAGTATAGGACTCACCAGTAATGCTGTTTCTGGTGGAGTAAGTAGATTCAATTACATAGTAGGAACGATTGCAACTTCTGCCGTGAGTTCTACTCTAAGTGGTGCAATAGCTGCTGTAATTGCAATCCCCATGGTCGTCGCCTTCTTTATATTCATAATCACATCCAGTGCTCTTGTTATTCCTCCTACTGTATACAATGTCGGAGATGGAGTGGGTTTCCAAAACAACTCCAGCTGTCCCCTTTCGAGCGGCAGAATCTCCACCTACTCGTATAGCGATTCCATTCAAGAGGTAGAGGGTTCTGGTGCACGTGGTCACGGTACAAATGGGTATTGGCGAGAAATGGAAGGTGTCAGAGATTGTTACTTTCATATTCCCTCCGACGGAGTCTCGTGTGCTCCTCAAGTTGGATCTACAAACTATTGTTATCTAAATCCCAGGTGTAGTACAGGCAACGAAAGGTCTCCTTTTTATGGTTATGCTATCGACGTTACCAGCAGTGATCGTAGGGTATTTCTGCCTCAGGTCAACGGTCAATCTCCCACTTGGGAGTATTTAGGATTGGTCTTTCAATGTAACGACGCTGGTTGTCCCCACAAATTTAGGACCACTACTTCAGATGGAACCGTTTATATCCTAAATTTCCTACATCTAGACATGGATGCAAATAGGCTCCCTATCATAAATCCCGGTCCCTACGTTTCAGGTTATCATTTTGCCAATCTTCTAGATCAGGGGACCAATACACACCTACATCTTGAAGTTAATATCGACAATGTCTACGTAAAACCCGAAAATTACTTCTGTGGCGCAAGCAACGTAATTCCCAGTGGATTTATCACAGTAAATTGTGCCGAGCCTGGTCCATATGGAACTGGATATACGGTAAGTACTGCCAGTTTCCAAAATCGTTATCAGGCCCCAGGCCAGATAAATCCCGTTTCCAGATTAGTAGGCAGTAACATCTATCAGAGAGTCCGAGACATTGTTGATTGGGGAGACTCTCGCGGATATCAGATTTACGTTGATGCAGGCTACAGAGATTATTCAACTCAATTAAATCTCTGTACAACCTGTCAAGCATCAGGTACCGGATGCAATGCCGAAAGAGCCGAATACAGCCAGCATCGTACCGGACGGGCCATCGACATATACGAAGTGAGTTCAGGGACACTTCGAGGAGTCCCCCAAGACGAAGTTATGGCTGCCTTTCCCTGGCTCACCCACCCAGTTGCAGGAGATCGTCCACATTATTGTGTCTCACTCCAACCCGGAGATTGCGATCCTCTGTAGTAATATAAAAATATGCAAAATATTATTCAAAAACTCAAGTCAAAAAAAGTTCTTCTGTCGTTTGCCGTTATCTCTATCGCTTGTTTAATCTATATTGTCGTCATGTCAGGGCGTCCAGCAAAAATAGAAAATAAACCTACAATAGTCTATCCTCCTGATGGTAGCCAACCCCTTCTCATGTTCCCATCCACAGCCGTGTCATTTTATTTTGAAACTCCTGTTACCTTGAACATGTTTAGGATCAAAATAGAACCCCAAATAGAGATTAAGACTCGCTTAAGTCCCGACGGCCTCGCAATCCATGTTTCCCCCACCTCAGCTTGGTCCACTGAGATTCCACACACTGTATATCTTCTGGACTCTACCGGCAATCAAATCTCAAAAACGTCATTCACATATCTCGATCCCTTCAAGCACCCAGAGCTTGTTGACGAGCACCCCGTGGGCGGCATCTAAATACTCTCCATACTTAATACATAATACTTAATACGTTATACAATTCTAGTTCCGTATCGGCATTATCAAATGCGTCAGACTCTCATTTCCCTCCGACTTCCACACTCCCGCCACCATATTGCCATTCAGGATTATCTTTACCCTCCGAGCAGGATCCACACTATTTAGAAAATCATTCATAAATTTGTAATTAAAAGATATCTCCACATCATCACCCTCGACATCCACATCCACCTCGGCCTCACTATCCCCCATCTGTTGCGATGCAGCCGTAACTGACAATTTATCACTTACTACTGACAGTTTAATTATATTTCCGCTATCCCGGGCAAACACGGCCACTGCCTTCATCGCTTTCGCAAGAGCCCCATGATCCACCAGGACCACTGTTTTCTCCTCCTTGGGTATCACTCGATCTATATCTGGAAAATTGCCTTCCAGGACTCGGCATATCAGCTCGGTCTTGTCATACCCAAACACCACTTGGTTAGAAGATGGAAAGACCACCATCTCTACTTCTTCTTTTTTCCCATCAGAAACAATTCGAGATAGTTCCAGTATTGCTCTCGCCGGAAGTATCAAACTATCCAAATTACCGACCACTGACAACTTACTACTCACAATCTTTTTGCTCATCCTAAATCCATCAGTGGCAATTACTGTCAGCTTCCCATCATCCATTGTCCATTTAGTCCCAGTCAGTACCGGCCTACTATCATCCACCGCCGCCGCATATGCCACCTCAGCTGCAATCTCCGAGATTATCGCTTTCGACAGTTTAAACTTTTGCCCGTCTCCATCCTTATCAGTTTTTCCGATTACCGTTGGGTATTCCAAGGCCGAGATTCCCGCCAGTGTCGCTCCATACTTTCCTGCCTTCACTTTCAATTTACTTGCTTCCTCAGCCAGTTCCACCGTTTCTCCCGTAAGTGTCGCCACAAAATCAGCCAAGTTACGAGCGGGTACCGTAATCGCTCCCGTTTTCTCTACTTTCCCTCCTATTGCCACTCTCATTCCCATATCCAGATTAGTAGCCGTAAGTACTATTCCCTCAGGAAGAGACTCTATGAGTACATTTGCCAGGATTGGTAGCTGCCCCCTCGCACTAATCACTTTAGAGACCGTGGTCAACCCCCGATTTAGACTTTCTTGTAAAACAGTTGCTCTCATAACTTCCGTTTATCTTTTATCTTTAAACTAGTAGTAGTAACTAGTAGGCCCTGTGGATATTTGGATAACTTTGAGTTTTTCATATCGCTTTTCGGGTTAACTCAGTGTTGATAACCTGTTGACATTCTACCTGACTTATCCCTAATAGAGTGTTAATAACTTCGTACAAAATACTTTTCATTTGGAACTTAGAGTTTAGAGTTTAGAATTTATTAACATACTATACCCCAACAATCCTCTTTCTAATCTCTCGTACTTCCGAAGCTACCCTATCGTTCTCATCTATTAGCAGTTCCACTTTGTTCGACCCATGCAAGACCGTCGTGTGATCTCGTCCTCCGATTAGTCTCCCAGCCTCCTCCAGTGGCAGATGGACTATTTTGTACAAAAAATACATTAGTACTTGTCTGGGCCAGGCGATGGTCTTTGTTCTTCTCTCTCCTTTTAGCTGTTGTATCCCTACTCCATAAAAGCTGCTGACGATATTAAATACTTCTGAAGGCGTCATTAATTTGTTGGACCCTTCGCTTTGCGACTTGATTTCCAAGAGTGATTCAATCAGTGGGACCGTCAGTTCCTTCTTGGCAAATACTATCTCTGTAGTCAGCTTGGTCAAAAACCCTTCTAGTTCCCGGACTCCTTCTATCTGAGTCGCCACCATCTGAGCGAGCTTCATATCCAGATTTATATTGCGCTGTTTAGCTTTGATAAGAAGTATTGCTGTTCTCAGTTCAAAATTTGGCTGTCCTACGTCTACAATCAGCCCCGCTCCAAACCGGCTTCGCAGGCGTTCTTCCAGTTTGGCAATCTCCGTCGGGGGCCGGTCTGAGGTCATCACAATCTGCCCACCTTCCTTTTGGATCGTGTTAAATGTGTGGAAAAATTCTTCCTGTACCGAGGGTTTTCCAGCGATAAACTGCACATCGTCGATCATAAGGACCTTCACTTTTCTATATTTTGATCTCACTTTATCTGTCGATTTCAGCCTAATTGCTTCGACTAGATCGTTAGTAAACTCTTCACCAGAGCAAAACAGCACCGGGTACCCAGTTTGCTTAAGAACAGATGCTCCAATTGATTGCATCAGATGGGTTTTTCCCACACCCACTCCTCCATATATAAACAGTGGATTGTAGGACAGTCCCGGTCTAGCAGCCACCGCCTGTGCCGCCGCAAATGCCATTTGGTTGCTGCCTCCCACCGCATAGTTTTCAAATGTATAGTCTTCTCGCAGGTTTGCGCGTCTGACTGCCGCCGTATCTATCTTTTTTTCATCAAATAGTGGTCCTAGCTCCTCTTTCTCATGCGTCTTGGGTCCTAGATCTTGAATTTTTATAATCACCTCACACTTTTTTTTGAGTTGTGCTTCCAGCTCCAGAGCAATTTGTCCCGAAAATCGTAAGTCCAGGTTACTTTTTTTCATCGGCGTATCACACCCCACCACACATATCAGTTTTTCCCCGGCTTCCGATATTCCAGTCAGACTGGTGTTCTTAAAAAACACATTAAAAGACCCAGCTGTGACATTTAGTTTCAGAGCCTCTAATACACTTTCCCAAATTTTTTCCAAATCATAAGACACAGTCCCCTTTTACACTAGATATCCACAATTTTACAAGCCCTTACCACTTGATATTTTCCACCCAATACTTGGTCATCTCGGAGTAATCCTCTTTATCCTGGATTAGTTCATCTCTTGTTTTCCAAATTAGCTGAATAATTTCGCCTTTATCAAAGCTTAGAGTAGATTCATCCCACTCTCCTAAATAAAACTGCACAAGTTCCGTCTGGTTGGTGTAGTGAAACAAATTCTGAGCTTTTTTATGGATAGTTATGTTGTTTATCCCCAATTCTTCTCTTACTCCTCGTGATGCCGCCTCGTCCCAGGTTTCTCCTGCCAACACATGTTCACCCAAAAAACATAATTTTCCAGGATCTGTCTCTTTCTGAAAAGATCTTTGTGTCAACAAGATTTTTCCATTTTTTTTGTCGACTAAAGTGAAATGGACAGCTCTATGTATCAATTTTGGATTTGTATGACACTCTTCGCGAGTCGCTTGTCCAATTACCTCATCTTTCTCGTCAATAACATCAAATATCTCCACAAAGCCAATTATATTGTATAATTAACCCATGGCAATGAAGCACACATGGCAGCCCAAGAAGCTCAAGCGCGCGCGAAAACACGGCTTCAGATCCCGCATGAGCACTCGTACCGGCCAAAACGTCATCAAAAGGAGACGTGCCGTCGGCCGCAAGAGACTGGTAACTGTTTAGTCTATACTGTTGTCATCCTGAGCGCAGTCGAAGGATCCCTTCATGATACCGAAAAAATATCGATTATCCAGAAAGGATTTTTTAGTAGTCAAAAAATCCGGTACCAAGCTTTCTTTTCCCAACCTCAAGATTATATTTCTCCCAAACTCTCTCCCCCACTCACGTTTCTCAGTCGTAGTCTCCAAACAGTATTCGAAGTCAGCCGTCGCCAGAAACAAATTCCGCAGATCAATCTATAATTTGTTAAACACTAAACATTATTCATTAAACATTGACGTTATAGTGTTTCCTTTCAATGAAAAAGCTACTTCTGGCCTTAATCAGGCTCTATTGGGCATTACCACTAGCTAGTCACTCAGCCTGTAGGTTTACCCCGACTTGTTCCCACTACACCTATCAGGCGATCGACAAATACGGTATACTCCGAGGAGGTTTCCTAGGACTAAAGCGCATATTACGTTGCCACCCTGGCACACCCGCAGGTCCCGATCCGTTACTTTAAATACAAGATACTTAATACAAGATACATAATACATATATGTTAGAACTTTGGAATCAACTACTCTATTTTCCTTTAGTAAACTCACTAGTCTGGTTACACCAACTGACAGGTAGTCTTGGCTGGGCCATAGTCATTCTCACAGCTGGCTTGAGAGTCGCCATGACTCCTCTCATTCTCCCAGGCTTAAAGCTTAGTAAAAAAGTCCAAGACTTAGCCCCTGAACTTAATAAGCTCAAAGAAAAATACAAAGACGACAAGACTGCTCTCATGACCGCCCAAGCCGAGCTCTACAAGCAGCATGGTGCCAATCCCGCTTCCGGCTGTCTTCCCCAGATTGTCCAGATCGTTCTTCTTATTGCCCTCTTCAATTCTCTCAACTCCGTCCTCAAGCCCAATGGTCAGACGGTCACCGAGCATCTCAATCCAATTCTTTACTCTTTCAACAAGCTTCCCGAAAACTTCCAGCTCAAAACGAATTTTGTGTACCTCGACATGGGCAAGCCCGATGTCTTTAGAATTCCCGGTCTCCCCATCCCCCTTCCTGGTCTTTTTGTCATATCCGCCGCCCTGCTTCAAGTCGTAACTGCCAAAATGATGTCGGGGGTCACCAAAGCCAAAGAGAAAATCGTGAGTACCACTCCCGCCGAATCTGATGATGCTATGCAAGCAGCTTCTCAGCAAATGCTCTTTATGATGCCTCTTATGATCGTCATCTTTGGTATGCAGTTCCCCTCGGGTCTTGCCCTATATCAGCTCGCTCTCACAGTAGTGAGTTTGGTCCAGCAGTATCTAGCCACTGGCTGGGGTGGCATGAGACCTTACCTTCTGAGGCTAAACCTGGTAAAATGAACAGCAGTTCATCCTGAGCGTTAGCCGAAGGATCCATACAACAATGAGCGACCAAACCCAAGATATCCTCAAGATTTGCCAAGACCTTCTTTCCTACATTAGTGTCGGCGAAGGCACGACTGTCGAAGTTAGTTTCAATAGTACCGAAAATACTTATTCAGTAGCAATCCAGACCGACAGCCCCGCTCTTCTTATTGGCTATCACGGCGAAAATCTAGCCGCCATGCAAAACATTATTTCTCAGCACGTCTTTGCCAAACAAAGTTCTTGGCCCACTCTTTCTATAAATGTAAACGATTATCGCGAAAAGAGGCAATCCGCAGTCACTGCTCTAGCCGACTCCGCCGTCGCTCGCGTTCTCGCCACCGGTCAGCCTCATTCACTTCCTCCCATGCCAGCCGGAGAAAGAAGGCTCGTCCATATGCATCTTCAAGATCATCCCCAAGTCGCCACCGCCTCCGAAGGCGTCGGCAGATCCCGCACCATCATCATCTCTCCCAAGGCATAGTAAAAAATTGTCATACTGAGCGAAGTCGAAGGATCCCTTATATAATCGCTTTGTGTTGCTATTTATCTTGCTGCTTTTTCTCCCCTCCCAACTTGGTTTCCACTTCTGGCCCAGCTGGTCTTTTATCTCAGGTGTAAGGATCGACTATCTCTCCCCCACTCTTTATCTCACCGACCTAATTATTTTTCTTTTAATATTTATTCACCGGCCCAAAATAAAAATTCCGGTACTAATCATTATATTTTTAACATTAAACATTTTTTTTAGTCTTTCTCCCCTAGTTTCTCTTTTCAAATGGCTGCGTATTCTTGAATACTATTTATTATTTTTATCCTTATACAAGATACATGATACAAGATACATTATACAAAAAGCCCTTCCATGGGCAGTTATCTGGGTTTCGTTTTTAGCCTGGCTTCAGTTTATACTCCAGTCCTCAATCGGTGGCCTCTGGTACTGGCTCGGTGAACGCACATTCAATGTTGCAACGCCTGGCTTAGCCAAAATCTCACTATTAGGTCACGAAACACTCCGTGCTTATGCGACGTTCCCTCACCCGAACGCCCTCGCCGGTTTTTTATTAATTTCGTTTCTTATACTACTTTGTCATTCCGAGCGAAGTCGAGGAATCCCTTATCTTTCTAAATCAGCAATTTTCATTGCTCTCCTCACCATCCCCATCACCTTCTCTCGTACCGCCATCATCCTCGAATTATTTTTATTAGTTTTTTTCTTCGTTCCAAAATTCAAAAAAATATTAATCAGCTTCTCACTCCTCATTCTCACAACTTATTTCACTACTCACTACTCACAACTTTCTACGTCATTCACCGATCGCATATGGCTTCTCCAAAAATCATTTTTAGCTATCCAAAAATTCCCTATTACAGGCCTGGGTATCGGTACCTTTCCAGTCTTCCAGCCAGAATTAACTGCTCCCTCTTTCTCACTTCAGTTCCAGCCCGTCCACAATATCTTTCTATTACTCATTAGCGAGCTCGGCCTCCCCTTCTCTATCTATATGCTTTATAAATTATCCAGGTCCATAATTCATAATTCCTCATTCATAATTCCTATTTCAGTTATTGTCGCGACTGGCTTGGTCGATCACTACTGGCTCACTCTCCCCCAAAACACCCTACTCTTAGTTGTTCTAATAGCTTTTATAGCTGTACAATCAGCAAATGCAAAATCAGCAATCTAATCCCCTATCCCCTAATCACTATAACCTGAATATTTTCTGCGACGGTGGTTCCCGTGGCAATCCCGGCCCCTCAGCTAGCGCTTTCATCGTCTATGATCCCTCCGGGGCGCTCGTTTATGAGCAAGGTTTTTATCTAGGTGTCGGAACCAACAACCAAGCCGAATACCAAGCAGTCCACGAAGCCCTAAAATATCTCACAACTCACTACTTATCTCACAACCCACAACCCACTACTCTTAACTTCTATTTAGATTCCGAGCTCGTCGTCAAACAGCTCACAGGAGTGTACAAGATCAAAGACGAAAATCTTAAGCTCAAAGCCCAAGAAATAAAAAATCTGATTTTTCTATCATCGGCCAAAATAAATTTCACTTACATTCCCAGAGAAAAAAATTCCGCCGCCGACAAACTCGTAAACTCCACCCTCGATCAATTGTCATCCTGAAGCGAACTGAAGGATCCAGGCTTAGTTAAATAACACATCAAAATTTCCGCAATTCTTAGCCAGCGGTAGTTTCACGTTTTATGTACTGACATAAATTGTGAACAACTAGCCATAAAACAATAATAGTTGCACAGCTAAAAAAATCGTACTGACAGTATAGTGTTATATCTTACGTATTAACCGCTTATTGGTATACAATTAAGAAGATGCCCAAATTGTTTCTAATTCCCGAAGTTGTTTCTCAAAAAATTCACGTATATCTCAACGTCGAGCACCATCAGTTGTCTGCAGAACTAAAGAGCCAGCTCGCCTCACATGAACATGTTCAATTTGTTAATACAGCTCGAGAAGCCGACGTCTGTATTTACCTCGTAGGCTTCGACCCCCCTTCTCTTTCAGAGACCCTCACCCACACTTCCCAATTGTATGAAGACCTCAAGCAGGTCAAATCCGATCGTCACAAGTTTATTTTGGTGGTAAAAAATCCCACCTCTCATCTTTCCCGCACAGCCATTACCCTGACCAATCAGTTTGCTCACAACTATGGTCTCAATCACGAAATATTTGAATACGACCAATCCTTTTCCGTCAGCCAAATCGCTCAAGTTTTAATCCGCAAATTTATATACGACCACACCCCCTCCCACGCTCACAAACCGCCGACCCCAGTAAAGGTTCAACCAGTCCGCCACGAGACTCCCCTCCCAAAGCCAAAAAAATTTCATCTCTGGTTCCTTCTCCCCTTTATTGGGTTAGTTCCTTGGTTTGTGTCAGGACTCCTTCTCGTAAGCCTTTATATCCTGTCCAGCTGTCTGTATACCCAGTCTTTTTGTAACGCCAGTTCAAATCAGCTTCATACAGCCCTTCGTTACACTTCCAAGCTCAGTCCTGGTTTTTCAACTTTTGCTACTCGTGTAGGTCTGCCTCAGGCCCAGTATGGCGAGGTCTTACACTCTTTAGTCAAGCTTGACCAAACCACCAAGTTATTAGATCAGAAATCAGCCTTCTATTTAGACAGTGTATTTTCCGGCCATTCGACAGTTCAGACAGAGGGTTTGCTAGCTGGCCTTTCTGAGACAGACCACCTCCTAAATCAGCTTCAAGCAGATCTCAGGGCTCTTTATCTCAGTACCCCAAGGCATATTTCCTCTTTTGAAAAGTTAGCTCTCACGGCCGCAGATACCAGACATACACTAAATGTTCTGTTACCCAATCTGACAGAATTCCTGGCCTCGTTTAGTTCTGGCAAAAAAACATACCTAGTGGCCCTCCAAGACAATTGGGAGCTCAGAGGTAGCGGGGGACTCGTAGAAACCTTTCTCATAGTCGATGTCGACAGTGGTCATGTGGATCAGTTTCAGCCTTTTTCCACCAAAGACACTGATCTCCTTCTCAAGGGTAGCGTCCAGCCCCCGGTTGACTTTCAAGGTCTCACAAATCTTTCTCAGTGGTATATGCGCGATTCATCTTGGGATCCGAACATAAAAAATACTTTAGAAAAAATCGCCTGGTTCGCCCAAAACGAGATCAACCGGCCAGTAGATGGAGTAATTTTGCTAGATATGCAGACTCTCAAATCCTTAGTCCAGATCATAGGGTCAGTTCAGGTGGGGGAGTCCCAAAATCCCATCAATTTTCAAAATTTTTCATCCTCTTACCAATCTCAGCTCAACTCGACAGATGACTACAGCCAGTATCTAAAGTCTCTTCTCAGTAGTGTGTTTTCCCAAGCCGGGGATCTAGATTCAGCTCGCAGTCAAAAAGTCATCAAACTTTTCTACAATCAGATAAAAAATCGCCAAGTTTTTGTGTCCGGTCTTTCCATGGGGGAGTTGGGTCTTCCCGAATGTCGCAGTTTTCTACCCTGTCTGATCGACTATTCATATCCCGTTTCATCAAATATCAGTGGTTCAAAGACCAATTTCTATCTCCAAAAATCTCAAAATACCTCCATTACTTTAACCGATACTGGGCAAACCACTTTGCATCAGTTTTCGTACCGTTATTCGCCCCCCACAAATTCTTGGGTAGGTCAAAATCATCAGGAGTATTTGCGAGTATATGTTCCCTCAAATATTTCTCCCGACTACCAAGTAACCATAGATGGCAACTCGCTTCCCAAAGACTCCATCCAAACCGGTTTCAGTGGGGGACTCAAGTATCTGGGTGTTTCCTTTACCGTTCCCAAGACCCAACCTGTAAATGTAGATTTCACCTACCATGCCCCCATTCCCACCTCAAGACAGTTTCACTATCAGCTCGATGTTCCCAATCAGCCCGGGGTAATAGGGGACGAGGTCACGCTCTCTTTGTCCTATCCCTCCACCTGGGCGGCCTTAGTCGACAAATCAGCTTCTGTTGCGGCTGCCGGGCATCTCGAGTATAATTACGCCCATCCAAATAACTTTCAGTTAAACATCGATTTCACGAGACCCTAATCATTAGACAAAAAACAAACAAATGGACAAACACATACTTTCAGTTCAACCCCGCACCATTACCGGTCGTGCTGTAAAGCAGCTCAGGGCCCAAGGTATCGTTCCCGCCAATATCTTTGGTCGTGACCTCTCTTCCCAATCAATCCAGCTCAACTCCAAAGAGTTTTCCAAGATGTTCAAAAAAGTCGGAGAGTCAGCCTTGTATTATCTCCAAATAGAAGGGGAGAAGGAAGAGCATCCAGTCCTCGTCAAAGAAGTCATGATTCACCCTGTTTCTGGTCAGCTTCTTCACATCTCCTTCCACCAAGTCGATCTCAAGCAAAAAGTAACTACCAAAGTCCCAGTGGAGCTCGTAGGTGAGTCCCAGGCCCAAAAAGACGGTCTCGGAGTCTTGGTTCAGCAGCTCGACACTATCGAGATCGAAGCTCTCCCCACCGATATCCCAGAAAAGATTCAGCTCGATATCTCAGGCCTTACTGAGGTAGGTTCCGCTCTCCATGTCAGTGATATTTCTGTAAACACTTCCAAGGTGACTATCCTCACCGAGGCCGACGCCCTCATCGTCCAGATTTCAGCTCTTGCCAAAGAAGAAGTTGCGGAGCCTGTTGCTCCAGTCGAAGGGGCAGTTGGTGAAGCCGCCGCTCCCGCTGAAGGTGAAGCCGCAGTCACAGAAGAATCCAAATCTGAAGAAAAATCAGAATAACTCTCCGTTGTCATCCTGAGCGGAAGCGAAGGATCCAGTACCAATCAAACCGTCGGCCACTCAGTAGTAATCAACATCTCTTTCTCACCCAGTTCACTCCACACCGCTTCCGTCACAAACGGCATAAATGGATGCAAAAGTTTCAAGCAGGTGTGCAAAACCATCTTTAAGCTACCTCCAGAGATTTTCTTACTTTTAATATCTTCTATATAGACATCGGCTACTCTGTGCCACACAAATTCATACAATTCTTCGGCTGCCTGTCCAAATCTATATTTTTCCATGTGACCAGTCACAGAACTTACGACCGTGTTTAGCTCGCTAACCCATTCTGTATCTTCCTGCGTTCCTGTTTCAATCGTCTGAGAAAATCTAGCGACATTCCAGATTTTATTTGCAAAATTTCTCATGCCTCTCACTTTATCTTCTGATAGGGGAACAGATCCTCCAGGAGCCACACCATAGACCATTGTCATTCGCAAAGCATCGGCGCCATATTTGTTGACGTATTCAATAGGATTAATTACATTTCCTTTACTCTTACTCATCTTTACTCCTTTTGCATCAGCTACCATCGACCACAAATACACATCTTTAAACGGAATCTCGTTTTTAATGTACAGACCGAACATAATCATTCTTGATACCCAAAATTTCAAAATATCTGCCAATGTTGCCATCACATCGGTAGGATATCGAGTAGCAAACTCATCCCCTTTTAGGGTTACAAGTGGCCATTGTCCAGATGAAAACCAAGTATCAAACGTATCAGTTTCTTGTAAATAATCGTCTCCTGGACAAGTCTCAGATATTACATACTTGCAACCAATTGGAGCTTGAAGTCTTTGTAATCCCAACCTAGCTTCCAATAGTTCCCCTTCGCTCAAAACCCCCTCGCCACTTCGGAGCACTTGTTCACCATTGGCCTTTAGATATGTTACTTGCAGAGTCGAATTATCTTTCAGGCTGTACCACACTGGGATTCTGATTCCCCAGGCTACTTGGCGAGAAATAGGCCAGTCATGCATAATTTTTAGCCAATCCAGCATTTGTTTCTTAAATCTGTTTGGATAAAATTTCACTCGATCTTTCTTAACCACATCAATTACTGGTTTTTTCAGATCTTCAACTTTTATAAACCAGTTTGGTGTCACCATTGGTTCCAAAACACGTTTGCACTTGTAACACAGATTGACCGAGTGTAAGTATTTTTCATCCACTTTCTCAATCAATCCCTTCTCCTTCAAATCAGTCAAAACTGTTTCTCTCGCTTCCTTTACTTTCATGCCAGCATATTTCCCAGCTTCCAGCACCATCTTTCCTCTCAGATCGATGGCTAGTCTAATTGGTAGTCCATGTTTTTTAGCCACACCAAAATCTGTTTGATCATGTGCTGGTGTTAGTTTTACAATTCCAGTTCCAAATTCTGGTTCCACAAACTCGTCTCCAATAATTTCCATCTCAGCCCCTGTTAGGGGATTCAACACTTTTTGTCCAATCAAATGTTTGTTTTTCTTGTCTTTAGGATTTACGGCCAGGTGTGTGTCCGCCCAAATTGGTTCTGGTCTGGTAGTCGCAACTATTACGTATTTCGTCTGGTCGTCTAAAAGGGGATAACGTACATAGTACAAAGGATCCACTCGTTCTTCGTGCTCTACTTCTAGTTCAGCCAGACTCGTACCGCAATGAACGCAGAAATTCACAATATATTCAGATCTATATACTTTATTGTCTCCCTCCATCTTTTTGAAAGTCTCAAACACTTGCTTCAAAACGTGGTCATCAAGAGTAAACACGCTTCTTTTCCAATCTGCAGAGAATCCAAGCTGTCTAAACTGTTCTACGATCAACCCGGAGTTATCTTTTACAAATTTATACACATTGTCGTACAAAGTTTGTCTATCAAAGTCCATTCGCGATTTACCTTCCTTTGCCAAGTTTTTTTCATACACATACTGTGTTTCAAAACCCGCGTGATCCAATCCTGGCGCCCAGAGTGCCGAAAATCCTTGCATTCTCTTCCAGCGAATCAAAATATCGTCTATCGTGTACATCGCATGTCCCGAGTGCAAAGACGCGTTAGCATTAGGGGGTGGCATTAGTATTGTATAAGGCTTTCCTGTTTTAGAAGGCTCAAACGCCCCCGAATCCTCCCATTTCTGGTAGATATCTTTCTCGTATTTATTGTGTTCGTAAGATTTGCTAAACATAGGTTCAGTGTAACAAAAAACCCCGTTAGATAACGGGGTTGCGGCCCTTTCGGGAGATACCACCTCAACCAATACTTAATTTATATTTAGCTCCCCGGTGACAAGTCGGATCATAGCTCTTGTAACATTATATCATTGGTGTATTATCAGTCCTAGTGAACACCAAAGTCATCATCTCAGTCGTCATAGCTCTAGTTTTACTTGGTGGGGGAGCATTCGTAGTTCTCAACAAACCCTCCAATCCATCCTCAGAAACTACTAACAACCAACAACCAACGACTAACAACCCTCAGTCTCTTCGAGATCTTTTTGCCTCGACTGTCGCCCAGACCTGTACTTTCTCAGATCCGGCAAACAGCACCACAACGGAAGTGTTCGTAAGCGGGGGTAAGATGAGAGGCGATTTTCCTGGCGGCCACATGATCACCATGGACGAGACGATCTACTATTGGATGGATGGTCAGGCCACAGGTTACAAGATGGCCATGGTAGTTCCCACAGGCTCAGCCCAAGTCGAGGCAGGCACCAATACCCAAGTCGATCTCGACCAGCAGTTGGATTACAAGTGTTCCACATGGGTAAACGATCCTTCCAAGTTTGTTCTCCCCACAGATGTCACCTTTACCGATCCCTCAGAGATGATCCAGGAAGCCCTCGGTGCCTCAGGCGCTCCCAAGATCGACTGTTCCGCTTGTGATGCAGCTCCCGAAGGAGCAGCCCGCACCCAGTGTCTGACCGCTCTCAAGTGTAACTAAGCATCCACTCTCCACCGCGGCAGTCTATCAATTTTTTCCGGATCAGAATATTCTCCTCTTTCGGCTTTAAACCCAGCCACGACTCCTATCATTGCCGCATTATCAGTACACAGCATTATATTACTAGGAAATCTTACCCTTATCCCTATCTCACTACCCATTTCACACAACTTATCCCTAAGTGTCATGTTAGCTGCCACTCCACCTCCTACTAGCAAGTCTTTCACTGGCAGTTCAGAAAGAACCTTTTTGGTAATCCGAACGACGTGTTTAAATACCATACTCTGAAAACTCGCGGCCAAATCCTGTTTTTGCTCTGGAGTCAGCGCAGTATCCAGCGATTTTACTAATCTATAAAACGCCGCTTTAAGCCCCGAATAGCTAAATCGATTATCTTCTTTTCCAGCCATCGGCAAGGGGAGAGGATATTTTTTAGGATTTCCAAGGAGCGCCAGTTTTTCAAACGCCGCTCCTCCCGGATACGGTAGCCCGAGCATTCGCGCAGCCTTATCCAGGGCTTCTCCAATATTGTCATCCAAGCTTTCAGCCAGGATTCTATATTTGCCAATCTCTTCTATCAGAATTATCTGCGTATGCCCACCAGAGATAACCAGCGCAGCACACGGAAAGCTCACATTCGTAGCACCCACCAGAGCTGACAGTGCATGTCCTTCTATGTGATTCACAGCAATGATAGGCTTATTGTGAAGCGTCGCCAGCTGCTTGGCTTTTTCTATTCCTACTCCCAGAGCAATGGACAACCCCGGTCCCTGGGTCACGGCTATTACGTCAATGTCTTTCTCTAATGTCATCCTGCTCGCAAAGCGCGAGTCCGTAGGACTCGGGGCAGTCGAAGGATCCCTTCCTGGTTCAATCCCAGCATCAGTTAGTGCTTTATTGATCACCCAGTCAATATTTTTTTCATGATCTCTTTTAGCCAAAGAGGGGACCATCCCACCCCACTGCCCATGAATTTCTTGGGTGATCCGTACCGACGAGATCACATTAAGTCCCTCAGTTACAGCAGCCGCCGTCTCATCCGCACTAGTCTCGATGGAGAGTATTTTCATTAGATCATTTTATCAGGCTAAATAGGTATAATCAGCTTATGGCCAATTTTGTGGTTTCTCCCCGGTACATTACGGTCGATGGTCCCGATGGCGCGGGTAGCAGCACAGTGAGCCAGGCTCTAAAAACTGAACTTGAGGCCCAAGGCAAAAAAGTCTTATTGCTCGAAGTTCCACATCAAATCACGTTAGACGAACAGCAGCACCTAGATTCTATTCCAGGCCAATCAAGTCCCGAGGTCAATCTTGGATATCTGAGCGTGACGACACGTATTTACCAGGAACAGATAATTCCAGCTCTAGAAACACATGATTTCATCATCGCTGTAGGTTCAGAACTTAAAAATTTATTTTGGGCGATTCTGGATGGGAATGAAAAAGAGGTGTTTGCAAAAATTCAAACAGGGGAGGCAACCCACAATTTATTACCAATCCTGCGCATTTTAGTTACTGCCCCAGCAGAAACTATTTCGAGAAATCTCGCCAAGCGCAAAGACCTGAGCCCAGTCGATCCCAGGCCAGATGAGCTACAAAAGATTCAGTCTCGCCTCGACGCCTCTTTTCAAGCAGCAAATTTATTATCCAGTTTAGATCCCGCCTCTCGCCTCGAGATTGTGCACAACCACCCCCCCGTCCCACCCATCTTGCCAAAGATCTAGTTAGGAAATTCTAATCTCCCTCTCTTCTCCTTCTTTGTAATCAATCTCCACCCAAATTAATTTAATCTTCTGATTCACCGATTCACCAATTAACTGCTCTCTAAACCTGTCCGCCCACTCGACAATTATGAGCGATTTATCTTCTATCATCTTTTGTAGTCCCAGTCTTTCTACTTCATCCCACGTTTCCAATCTCCAGACATCTAAATGATTTAGATATACACGATACTCGATACCAGATACATGATACGGAATGTGCAGCACATAAGTAGGGGAGGTGACATCTTCCAGGACCCCCAGCTCATTTGCGATGATCTTGGTTATGGCAGTCTTTCCCGCGCCCAAGGGTCCAGACAGCGCCACAATCACGGCCCTTTTGCCTAGCTCTGGCCTGATCATCTCCACAATCTTTTTCGCCGCCTCTACAGTTTTTTTCATGAAGTGTAATTATAGCCAGAATACAGGAAATTATCCTGTATTATGGATATATGCTCATCTAAATGCGTTTCAAACGCATAGTTACTACCAAATGATGAGCATATAGCGTGAGAACCACTATTCCCACCTCTTGGGCCCTCTATGTGATCTTCATTTGCAGTTTTATTATTTTATTTCTCACCCGCCCAGCCCAAACTGCCTCAGATAAGTCTGTTTTTACTCCTTACAGTGACGTCTCTACAACTGACAATTATCCGGTCATTCAGATTGGCAAGCCTACTCCGTCTTCTGGCTGTTATTATCTCCAGGTCCAGTGTGTGACTGCTCCTTGTGATCCTGTTTTGGTATGTCCCCAAGCTTCACCCACTTGCCGCCCTCGCCCGGGGTGTCTTGATCAGGAGCCTCGCTGTCTCATGCCGGAGACCGAGGATATGTGCCCGCCCAACACCACTCCCACTAAATATTAAACACTAAATATTATTGTTTCGTCCCTCTCAGATACACCGCCTGCCAGGGTCTATAGTTTGAGAAAAATGTTCTTTCTTGCAGCACTTCGTCTCCTCGGGTGACTTTCCAATCAAATGCGACCTTAGATCCATTGGCCGAGTGTTCAGTCTGCACCAGTTTTCCGACCGGTAGTGTTGGGTCGTCTTGGTATAGAGGGGGAGGAGGTGGCACCACATCCCAGATTCGCGCTTTCGATACTGTCGCCACCCGGCCATCACTTGTGCCATACAGTAAGAAGACTAGATGCTTATTTTTCTCATCAAACTCGGTTTGGATGAGTACATGGTGCCCGGTATCGTTTCTAAACTTAAAGTCAGGGCTAGGTTGAAATATCGTCGCGTCAAATCCCGGTTGATACTTTTCTTCGTAATAGCTCACTCGAAATGCGTGGGCTATTCTCTCATCGATTGGCAGTCCTGCGTTTAGGACAGAGCGAAACAGAGTCGAGGACACCTGACACACCCCACCCCCGTCTCCCAAAAGAGTCTTTCCATCTTTGATCACATACGCTTGTTTGTATCCAGTGGCCCCTGATATCTCCCCCACAGTTTTATTAAAAGAAAAAGTTTCTCCCGGAGGTACCAAGACTCCGTTCAGAGCCGCCGCCGCTTTTTGTAGATTAAATATGCGGTTGGTGATCGAGCCCGAAAACCACGATTCTCCTCGCCCAATCAGTTCTTTTATCCCCAGATCGTTAATATCACCAGTTTTTACGACAGGTTCTGTAACTTGTGTTATAACCTCAAATCTTCGCTCAACTTGGCCACTTTCCAGCTCAGATATAGCAGACAGTACCAATTTTCTGGTGGCTTCTGTATCCACCATGTAGCCTTTTCTCGCAGGTCTAAATTCTTCCACTCTCCCGCCACCCACAAATCTAAACGAGGCATTTTGTGCTTCGCGGTTTACCGCCTGTGCCAGCTGTCCCACCCAGGCATCAATCTCAGCTGTTCTGTATCCGTCGGAAGCCGGATCAATCCAGGAAAACATTGTGGTATCAGGAGCCGCCCATTCGGTGTTGTCAGAGGCATTTGTAGCCACCAATTTTTTCCCAATCAATCTTTCCGCCCGCATTCGGGCTCTATCCAGCTGCTCTTCATTCAGTCTGGGAGAAATCACTCTCACTTCTATCTCTACTTCTTCTCCTCCCAGAGCCATTGCGTTTCGGATATCAAACACCAGGTCTCTTCTGTTTACTTCCTGGCCATCTTCTCCGTTCACTACATTTACCGTTTTTCGGTCCGTTGATAGTTCGTATTCAGGCTCCCGAGCCGGTATGTCCAGTTGCGTCGCGATCTCCGTCACCATCTCATTCAATTTGTTTTCGTTCCAGAAGTAATTCACTGGTATCCGGGCCGTTTTACCTGATATCAGAGCCCATTTAGCTCTCATGTTTTCGCCGAAGCTTCCACCCCGAGCATAAGCAAGAGCTTGGGTCTGGGTAGTTGGGATATCGTATTCAAAATCAATTGCTTCAAAATCAATTCTAAAGTCACTCGTTCCCCAAGACAGCTCGATGTCAGTTGCAGTCCCCAGTTTTTCCGAAAGTAGTTTCCCGATTTCATCTCGAGTTTTTCCGCCCACTGGTATTCCGGAAACAACCACCCCAGGATACGCCTTATTCATATATCTGACCTCAAAAGCCACGCCCAAAGCGGCCACCAAGAGGATCCCTACACACAAAACTAAAAGTACTCTACTAAAACTTTTCATTACCAGGTAGTATTATATACAAGTATGGACGATCAGACACTGCCACCAGTCCCACCCGCCCCACCTGTCCAAGAGCCGCCTCTGCGAGATCCCCTCGCAGCCGTTGACCCGCTTCCACCTGCCCCCGCTCCCATATCTGAGCCAGTGGTTGTTCCACCCCCTCCACCTCCTCCGCCTCCACTTCCTGCCGAGCCGGTAGTCCCTGCTCCTACCAACAACCAACAACCAATAACCAATAACCCATTTCCTACCAATCAACAGTCTTTTGGTGATACACCACCTCCTCCCACTGCAGCGGCTCCCGTGCCACCTCCTTCCACCACAGATACCGTCCAAGTAGTAAAAAAATCAGGCAGCTTCAAGATTTTTCCCATCCTCATGATCTTGATTATTTTGGCAGTTTTGGGAGTTGGTGGTTACTTTCTCATGGGTTTTCTTCAAAAATCCCAAACAGTCAATCTCACTTATTGGGGTTTGTGGGAGCCCTCATCCGTCATGCAGCCTCTTATCGACGAGTACCAGAGTACTCATCCAAATGTAAAGATCGCTTATCAGATGGAATCTGTTCGTGAGTATCGTGAGCGCCTGCAGTCTGCTCTCAGTCAGGGTCGTGGTCCCGATATCTTTAGGCTTCACAATTCTTGGATCCCCATGTTTAGATCAGATCTTGCCCCGGTCCCTGCCTCAGTCTATTCCGCTTCCCAGTTCAGTGCCACCTTTTATCCCGTCATTGCTGAGTCTCTTTCTCTCAACTCTCAGTTTCTCGCCATTCCCTTGCAATACGATGGTCTGGTTATGTATGTCAATGACTCTCTCCTCTCCCAAAACGGGGTCACTGTTCCCCAAAACTGGGATGAGCTCAGATCGGCCGCCATCGCCATCAGTCGGTGTGAGACAGAGACTGGTTTTTGTAAGCCAGGTGACCGAGTCACGACCGCCGGAGCGAGTCTTGGTCTGACCGAAAATGTCGATCACTGGCAGGACATATTGGGAGCCTTACTTTTGCAAAACAATGTCAATCTAAATGCTCCTTCAGGTCGAGCCGCCCAAGACGTCTTCGACTACTACAGTAGTTACTCCAGGTCGCTTGGCATTTGGGAGCCCACGCTTTTGCCCTCCACTGCTCTTTTCCAGAGTGGCAAGCTCGCATTCTACTTTGCCCCTTCTTGGAGATATCACGAGATTCGCCAGGCCAATCCCG
>CAZIVL010000002.1:0-1236 GCA_964543035.1 uncultured Gammaproteobacteria bacterium | reverse complement strand
GCATTCTACTTTGCCCCTTCTTGGAGATATCACGAGATTCGCCAGGCCAATCCCGATCTTGCCTTCTCAGTTTATCCCATTCCCCAGGCCCCCATTGATCCAGAAAGGGGAGAGCGTCCCGTCGGTTGGGCCACCTTTTGGGCCGAAGGGGTAAATCAAAAGAGCAAAAATGCCGCCGCCGCTTGGGATTTCTTGAGCTTCCTAAGTACCAAGGAGTCATTGGAGAAGCTGTATGCTGGCGAAGTTTCCTTAGGCAGGGAGTTTGGCGAGATTTATCCCAGGTTGGATATGCAAGATTCAGCCCAGACCAATCCCATCCTGGCGACCGTTCTTTCCGATGCTGCAAACAGTAGGTCTTGGTATCTTGCTTCCTACACTTACGATGGTCCCACTGGTATCAATTCTAGGTTGTCCACCGTTTTTGCCAATGTCCTCTCAGGCAAAGGCAGTCTCAACAGTCTCCCCACAGAAATAAATGCTATCCTAGGCCAGTATGGCCTCAGTTCAGCTTCTCAATAACGCCCGCTCCTACTTTGCCCAGTTCGACTATCCTATTACCAAAGCCGAAGCCATCTTCTGGCAAAGCCCACTCTCGCCCTCCCGTCATCCTGCTCGCAAAGCGCGAGCCGAAAGGCTTGAACTTCGCGAAGGATCCAGTACTAATCGCAAACAACGTCTTGTATTCTCAAAACCCAAATGGCAAATCGCAAAACATGTCGGTAGATCTCTCTCTCGCATCCCCACCATCCAGGCCATCTTTGTGACAGGCGCCCTCTCAATGGACAATTGTCCTGAGGATGACGATATCGATCTCATGATTGTCACGAGTCCTCACACCCTCTGGCTCACCCGGGTCATAGTAGTTTTATATCTGACGCTCAAGGGTCTTCGTAGGCCACCCTCTCTTCCCGAGCATTCCTCACCCAGAGTCAAAGACAAAATCTGCGACAATCTCTATTTAGACACTAAACATTTAACATTAGACATTAAAAATTTATATCTCGCTCACGAAATTCTCCAAGCCAAATGTATTTTTGATCGTGGTGGTATCCATCACCAGTTTCTCTCCCAAAACCCCTGGGTCAAAAAATATCTTCCCATGGCCTACACCCAAACTCTAAAACAGGCCAAATCCAATGTTCGATACTTGATACATGATACAAAATACATAATACAGATATTGAACACCCTCGTATATTTTGTTCAATATCTCTACATGCGCCCCAAGCTCACCCG
>CAZIVL010000001.1:489134-508280 GCA_964543035.1 uncultured Gammaproteobacteria bacterium | reverse complement strand
AAGCTCAGTAGAGCGAAATGATATTACCTATTTTGCGGCCTCAAAGCAAGGGTAAAAAGACTACGCATTCTTTCTCATTTGGATCTCGGGAATTCTCTTGCCTGAGGGAAGAACGCCGTATGGATCTTCGATGGGGCCGGCTTCAGTGAAACCAAATTTTTTGTAGAAATCAATCGCCTTAGAATTATAATTTGCGACATTGAGAGTAATGTCTTGAGGACCCAAGTAATTTAGGACAAACTCCATGAGTTGTCTGCCTATTCCAAGCCCCTGCTTTTCTGGTAATACATACAAAGCCCCAATTCTGATTGGAGCAGCTTTGTCTATAGTGACGACTCCGACGATCTCACCATCCTCTTTGGCGGTCCAAATTAATGTGGTTGCACTATCTGGGTCTGAATTAATCTTTTCGTAAAAAGATTGCCATCTGGTCGTCGTCTCTTCGTATTTGTCATCTGGATACTTAGCCAAAATATCATCTCTGGTAATGCCTGCTGACTCGCTTGGATAAGTGGCAAGCCAAGTGTCTTTGAATACTTTGTAAATTCCTGGAGCGTCCTCTGGAACGACTGACGCAATCTCGATCATTTAGAAGCGGCGGATTGATATCTGGTGATGCACTCGGTGATGATTTTTTTGGCCTCTTCTACATTTCCCCAGCCCAGGACTTTGGTAGTACCTGGCTTTTTGAGATCTTTGTAGTGACTAAAGTGAAACTCCACTTTTTGTTTCCACCTAGCCCCTAGATCCTCGAGCGAATTGATACTGTCGCCAGTGTCGCGATCATCGGCGGGAACCAAAATAATCTTGTGATCCATCTCACCATCATCTTCAAAATTTAGTACACCAATAATGCGTCCTTTGAGATGAACTCCCATGGGAAGAGGCTCTGGACAAACGACAAGAGTATCTAGACCGTCTCCGTCTTCATCTAGAGTCTGGGGAATAAAACCATAGTTGGTGGGCTTGGGGAAAACTGATGGTTCTACGCGGTCCAGCTCAAAAGTGCAGAGCTCCTTGTTGTATTCAACTTTAAGAATCGAGCCTTCGAAGACTTCGATAACTGTATTTACCCAACCTGCGTCAATATCTCCTGGAGTGAGAATTTGGTTGAAGTCCATAGTGTGATTTTAAGTCCAATAGGACCGATAGGTCAAATAGGACGAATATTTAGTTGACGAATGTTAGTGCGTGGCCGATTTTGCCGGCGCGACCAGTGCGGCCAATACGGTGAATATAGTCTTCGTAGTTTTCGGGGAGATCGTAATTGATGACGTGAGACACGTTATCTATATCTAGTCCACGGCTGGCGACGTCTGTAGCAAGCAAAATCTTGATAAAGTTTTGTTTGAAATTGCGCAAAATTGTCTGTCTTTGGCTCTGGGACTTGTTGCTGTGAATTACACCTGCTTTGAATCCCCTATTTTGGAGCTCGAGGTGCAATTTGTTTAGCCCATGCTTAGTGCGACCAAAAATAAGAACTTTTTGGAACTCTGACTTGATCAAAAGATCGTGCAAAAGATCAATCTTTTTGGTGCCGGGGGCCACCTTTATTACATTTTGATTGATGTTTTCGGAGGTATCTTGCTTTTTGATATTGATGGACACGGGATCGTGGACAAACTTGTCCAAAACGACCTTGATCTTGGGTGAGAGGGTGGCTGAGAAGAAGAGAGACTGACGATTTTGGGGCAAAAGCGAGACAAAGTACTCCACGTCATTGATAAAGCCAATGTCCACCATGAGATCCACTTCGTCCAATACAAATATAGAAAACTGACCAAGACCCAAAATATTTTGCTGAATAAGATCTTTGATACGACCAGGGGTGCCGATGACTACATTTGGGCTTCTTCTCAGATTGTAAATCTGGTTTTGGATAGGAGCGCCGCCGATAGCAACTGTGGAAAAGATCTTGAGACCGAAGGCAAACCGGCGAAACTCGTCGTCGATCTGGAGGGCCAGTTCCCGGGTGGGAGCTAAGATGATGGCTTTGAGCCTGCGATCCTTGATAATCTTGTCCAAAATGGGGATCAAAAAGGCGGCGGTCTTGCCCGTCCCAGTATTTGCCAGACCTATGAAATCCCGGCCATCAAGAATGGGCTGAATACCCTGGTCCTGGATGGGAGTCAAAGCTGTGTAATTTCGGTTTCTGATGTTGGTTTTTAGATCCTGGCTGATATCAAAACTGTCAAAGGTGTGGGTGGGTGTATAGGTCACTTCTTGGGGAGTGTTGAGACTAGCTTGCTTAATAAATATAGATGGATCCCGACCTTCGAGCTTGGAGATCCTGCGAGCTCTATTTTGGCCATTATGGGCACGAAAACCACCGGTGGGTCTTTGAAACCGGTTATTTCTTCCATGGGAAAAGCTGTTGTGCCTATTTCCTTGGTACATATACTTGAATCCAAGTCACAATCTAGAAGACTTCAAAGCCATTTCTATTGCTACTCAAATCCTGTTCATTATACCAGAAAATCCACCCAATTGCTAGGACTATAGGGTATCATTGATTATCAGCTCTGAGATGGATTTCTGCAGATGCAGCAATTGGTTTTCCGCAATGTTCACATCCTAATCCTGATAACAAACCTAGAGTTATTGCACAATAGCCAGGGGATGGACAATTTTCAATCACTATGTCACTTAGAGACTCATTAAGTATTGGACGAGCCGAGTTAGCTAGGCTACGTGCTAGATACTCTTTGGCTGAGATTGATATACGTAGCATGATTATGAATTATATATCTAAGTTGGCGGTTTTGGCGTGAGTGGTGATGAATTTCTTTCGGGGTGGGACTTCGTCACCCATGAGGGTTGAAAAGACATGGTCGGCGGCGGCAGCATCGGCTACATTGACCTTCTTTAATATCCTGTTGGCGGGATTCATGGTCGTGGTCCAGAGCTCTTCGGCGTTCATCTCTCCCAGACCCTTGTAGCGCTGGATACTGAACTTCTGACCTGGGAACTTGGCTAGAGTCTTGTCCTTTTCTTCGTCTGAATACACGTAAAACTCTTGCTTGCCAATCTCTACCTTATATAGAGGTGGCTGAGCCAGATAGAGATGGCCACCAGACACTATGTATGGGAGGTGGCGGTAAAAGAAAGTCATGAGAAGACAGGCGATGTGAGAGCCGTCCACGTCGGCATCGGTCATGATGATGACGCGGTGATATCTGAGCTTGGCGGTATTGACTGTGTCACCTATACCCATGCCGAGAGCAATAGTCAGAGATTTGAGCTCCTCAAAGGCTATAACTTTGTCCAGCTGAGCTCTCTCAGTATTGAGGACTTTTCCACGAAGGGGAAGAATGGCTTGGAATTTGCGGTCGCGACCATTTTTTGCTGAGCCTCCGGCTGACTGACCCTCGACTAGATATAGCTCGCACTCGGCGGGGTCTCTAGACTGACAGTCGGCTAGCTTGCCTGGTAAGGTCATGCCCTCGAGAGCGCCTTTGCGAAGAACGGCATCTTTGGCGGCTCGAGCTGCGAGTCTGGCGCGGGCGGCTAACAAAACTTTTTCGATAACACGCCTGGCTTCGGAAGGATTTTCCTCAAAATATGTATCCAGTGTCTCTTTGATGGCTGTGTTTACGTAACCTTGAACTTCGGCATTGTTTAACTTGGCTTTGGTCTGGGATTCAAACTGAATCTGCTGGGTGGGCATCTTGATATTGATAACCGCAGTCAAACCCTCGCGCGTGTCCTCGCCAGTTAGACCCTCACCATCTTTTACAAAACCAGACTTCTTTGCATAATCATTGATGGCCCGAGTGAGGGCTATCCTGAATCCCGTGACATGGGTGCCGCCGTCGTAAGTGTTCACAGTATTTACGAACGACTGCAAGACTTCGTTGAAGCTGTCGGTGTATTGGATAGCCGCCTCGATCCCTACTCCTTCGACAGTTTTTTCGACAAAGATGGGAAGAGTGAGAGATTTTTTGTCACGATTTAGGTGACTGACTAAGGATCTAATTCCCCCTTCAAAATAAAATTGTTTGGATGCATTGTGGCGCTCGTCTTTGAATATGAAGTGTAGACCGGCAATAAGATATGCGAGGTTTCGGACCATGTTTTCGATGGTCTTGTAGTCCCAGACAGTCGTCGTGAACATCGTCTTGTCTGGCAAAAATCTGGTGAAGGTGCCAGAACTGTTGTCTACTCCTGCTTCGGAAGCCTTAGTAGTTGTAACATCGCCTTTGGGGACACCGATCTTGTATTCTTGGAAATAGACCTTGCCATCACGCCTGACTTCGACTCTGGTCCTTTCTGACAGGGCGTTTATGACAGATGCTCCGACTCCGTGGAGACCACCGGAAACTTTGTATGCACTTTCGGAAAACTTGCCTCCGGCATGCAGCTTGGTCATGGCGAGCTCAAGAGCTGAAACCCCTGACTTGTGTTTGTCTACTGGAATACCACGGCCTTCGTCCTGGACCGACAGAGACCCGTCTGCGTGGATGGTGACCCAGATCTTTTTGCCAAAACCGGCTAGAGCCTCATCCACACTGTTGGTAATGAGCTCGTAGGCCAAGTGATGCAGACCCTTTTCTCCTGTGTCTCCTATATACATGCCTGGGCGCTTGCGAACTGGTTCTAGACCTTCGAGGACTTGGATATCTTGGGCGGAATATGAAGAGGTTTTGTCGGCCATAGGCTTTCGGTATGATACCAGTAGTAACGAGCGGTATCAACCATTTTTTGACAGAATCTGATAATATATTTGTATGAATGGTCCAGGAAGATTAGATAGTTTAATTCCTGACTCGCAACGAAGTGCTGCAGACCAACAGCGATTGGTTGAAACAGATGCTCTTAATCATGAAGTTTTAGTAAAACAAATGGAGGGGGAAACTTTCGAAAAGGCAACTGAAGGTCTTAGCCCTGATGAGAAAGAAAATTTGACTCAATTTCGAGGAAGAAGTTTGGATTTGAGAAAGTATCAGATAAGGCCCGGGACGCCTGAATGGGACGCTGCGATTGCTGAGGATGATGCAAAATATGGTGGTTAATTCTTGAGAGTCGTTGCGAGATTAGTAAGAACTAGGCGGAGGTTGCAGTTGGCACGCAAATGTTTTCGAGTTTCGAAAATTAGGTTATAAGTTTTCTCTGGATCTTTCACTCCGTTCAGGATGACCTGCTTATGCAAGAATAGTTCGAGTTGATCAAGAAGATCGAGAGCTGCTTTGCGATCGAGATTTGCTGAGTCCAAAAGTTCGAGGCGGTCACTTACTGAGTTGGATGATAGCAATTGCTTTATAAGAGAAAGGGATCCCTCGACTTCGCTCGGGATGACATTACCACTTTGAAGTACTTGGATACGGGAGAGGATGGTAGGGAGAAGCGTGTCGGGATGAGTGGTGACTAGATAAATCTCTGATTCGCCTGGAGGTTCCTCGAGTGTTTTTAGTATGGCTTGCTGAGCGGGCAAAGTCAGAAGATGGGCGTCGTGAAGGATGGCAATATTTTTTTTGCCGGCAGTCGGCTTTTTGGACAAAAAGGTCTGAATAGACCTGACGTCATCAATGCCAATCGAGGTCTCGGGGATGATGTGCAGATGGTACTGGTCAGTGGGAAATGATTGAGATGAGACGATGAATGAATGCATAAAAAAGAAAGGGATCCTTCGGCAAGCTCAGGATGACATTGATATGATAATACTGCATAATAATACATATGATGCCTGCCCAGAGCACCGATAGTCTATCCGGAATACTTGCAATCCTCGTCGAAGGAAAGAAACTGACTTCTGAACAAGTAGAAAAGGCCAAATCTGAGTTTGTAAATAAGGGAATCGCAGTCGACGAATATCTGATAGAACAAAAACTTGTTTCCAAGACTGATTGGATACAAGCCAAAGCCAAATTTTTTAAGATCCCTTACATAAATCTGGAAGATCAAGCGTCATCTCCGGTGGCACTTGGGTATGTGGACCGGGCTGTGGCAGCAAGATTTTCCTTGGTGCCATTTAACTTTATACAAGCGAGTAATGAACTGGAAGTGGCGATGGCAAACCCCCTAGACTTGCCGGCTATCGAATTTGTAGAAAAAAAGTCGGGAGTGAAAGTAAAAGTGTATGCGGCTGATCCTGATCAAGTAAAAGATGCAGTGGAGCTGAGATACCAGCAAAGCTTGTCTACTGAGGTGACGGCCGCTTTGAAGGAAGCGGGAGGAGGCACAAATGTAGAGGTCAGGACGGTCAACGTAAGAAAGGTAAACGAGCTGATCAAAGAAGCCCCTATTGCAAAAATCGTGACTACGGTCTTGGAATTTGCTGCCAAGTCGCGTGCTTCGGATGTACATATTGAACCCCTGGAAGACCGGACCCGGGTCCGATACCGAATAGACGGAATATTGCATGAAAAACTGGTGCTGCCTAGAAAAATCCATGACGCACTCGTATCTAGAATCAAAATACTCTCTGATATGAAAATCGATGAGAGGCGGGTGCCGCAGGACGGGCGATTTAATTTCCAAACCGATACTGAGGAGATAGACCTGCGTGTGTCTTCACTACCCACCGTGTTTGGAGAAAAAATCGTGATGAGACTTCTGAAAAAAACTGGGTCAGTACCTACTCTTCAGGAGCTGGGACTCAGAGGCCGGGCTCTAAAAAATCTCGAGGAATCGGTCCTGCGCCCGCACGGAATAATATTGGTTACGGGACCTACGGGATCGGGAAAGACCACTACTCTTTATTCGGTGTTGTCGCGCATAAATACGACCAAAGTAAATGTGGTGACACTGGAAGACCCGGTCGAATACCAGATAGCGGGTGTCAATCAAGTGCAGATCAATCCGGCAGCTGGACTGACATTTGCTTCGGGGCTTCGGTCTTTCTTACGTCAGGATCCCAATATCATCATGGTGGGAGAGGTGCGAGATCAGGAGACGGCGGAACTGGCTATCCAGGCGTCACTCACTGGTCACTTGGTGTTTTCTACATTGCACACCAATTCGGCATCAGGAGCTTTGCCTCGACTGCTGGATATGAATGCGGAGCCATATCTACTCGCTTCGACAATCACGGCTCTTGTGGGACAACGCGTGGTGCGAAAGATATGTAGCTCTTGCAAGATTGGTTATGAGCCGGTGGTGAGCGTGGTGGATGATATGAAAGTGGTTCTGGGAAAACTGTGGACGACTGACAAAACTAAGCTCGAATTTTTTAAGGGCAATGGATGTGAGGAATGTGCGGGAACTGGGTATAAAGGAAGAGTAGGTATATTTGAAGTGCTGCCGGTCACTGAAAAGATCGGGAGACTACTTCTGGAGAGATCCCCTGCTTCTGAAATAGAGAAGCTCGCTATTGAAGAAGGAATGATAACGATGAAACAAGATGGGTATCTAAAAGTTATTGAGGGTATTACCACAATTGAAGAGGTGCTGCGTGTAGCGCAGGAATGATAACGATATGAAAGGAAACCTACCACTCGCTTACGCTCATGGATCCTTTCATATATCTCGTTTTGTGGTATCTGAACTCGCTATGAAACAGGATGGATATATGAAAGTGATTGAAGGAGTTACTACTATTGAGGAAGTGTTAAGAGTTGCACAAGAACAGATAAATATGCCAAACTGTTTTTACAATGCGTCATTAGTCCGAAAGAGATCCTTCGCTTTTGCTCAGGATGACATGATGGTTTTATGACAATACAAGAACTACTAAATTACACACTTGAGAAGAATGCATCTGACCTGCATTTGGTCGTGGGGTCCCCTCCTCTGGTCAGACTCGATGGTGAACTGGTGGCAGTGCCGGGATCCGCAGTCTTGGATGCGGCAACGGTCGAGTCTCTCATGATGGGGGTGGTGTCTGAAGATCAAAAACAAATCCTGATCACCAATAAAGAACTGGATTTTTCGATCGCGCTGGCTGATCGCGCCCGGTTTCGTGTGAATGCCTACTATCAAAAAGGGACAATGGCGGGCAGCTTTCGCCTAATTCCTAAATCGATTCCCAATATCGACATGTTGGGACTCCCTAAACTGTGTCACGAAGTGACAACTCTAAGACAAGGATTTGTCTTGATCACAGGGCCTACTGGACAGGGAAAATCTACCACATTGGCCGCAATACTCGATGAAATAAATAGAACTAGGTCAGTACACATCGTGACTATCGAAGACCCAATAGAATATGTCCATACGTCGGCAAGAGCGGTCGTCTCACAAAGAGAAGTCCACAATGACACTCATTCTTGGGATGTGGCACTGCGCTCGATCTTGCGCGAAGATCCGGACGTAGTCCTAATTGGAGAGATGCGAGATTACGAGACTATTGCTGCAGCACTGACGATTGCAGAAACGGGCCATCTGGTGTTTGCCACGTTGCACACCAATTCTGCCGCGCAGACGATAGACCGAATTGTGGACGTGTTTCCCGAAAATCAGCAACCGCAGATAAGGCTGCAGCTATCGGCGAATTTGGAGGCCGTATTGTCCCAAAGACTGGTGCCTATCAAAACGGGCGGTCGGGCGGTGGCTTATGAAATAATGCTGGGGACTACGGCTGTCAAAACGGCTATCCGAGACGGGCGAACTCATATGCTGGACAATATTATTATGACTTCGGCGGAATACGGAATGACGAGTCTGGAGCAGACACTGGGAAGACTCGTAAAGGAAAACAAACTGTCACTGGAGATTGCCCAAGCTTACGCCATAAGACCGGCTGAGGTGGCGCGATTTGCCAAGGGAGAGATGATATGAAGTTTTCGTACATAGCCAAGACAAGTGCTGGGGTGACACAAAAAGGTGTAGTAGAAGCGGAAACTCAGTCGGCGGCTGCCAGTCTCCTTCGCGATCAGAGCCTGATCCCGGTCAAAATAAAAGCTCAACCTAAGGGTATTAGTTTGAGTATGGATTTGAGCCTGGGGTCGGGAGTATCGGGAGGCGAAATTGCCACATTTACGAGACAACTGGCAACCATGATTACTGCTGGGCTGCCACTGACTGATGCATTGAGCCTTTTGAAAAATCAGTCTTCTCCCAAGCTGGGGTCGATCGTGGGGGCAGTACTTCTAGACGTGCAGTCCGGGGTGTCGCTATCGTCTGCTTTGGAAAAGTTTCCGGCTGTGTTTTCGCGAGTATATATCGCACTGGTGCGAGCGGGTGAGGCGGCGGGTGTCTTGGAAAACATACTGAATAGACTGGCCGATACTGCTGAGAAAAGTCGAGAATTTACAGCCAAAGTGCAAGGGGCGCTCATATACCCGGTAATTATCTTGATCGGTATGGTGGCAGTCGTGGCTCTCATGATGGTTGTAGTTATCCCCAAGCTCACGGCTCTGTATGCTGATTTTGGAGCGGAGTTGCCTCTGGCTACAAGAATTGTGGTGGGAGCATCGGACTTTTCGGTGAAATATTGGTGGCTTATGATCATCCTCATCTCTATTGGAGTCTATGTGCTGCGAGGATATATAAATACGGGACTGGGTCGGAGACAGTTTGACGGTTTGATTTACAAGATACCGATATTTGGTCCACTTTCACAAAAAGTAGTACTGACGGAACTGACTCGCACACTGTCGCTGTTGGTGGGAGCAGGAGTGTCGATTGTGGAAGCTCTAAACATAGTTTCGACTGCTCTCGGGAATGTCGTCATGGAGCAGGAAGTAAAACTGATTGCCAAAAGAGTCGAGCGTGGATTCCCGGTCTCGATCTCTTTTACTGAAAGCGAGGTATTCCCCCCTATCATCGGGCAAATGGTGGCAGTGGGTGAAGAAACAGGTAAGCTAGATGACGTACTGGCTAAACTCTCTCACTATTTTGAAGCCGAGTCGGAAGAAAAGATAAAAGGCTTGACAGCGGCTATCGAACCGATAATACTGGTAGTACTCGCAGTGGGAATCGGTTTTCTCATGTACGCGATCGTAATGCCAATTTATACAATTACAAATAAGATCTAATGATTTTGAAAGGGGGTGAACCTATAAATGCTTAAAACAAATAACTTAAGAAATAGAGTTGGGTTCACATTGATAGAATTGCTCGTGGTTATCGGCGTCCTGGCCGTTATCGCAGCCGGAGTAATTGCTCTTATTGATCCAACTGAAAAATTGAGACAGGCGAATGATGTCAAAGCACAAAACGATGTATCTCAAATCGTAACCGCTTTGCAATCATACGCAGCTCAAAATAGTGGCTATTATCCATGTGTCGCTCAGGCAGCAGGGTGTCCTCAGGGAGCAGCTGGTGGATCTTGGTCAACGGCTATAGTTAACTCAGGTGAGTTAACCGTACTTCCTACTGCACCGTCTGGATATACTGCTTACGGATACAGTGCTAACGTAGCTGGAGGCAATCCGACAGCAGCCAAAGCTTGGACACAAGTTTTCTCAAAGAGAAACGGTGGTCCAACTGCTCAGTATTGGGTCTGGTGTTCCTGGACAGGAACAATTGTAAATCTCGGAGCAACTGCTCCTAACGCTACTTATTCTGGAGCTTGTCAGTAATCTAGTCTTGGTAGAACAACACCGCCCTTTACAGGGCGGTGTTTTTTGTGGCAGACTGGTGGAAGAATGAGGCAAGGTCTCACGCTTATTGAATTGCTTGTAGTGATGGGAGTTTTGGCGACACTCGCGTCAGGGGTAGTTGCTCTAATTGATCCTACGGACAAGCTCAGACAGGCGAGTGACGCCAAAGTACTAAATGATGTATCTCAATTGACAACTGCCCTTCAGTCGTACGCAGCTCAGTACACTCTATATCCTGCTTCTGGGACTTGGTCTACTGATATAGTAACAAGTGGAGAACTGGTAGCTTTTCCTACCCCTCCCACACCACATGGGAATACTCAATTGACTTATAACAACGCAGGCTATGTCTATTCTGTTAATGCAAGTTTTAATGTTGTCTCAGTGGCTGCCAAGGTAATATCAAAACGATTTAAAAATAATTGCTCTGGACTCACTCCCGTGGCTTGGTGGTTTTGGAGCTCGGCCAACGGCCGGGGTTGTGGAATGTGTAGTACTGTTGCCGCTCCGCCTGGGATTGGAACTGCGTGCGCATGGTAGAAGTGCTGTTGTTTGTAATTGGAGCCATGCTTGGGAGTGTGGCCAATGCCATAATTGACCGCCTACCTCGAAATGAATCGTGGTTTGTAGGTAGGTCTAAATGTGATAAATGTAAACACGAATTGAAATTTTTGGACCTGATACCCATTGTTTCTTACATAAGCTTGAGGGGAAAATGTAGATATTGCCACTCCCCTATCCCTGTTCGAAACCTGGTAGTGGAAGTTTTTTTGGGGATGGGGTTTGTATTAATAAGTCATACAGGACAAATAGGACTCATAAGTCAAATAATGTTAATGGGTATCGTCTGGGCAACTACGGTCGTATTTGTAATGGATCAAGAGACGATGCTGGTATCGGATGCGATAGTTTTGATATGGGGACTAACAGTTATTGGTTATAAGTTGTCGGTTGTGGGTATAAACATAAATGACATATGGGGTCTGATTATCGGGGTGATCGTAATTGGTGGAATATGGTTTGTCTCTCGTGGGAAAGCTATGGGAAGTGGAGATATAGGAATAATTGGAGTGATCGGACTTTGGACTTCCTATCCTAAAATACTGGTCGCACTGTGGATGGCGTTTGTAATCGGAGCAGCTGTAAGCTGTTGGCTGTTGGTGGTAAGTAAAAAAAATATGAAAGGAATGATTGCCTTTGGACCATATCTGATAGTTGGCGGATGGATTGCATATTTTTGGGGTGATATGATCATTAGGTGGATTTTTCACTTCTGAGCTGGAAAAAAAATGAAATAGGTTTTGTAGTCGGAACAGTGTTTTTGATCTTGGGGATCTCTCTATTTCAACTGAGGACCTCTCAGATGAAGACTCGAGACGCGCAGCGGAAAGCAGACGTGGAACTGGTGGCGAGAGCAATGGACGCGTATTTTTCTGATTACAAGGAATACCCAGCTTCTTCTGCAAATGGGGAAATCATTGCCTGTGGGAGAGAGGGACTGGAGACGTGCACGTGGGGTGAGGGCAAAATCGTGGACCGAGATGAGGTTGTGTATCTGAATAAATTGCCAATAGAGCCTAGAGCCGAAAAAGGATACAAATACGTATATTGGGTGGATGAAAATAGACAAAATTATAAAATCTATATAACTTTGGAATACAAATCTGATCCTGCTTACAAAAATAATTTGACAGTCATGTGTGGAGAAAAGATACAATGTAGATGGTATGTGGGAAACTGAAATTATGAATTTTGAATAATGAATTATGAATTCTGGAATAAAAAATACGAGCGGCTTCACGTTAATCGAAATCATAATTTCTATGGGTGTGGTGATGCTTTTGTCTGCTGGAATAATCTCTCTTATTGGACGTGGACCACAGGAGTTTGCCAGGGACGGTCGAAGGCAGGCAGACATACTGTCTGTGCAATCGGCAATTGAACTGTTTAGAAACGACAATGCAACGTATCCACCATGTACTGGAGCGGCAGCTTCATGTGACTTGGTAAACGTGCCAACGCTGGTGTCAGGAGGCTACATGACCACACTGCCTGCTGATCCGTTGGGAGGAGGCAGGATATATAGATATACTCCGAAAAATTCGGGAGGGAGCCCTTGTTCTGGGGTGCCTGCTAACAGATGCGTGACCTACACTCTCTGTGCATCGGGGGAAAATACTACTACGAATAACAATGCCAGTTGTGGCAACTTGACTTGCGGTGGGTCCAACAACTGTTCATTTGTATTGACCAATCCATGAAACGAGGTTTCACTTTACTGGAGATTATAGTAGCTACTGCTTTGATTTTGACTTTTGTGGCATTGGGATTGGCCTCGTTTTCTTCTAACAACAAAAGACAGAGGCAAGTAGCGGCTTTTTCTGAATTTCGCCAGACATTACAACTGGCCAAAAATAATGCAACATCTGGTAAGAAGCCTGCTACTTGCACCGCTACGCTTTTGGGGTGGCGGGTGAGATTGTCTGCGAACAGTTACTCTGTGGAGGCTATTTGTGAGAATAGTTATCCATTACCTATACCTACTCCATATTTGACTCGGACTGTAAATCTGCCTACGGGAGTGACATTGTCGGTAAATCCGCCAACTGTCACTGAGATATTGTTTAGAGCATTGGGACAGGGTACTGCGACTAATCTTTCACCTGCGGTCATCACGAGCAACACTGTGATTTCTGTGACTGATCAGATTGATGTCGCAACGGTTACGGTTACTGATCGAGGAGAGATACAGTGAAGAACCGTATTGGCCAGACAATAGTGGAAGTGATGATCGCTGTGGCTGTTGGGGTGGTGGCTCTGGTGGCATTGGTTTCTTTGACAAACAAGACTGTCGTAAGCAATGGAATTGCTAAGAGAGTGAGTGAGGCACATGACCTAGCCACTCAGGCGATGGAACTGGTTAGGACAGCTAAATCTACTACTGGTTGGCAGGCGTTTAAGACTACTTATTCGGTGGGATCATGGTGTTTTAATGGAACTGCTGTAGTTTCTGGAACGGCCTGCGTAATAGGGACAAGCGTGTATAGTAGTGATGTAGATTTTGTATTTTCGACAAGTGGGGCCAATGAACAAGTTGTGGCGACTGTAACTGTCACATGGATTGAGGCCTCGCAGACAAAAACTGCTATCGTAGAGACTATTATGACAAAGTATTGATATGAAACACGGTTTCACTCTAATCGAGACGCTTATTGGGGTAGGTCTGTTTGGAATCCTGTTGGGGAGTGTGATGCTACTTATGTTTACGGCCCTTCGCAGTGGACGTAAGTCTGCGGCAATCGCCACTGTGAACTCAGAAGCATCGACAGCAGTCGATGCAATGGTGCAGATGATCAAATATTCTGAAGCTGCTACTTGTACAACACCCACTACACTCGATCTGGTACGGGCCAATCAAGACGACTTGAGATATATATTGCAATCGGGACAGATCGCCTCGATTTCTGCTGGAAGGACAACTTTTTTGACCTCGACCAATCTGAATGTATTGTCCTCCGGTTGTGGTTCGATGTTTTCTTGTACAAACAATGGTCGGACGGTAGAAATATGTTTTGATGCGGTGGCCTCTGTCGGATTTGATACCTCGGGACATGCAGGAGGAGGAACTGGAGAAGTGCGTTATCAGACCGAAGTGACATTGCGCAATTTTGGTAATTAATCTATCATAAAGTCATCTCAAAATAAGATGGCTATAAATTTCGCACAAAAAAATGACATTATGTTTTGTGCTCCCTATAAATCTATGAGATCAGGTCAAGCAGTAGTAGTGGTGGTTTTGGTGTTGGGAATAATTTTGACTATCGGGATTTCTGTGGCTATGCGAGGAGTGACTGAGGTGAATGTATCGACTACTCAAAAAGAATCAACAATTGCACTGGAGGCTGCCGAAGCAGGAGTAGAACAGGCATTGGGAGGATATGTCACGACTACGGCTACTGGGACAACGGCAAATGCTAGCTTTGACGTAACGAGAACTGATATTGCGGCGGGACAAACAAGCTATATCGTGCCTTATAAATTGGACAGAGGTGATGTGGCGACAGTCTATATGACGGGATTTACTGGTACAAATGTGTGTGTGTATTGGGGTGAGAATAATACTGATTCGGGAGCGGTGGAAGTAATACTCTACTCAACCAACGGAACGAGTTATTCTACCGGTAGATATGGGGTGGATCGAGATCCAGCAGTACATGGAAATGGTTTTGCATCACCTAATGCGCATGCTAACTGTACTCTCGTGTTTCCTGCCAACAAAACTTATATAAGTTTGGCGACTGATCTGGGGATGCCGGGAGGATATTCACCTGTGATGCTAAGAATCAGACCCTTGTATAACGCCAATCCGGTATCGATTGCGGTATCAAATGGTACTGGGGCGGCAGTATTTCCTTCTCAAGGAAGTGAGATCTATTCTACTGGGAGGACGGCAGACGTGGCCCAAAGGGTAAAGGCATCGGCACTGAACACAGATTTACCATTTATGTTTGATGCAGCTGTCTTTTCGGGAGGTAGCCTCGTACAATAAATATATGAGTGACCTGCCCAAAATCGGAGTTGATGTGGGAGCGACGAGTATCAAGATCGTGGAACTGGCTCCCATCGGAAAAGACAAGTGGAAACTGGTGACAGCTGCTTCTATCCCGACACCGGCTGGAGGTATGAATAATACGACGGCGGTGACAGCTGCTATTGTAAAACTCCTAAAAGAAGCAGGAACTAAGTCAAAACGTGTGGTGGCGGCACTGCCTGAGGATCAAGTTTCTTCGCATGTGGTGGATATGCCAATCTTATCTGACGAGGAAGTGAAGTCGGCGGTTCAGTGGCAAGTGGAGCAATATATTCCGATTCCTATGGACCGGGCGGTATGGAGCTATGAAGTAGTAAAAAAAGATAAGGCAACGGGAAATATGGAAATCCTTCTGGTGGCGACGTCTAAGGCATTGGTGTCTTCTTATACTCAAGTGTTGCAGGCTGCGGGGCTCGAGGTGCTGGCCTTGGAGACGGAGCTGACGGCGACGTCGAGGGCATGCGTCCCAACGACACTGCCCGCTTCGATGGTCGTCGATATCGGAGCAAAATCTACAGATTTGGGAATTGTGTCACATGGACAGTTGGTGTTTTCGCGTACAATTCCAACTGCGGGAGAGGCATTTACCCGGGCTATTGAATCAGGGTTGGGATTGGACACGGGTGTGGCTGAACAATACAAAAGTGCTTACGGGATGGCCCCTACCAAATTGGACGGTAAATTGTCCTCTGCTATGCAACCTGTTTTGAATGTAATCTCTACTGAAATTAAAAAGACAGCTGATTTTTATGCGAGTAAGCATACGGGAGAAGTCATCAAGCTGGTGACTATCTCAGGAGGGGCGGCACAACTATTGGATCTGGTGGGGATACTTTCATCTACTGTGGGAATAGAAGTCGCAGTCGCAAACCCATTTGCCAAAGTAAATCTGGACCAAAATCAGACTAAAGCGTTGGCCTCGACGGCTTCTTATTATTGTGTAGCTGCGGGACTGGCTATGAGAAATGTAGAAGTATGATTAACTTTGTAGAAGCCAAAGAAGCTGAGGACCAAAAAGTCTTGAAGACTAAGAAGTTTGTAATGCAGGCGACAACTGGAATACTGGCGATTTATCTATTGATAGTCGGTGGAATGTTTGGTCTTTGGTGGTATTTGAGCACAAAAGAAGAGAGATTGACCGCTGAGGGTTTGAGATTGGTGGGGAGAATTAATTCACTTTCTTCTAATGAAGAGATGATAGGCAAACTGTATTCTAGGGCAAATTATGTTAAACAATTTCTGGCCGGACGCGAAGATACGGCCATGCATGCTCAAAATGCATATGGCCTTGCAGTACCCATCCTAAAGTGGGATTATCAGGTGGGTACGATTCAGACCATATCGATCGACGTAGAATCTTCGGTGCAGGCTGAGCAGGTGGTGCAAAACTTGCTGCAATTTTATCAAAATGTGAGTTTGACAAGTCTGGATAAACAGAAAGATGGACGATTTGTTGCAGTTATTGCTTACTCGGCGCCAAAATGAAATTTAATTTAAACAAACATACTTGGCTGGGATATCCCGTGTTTGCGGTGCTATTTATCGTTACAAGTTTGAATATATTGCTCGCTTCTCAAGACCAATTTAGGGATCTGTTTGCAAAACAAAACCAAGTTAAAACAGTGGAAGAGCAAGTAGAAAATTTGAGAGCTAAAGTTCGAGACTTGGAGTCTGTTGATTTGCAGACTGCTGGGATGGATCTGGAGCTGCTTTCCTCTGCTGTTCCACCGTCGCGTGAGGTGTGGTCGATGATTTTGGGAATTAGACAAGCTGTGACTAACTCAGCTTTGACACTATCTTCTTATCGAGTAAGTGTGGGAGAAGTTCGGGTTGCCAGTAGCTCTGCTACTCCCAGTGAGGATCGAGATGCGGTTTTGAAGATTTCGGCTGCCATTGAAGTGTCTGAGCTTATTGATGTCGTGACATTTTCTAAACAATTAAACAATATAATGCCCCTTCTTAGGGTGGCCTCAATTCGGTATGTGCCAGGTAAGGCAGACTTTGTGATTGAAGGAGCGTGGAGTCCTTGGGGAACAACTGTGACTGACGTAAACGGGACATTGCCTGATTACGAAGCTGTTGTGAACGAGGTGAAGCCTCAGGTAGTTGGGCTAACAAATGCGGCTACTTTGAGCGTGGGTGTGGGTGAAGAAGCAGAAGCACCAGTAAGTACTACTGGACTTTTTTAGTTGGGGCATCGAGTATCAAGTTTATGGGAGGAAGACTTTGGGCGGCACAGTAAGTTTTTACGAGAGTGCGTAGACTGTTGATTGTGGCTCCGTGCTTGCCGATGACGCGGCCAGTGTCGGCATCCCCTACTTTGAGAGTGACTGTACTGCCGTTTTCTGAAATCTGCAGAGCAGAAGGATCAGAGAGAAGCGGGGTAATCAGAAAGTTTAGGAAGTCTTGCATATCTTTCGAATTCTTTCGGTGGGTTGGGCGCCTTTTTTGAGCCAGGCCTTGTAAAGTTCTTGGTCAAAAGAAAGCTCTTTGGTAAGAGGGTGATAATGGCCGAGAACTACGTCTGTTTTGCCTGTGATTTTGCTTCTGTCTTCGGCGACGACGATACGATAGTGGCGCTCGTGTTTTTTGCCGAATGGAGCCAATTTGATTCTCAACATGCCTAAATTTTACCAGAATCAGAGCTAAAAGTCATGAGGGCAGCCCGAGCGGCTTCTATCTCTGCTCTTTGTTTGCTGCTGCCACGGCCAGTTCCGATGCTTTTGCCACCAACTCTGGCTTCGACTTCGAACTCGCGGGCGTGGTCAGGACCTGTAGAAGAAACGATCTCGTACACTGGGGTGCCTAGATTTTTGCTTTGGACTATCTCTTGCAGCTTGCTTTTGGGGTCTTTGGTCTCAAAGTCGGCTGTGAGCTCGTCATCTGGAAAAACGACCGAGAGATAATCTTGGCAGGCTGATAGGCCGGAATCGAGATATAAACTGCCTAATACGGCTTCAAAAGTGTCTGCGAGCAAACTGGGGTTTGATCTGCCTCCGGAGTCTTCTTCCCCGTGACTTAGGAGTAACTGGCGATCTAGCTGCAGAGAAACGGCTTTTTGGGCCAGAGAACCTGTCTGAACCAGATAGGATCTACGAGCTGTAAGAAGGCCTTCTGGGAGATCTGGGAAGAGCTTATATAGCCTTTCGGAAATAATAACCGACAAGACGGAGTCGCCCAAAAACTCTAGACGTTCGTTTGAGGTAGTTCCGGGATGCTCATTGCAATATGACTTGTGGATGAGGGCTTGGGTGTAGTGACTGGGATCTTGGAAATAGTCTTGGGGTGTAATCATGAAAGTTCAGTTGTCCCCTCTTCTTCGGGCTTGAGTAGATCAAACAGATCTCCAAGGGTATCTATATTTGGACTATCTGTCGGGATTATGAAATCGAGGGCTTCTTGAAGTCTAGAAAGAAGATCTTGAGTCTGATCTTTTCCGAGCCCTAGATCGTCTAGAAATGACAAATCTTCGTTGATATTTTGGGGTTCAAGCTTGAACTCATTGGCGATAAATTGGATGATGGCGTTTTTTAGATGGGTTTCCATAATTTTCCAAGGGCCCCGTTTATAAAAGAGGGACTGTTTGAGCCACCAAAGTGTTTGGCCAACTCGATACTCTCATCAATGATAACCTTGTAGGGCTCTTTTTTGTCAACGGTCAATTCGTAAGCGGCAAGTCTCAAAATGGCTAGATCTATAGGATTGAGCTTGTCTAGTGGCCATTCGGGGGCGGCTTTGGCTATCATGGGGTCGATGTCTCCCAGATGCTTCCAGATGTGCTCGACGGCAGCATCAGGTTTTTTTTGGAAACTCGCCGAAAACAAATGTTGGACGAGTTTGATACGCAGTTGATGCCTGGGGTCTGAGGATGTTTTCATTACTTGGCTACTTTAGCACCTTTGTAGAAGCCACAGTAGGCACAAGCGGCGTGGGGACGGGTGAGAGCCTTGCAGTTTGCACAAGCGGTCAGTGTGGGCAAAGCGATACCGATAGTAGCTCGACGCTTGCCTTGGCGTCTGGTTGACCATCGTCTCTTGGGTAGTGGAGTCATAAATTCAAAAAAGTGGATCCTTC